>CAIQIE010000380.1 GCA_903871805.1 uncultured Planctomycetaceae bacterium | reverse complement strand
TCTGCGACAGCGTTCTGGAATTCCCGAGTGTTCGTCTGACTTCGAATTTCGGGAGGGTGATCACCGCTGAGAGAAGATTTGCAGAAACTTCCTGTCACACGGTTGTGAAAACACCAGGAAGGTGGGTTCATTTCGCACCGGCGAAGCACTATGGATTGTTCCGTTTGGCTGACCCGCAGAGGCAGCGTCATCGTTTCAATTCTGAAAACTTCTGCAATTTCCAGTGAAGAGCATAGCCAAACAAACATGGGTTCGCAAAGTCTCCGGGCAGTCCGACAGCAGTTTTCAGGCACTCTTTTTTCCTGAAATTCCACATTTTGCGCGACGAGTTCATCTTTTGACCCACCGGGGATGCAGCGTATTGCTCCGGATTTGGTCCTGAAAATCCCTGAGTTAGCGCAATTCAGGGGCTGGCAGGAGGCAAAAAACGTGTTTTATCGCAGGCTGGGACCGTCAACTGCATTCTGAAAATATCGTGGTGGCCTCCTCGTCGCGAGAAGTCTCGAACTCTTCAGTAATTCGGGCGTTTTCAGGTCAGAATTCCGGTTATACTGCGAACTACCGATCGATCCCCGACACCTCATGCCAGCACCTGCTCGCGCAGGTTCTTCCGAATTTGGTTGGCGAGAGGTGTTCGAATCACCCGGTGTGGCTGTCATGTCCTGCCCGGGGAATTCGTTCCCACTTCAGAACGTTGTGCCACGTCGCCTCAGCCTGCCGTCCCGTTGAGTCCTGACTGAAAGAGCTTTTCGATGCAACAGGTTTCTTTGTCCGGAGACTCTGTGAATCTGTATCTCCGGCCGGCCGCGCATTCCTGGTGTTTCCACGGCTTTCTGCTGACTGCCGTTTTGTGGCTACCGGTATGCGCAGCGCAGGAGACTCAATTACCGGCCGACGGATTCGCGCTGTTCGATGTTGACGGAAGCGGCGGACTGTCAAAAGTCGAAGTCGGTGATGACTCGCTTTTCAGCACTGTGGATGTGGATCAGAGCGGAGAGCTTTCGCCTGCCGAGGTTCGCGACGCAATCAACTCGGGAAAGATCACCCGCGACAAGGTCAACAGTATGGTTGCTGAGCGGAGAGCAATGCTCGTCGCTTCGGTGGCCTCGAAGGCTCGGTCTGATTCTGCGAAATCGCCGCAAATACTGAAACCCGGCGAGCATCGCGGGGGACGATACGTCGCGGATCTGGCGTTCAGGGATGTGCGGGGCAACGAGCTTCGTCTGTCTGCACCGGGAGCGGCAAAGTTCACCGTCCTTGCCATGACCAGTACCAGTTGTCCACTGAGCAGGAAATACCTGCCAACAATTGCTGAATTATCGAAACGGTATGCTGATCGCCCCGTGCGGTTCGTGCTTGTCAACTGCATCACCTCAGACTCAGAGGTTGCAATGGCACGTGCGGCTGAATCTCTGAGTCCTGGTGCAGCCTATGTGGAGGATCATGATGAGTCGATTGCCGGGCACCTTGGGGCAGTCTCAACGACCGATGTGCTGATCCTCGATTCTGCTCGCACCATCGTTTACCACGGGGCTGTCGATGATCAGTACGGGATCGGATACGCCCTCGAACAGCCTCGCAGGAGCTTTCTTCGCGATGCCCTCGATAGTCTGCTGTCCGGGGAGTCACCGAAAGTGACCGCAACCACAGCGCCGGGCTGTCTGCTGGATCTTCCGCCGTCTGAAAAAGCCGTTGGGAATATCACGTGGCATAATCGCATCTCCCGCATCGTGCAGCAAAACTGCGGCGCCTGCCATCGTGATGAAGGTGTGGGCCCATTCTCGTTGAATACGCGTGATGAGGTGCTCGCACATGCTGCTATGATTCGTCAGGTTGTGGCTGATGCCACTATGCCGCCATGGTTTGCTGCAAAAACGACAGATCAGCATTCGCTGTGGGCCAACGATCGCTCGCTGACAACGGCGGATCGCGAAGATCTACTGAACTGGCTGGCAGGCGACAGCCCCGAAGGAGATCCTGCGGATGCGCCGGCTCCCGTGACTTACGCGTCCGGATGGAACGCCGGTGAGCCGGATGCCATCGTGCAGATTCCCAAACCCATTCGAGTCAGGGCGACCGGCGCGATGGCCTATCAGAATATTCGAGTTGACTGGACGGGAACTGAAGACGTCTGGGTACGCGGTTATGAAATTCAGCCGACGGATCGCAGCGTTGTGCATCACGTTCTGGTCACCGTTCAGGAACCTGGCGAGGAAAACCGTCGTCGAGACGACGGGATCGGAGCGTACTGGGCTGCCTATGTTCCTGGTAACGCGGGACAAATGTATCCGAAGGGATTCGCCCGTCGGTTGCCGGCCGGCTCAATCATTCGTTTTCAGATTCACTACACTCCCAATGGAACGGCGACTGAGGATCAGGTGAAGCTGGGTTTGTACTTCGCCGAAGAACCCCCTGCCTGGGAAGTCAGCACCATCCCACTGGCCGCAGTCAACATCCGAATACCGCCGCGAGCCGCAAATCACGTGGAAACCCTGACACGTCCCGTTCCGACGGACATCCCGGTGATGGCTTATATGGCCCATATGCATGTCAGAGGGAAGGCGTTTCGCTTCGAACTAGACCTGCCGGATGGGACTCGGGAGACCCTGCTTGATATCCCTCAATATGATTTCAACTGGCAACTGAGATATGATTATGCTGAGCCGCGAGTTCTGCCAAAAGGCAGCAAAGTCATCGTGACAGCCGTTTATGACAATAGCGAGGCCAATCCGGCCAATCCGAACCCTGATCAGGAAGTGCGCTGGGGGGAACAGACGTTTGAGGAAATGATGATCGGCTACGTGGAGACGTTTGCTCCCCGGGGAACCGCCCCGGCATCAGGGCGCTTTCAGGGTGCCACTGGTACGCCTGAAGCGATGTTCATGCTGCTGGATGCAGATCAGAGTGGAAAGCTCAGTTCCATGGAACTCCAGCAGGCCACAGAACGATTTCCTCGCCTGAAGGAACGCCGAGCAGCACTGGATGCCGCGTTCCGAGAGTCAGATCTGGATGGAGATCAGCAGTTGAGTCCTGATGAGTTCAACGCGGTTCGCGAACGCCTTCGTCGCCGTTAATGGCCTTGACCCTCAGCATTCCGGAAGTCTCACCTGCCATTGACTTCTGTGTTGGTATTCCGGATCCCGCAGTTGCCTCGCGCGTTTCGACAGAAAGCACTTCAATGTTCATGTCACAAAGACTGTTTGTGAGAATGCTGGTATTGCAGTTGCTGCTGTGCCTGACAGGCAACGTGGCCCTCTGCAGGGAACCTCAGATTCGTAAGTGGACTGTTGATGGTGTTGCACGGGAGGCACTCGTTTACCTGCCGACAGATGCAGCATCAAAGCCCGCACCTCTGGTGTTTGGTTTTCATGGACACGGAGGAAGCATGTCAAATGCGGCAAAAACTTTCCGGATTCATGAGTTATGGCCCGAGGCCATTGTCGTATACATGCAGGGGCTGAAAACGCCCGGACAACTGACCGATCCGGAGGGACGCAGGTCCGGTTGGCAGAAAACAAGTGGTGATCAGCAGGATCGTGATCTGAAGTTCTTTGACGAGGTCCTGCGGTCTCTCCGGAAGGAATTCCGGGTCGATGACGCCCGGATCTATTCAACCGGACATTCCAATGGTGGTGGCTTCACCTATCTGCTGTGGGCGGAACGTGGGGATGTCTTTGCTGCGATGGCACCCTCAGGCGCCGCTGCTTATCGGTTGCGCGATCGACTGAAGCCAAAACCTGTTCTGCATATCGCCGGCACAAATGATCCGTTGGTGCGTTATGAATGGCAGAAGCAGATGATCGACATACTGAAGTCCCGCCAGCAGTGTCAGGCAGGTGTACCGTGGCAGGGCAGGGCCACCCTGTTTGCATCACCGATTCATGCTCCGGTTGTGACGCTGCTGACTGAGCAGGGCCACAAATATCCAACAGGGGCCGCGGAACTGACGGTCAGATTTTTTCAGGATCATCCACGACGAGACAGCGCTGAGCCCACAGGCTCAGCGCCACAGTCGGATGCAGTCAGGAAGAGCACTTCCGAGGGGCGGTGATCATTCCTCATGACCCATGTTGTCGGGTATTCTTCGGTACAGTCCTGCGCCGTTTCTCAGGTTCCGCCAAACTCGTCGTCGTAATCCGCGATTGCCGCTCGGACGACCTTTTCGGCATGCGCCCGGTCGTAGATATGGTCAATCGAGACCTGTTGTGTCGTGTCGCCAGGCATCACCTTGTAAGTGGTGAAGTAGTGTCGTAATCGCTGGACCAGCGCCTGGGGAAGTTCGTCAAGGTCTTCGACGTGGGACCAGATGTTGTCCTGGGCCAGCACGCCAATGATCTTGTCGTCAGCTTCCCCGCCATCGATCATCTGCAGTCCACCAATGACTCGCACGTTAACGATGACTTCTGATTTGGTAATTGGTCGTTCACTGAGGACGCAGATGTCCAGTGGGTCACCGTCGCCGCGGCGGGCACGAGGCATCAATTCTGCCACGCGTTGTCCACAAAATGTGCGAGGAATGAACCCATAGAGCGCCGGTGGCTGGGATGACGTTCGCTGCGGGCGATCCACTCGAAGGTAACCCGTCACCTTGTCAACTTCGTATTTGACCAGATCGAAGGGCGAGATTTCGATAAAGGCATGCACGAGGCTGGGAGGATTCGGACCGACTTCCAGTCCGTGCCATGGGTGAGGTCGCCAGCGAAAGAAAGGCTTTGGAAATGCCATGGTTGTATCCGTTGAAACAGCGATGCAGAAACCGGATCAGAGAATCGTGATCACGAGGCTGCATCGCCAGAAGACTCACTTGAAAGTAGCAGATCTTTGGTGATCACTGGACTCTGGACGGCCAACAATGCAGAAACGCATGAAAAATTCTCAATCCAGCCGAGTCTGAGGTGTTGAATTGCAGCAGTTCTCGCGATGGCAGCGGTTAAGTTGCCTTATGCATGAACTCCGTCGTCTCAGCAGTCAAAGTACAAGGCAAATTCGTACGGGTGTGGACGCTGCAAAACAGAACTGACGTCAGCTTCCCGCTTATGACTGATCCATCGTTCGATTACGTCAGGTGTGAACACGTCTCCCCGCAGAAGAAATTCGTTGTCTTTCTCAAGAGCATTGAGGGCCGCTTCCAGTGATGTCGGTGTGCACTCAAGACCTGCGCGTTCTTCAGGTTCGAGGTCGTAGAGGTCTTTATCCTGAGGCTTGCCGGGGGAAATCCGATTCTGAATGCCGTCCAGCATCGCCATCAGCACTGCTGCGGTTCCGAGGTAGGGATTGCAGGCGCCATCCGGACAACGAAATTCCAGTCGACGCCGTGATTCGTGGCCCGAGTTCGCTGGTATTCGGATGGCTGCCGATCGATTTCGATAGCTGTACGAAAGATTGACCGGTGCCTCAAACCCTGGTGTCAATCGTCGATAACTGTTGGTCGTCGGGCAGCAGAAGGCCAGCAGAGCGGCCGCGTGTCGCAGGAGGCCGCCCATGGCGAACATTGCTGTTTCGCTGAGTCCTCCATATCCGCTGCCGGAAAACAGATACTGATCTCCCTGGAACAACGCCAGACCCATGTGAAGGCCGGATCCGTTGTCGTTCCAGACAGGTTTTGGCATAAAGGTCGCTGTGCGTCCATGCCGTGCGGCAACGTTTCGAACCAGATACTTCAGACGCTGAATGTTATCGGAAATCCGCACAGGGGATTCAGCTCGCAGGGAAATCTCACACTGCCCACCTGAGGCGACGCCATGGTGCTGACCTTCAGTACGAATCCCGCTGTCCTCCAGCAGCATCATGATTTCCGTACGCAGATCCTGAAACGAGTCAACTGGTGGCAGGGCGAGGTAGCCTTCGCGATGGCGAATTGCATTTCCGCCACCCCGTGTTGTGGTCCCCCGATTCCACTGCCCTTCGTCACTCTCGATGTAGTAGAACCCCTGCCGCTCATTCTGATCAAACCGGACACTGTCGAACACAAAAAACTCGGCTTCCATTGAGATCAGCACGCGGTCGGCAATACCTGTCGACTGCAGGTAACTTTCCGCTTTTCTGGCAATGTTGCGAGGGTCGCGTGGGTAGGTCTGGTGAGTGACCGGGTCTCGCACGTTGCACAGCATGGTCAACGTGGACTTCATAAACGGATCCACAGAACAAGTCTGTGATTCCGGAACGACCAGCATGTCGCTTTCGTGGATCGCCTGCCATCCACGCATGGATGAGCCATCAAATGAGAATCCCTGCTCGAAACTGTCCTCGGTCAGCAACGACACCGGGATCGTGAAATGACGCTTTGACCCGCAGAAGTCAGTGAATCGCAGGTCGATCGCCTGAATCTCACGCTGCCGACACAACGCCAGCACTTCCCTCGGCGACAACTGATTCTCTGACATGCTCTCAACCTTTCGTACCAACACATCCTGGTTGCCCCTGAGGGGCAATCTACAAGGGCACTCACACTGCCCTGCGGCCAGTCACTGCCACTCATCTCACACAACAAGCAATGGCGGAAAACGCAGGGTCCAACGTCTGCCTTACGGACGAGCCAGCCCATGATGTTGCAAACGCCAGGCCGTTCCGAACAAATCAAACACCCGATTAGGTGTTCTTTTGTTCAGATTAAATCAACGGCATCCCTTTTCTCCGACATTGTTGCCGCCAAAGACCTCATCTTGAAACCCGATGGGTCTGCGCATTCTAAATTGTTGTCGAAACTCTGTGATTGTCGGCGGCAATCAGCGATGGTTGTGCCTGAATTTTCGACGCATTTGCCTGAATTCTGGTCAATGATTAAACAGGAATTCCCGACTGCTGACAATTCCCCAGACAAGATCTTCCAGCACGACCCTGCGTTCGTCGGGTGGTGCTGATGCCAGCATGGCAAGGGTCTCCGCCTTCTCCTGCTCAGTAGGATCTCGCGAAAGACACGTCAGAAAGACTTCCCGTACCAGTTGCTCATCGGTTGGGATGTCACGGAGCCAGCGTCCGAGGCGATTATCGGCCACGGCCAGTTTTCCGTTGAGTGTGTCACCATTTGAGAGGTGGAGCACCTGCACCATACTCGGTTCATCCGAACGTTCGCATTCGCAGGTGATACGCCGCTGGTTTCTTCCGAACGTCTGCAGAAAGTAGGACTCCACAGCTGAATCCTTCAACTGGATGGCCCGAGTCCCTTTGGGGTAGGCGTCCGTCGGTTTGATGTCGGCTCCAGGATAAACGATGTGGCTGAACTCTGTGGGAACATCGGTCACCTGAGCGACGGCATCCAGCAGGACTTCCGCGGGCAGACGTCTGGGAAAGTATCGGGAATACTGCCTTTGGTCGCCATTATTCTCCGGCAGCGTTTCACTGCTTCGCTGCCAGCTTTCGGATTGCAGGATGGCACGCATCAATGCTTTAAGGTCAAAGTTCTGCTGGACAAGATAGTCTGCTGCGGCTGTCAGCAGTTCTTCGTTGCTCGCGGGGTTGGATGTCCGCATGTCGTCGACCTGTTCCACCAGTCCCGCGCCAAAGAAGTTCTTCCAGACACGATTGGTGACGGCTCGACTGAAGAGCCGATTGTCGGGTGCCGTCAGCCAGTCAGCAAGGTATTCGCGGCGGTCTCCTGGAGCGTCAAAGGCAATCGGTTCTGCGTCCAGCGGTGCCGGAGGTTGCGGCTTGCCCGTGCGTGGCTGAACCAGTTCTCCGGCTGATGCCGTGACGAGGGTTCGTTTCCCATCTCCATTTCTGGAGTCGCCTCCCCAACCCTTCGCACGCACCCTCGAAAATAAATTCGCGAATGCGTAGTACTGGTCATTCGTCCATTTTTCAAGCGGATGATTGTGGCATCGAGCACAACCGATGGAGAGTCCCAGAAACGCCTGACTGACGTTTTCAGCCATGTCCTCAGGAGCCTGGTGCCGTGCAAAAAAATTGGTGGCACCATTTTCAAAACTGGATCCTCGCGAGGTGACTAATTCCCGGACGAACTGATCCCAGGGCTGATTTGCAGCCACTCGATCATGAATCCACTGGTACCACGCCTGAATCGCATCCGGCCGTAATTCTGTCCCGTTCAGCAACAGCAGATCTGACCAGCGGTAGGTCCAGTAATCGACAAACTCAGGACGGCTCAGTAGTGACTCAATCAGGAGGTCGCGTTTGTCGGGTTGTGTACTGGCGAGGAATTCCTGAACTTCCTGCGATGCAGGGAGCGTCCCGATGGTGTCCAGAAATGCTCGTCGCACGAAGACTTCATCTGAACTGCGAGGTGAAGGTTTCAGATGCAGACGCTTCATTTGCTTCAGGACCAGGTCGTCAATGAAGTTTCTGCGAACTGCCGTCGTATAGATTTCGTCCGGGATCTCATTCGGATAGGGGACTGTGACACCGGCAATCGCAATCTGACTCGAGAACCAGGCGGTCACCGCGCCTTCGCCGGACCCAACGACCGTCACCAGTCCATTTTCGTCAACCGTCGCGACAGCCTCCGCTGCGGCAGAGAATTTTGCGAGGTGAGTCACGTCCTCGATCCGGCCGTCCGAATAGTGAGCGCGAACGATCAGTGGCTGTCTGGCACCCGGGCTGAGAACTGTACGGGCAGGCAGGATTTCCAGGTTGGTCAGTTGTGCATCGGATTCTGCAGGTGGGCTGGCACCATTGGCGATCCATTCTGACAGGATCTGGTAATAAACGGTGTCCGGCTTGAGTTTCAGTCCGCCTTTGTGAGGCAGGGCCATTGATGGCTTTGTCAGTAACAGGCTTGCTGCAGGTTCATGGATATCCACCCGCCGTCCCAGTTGCTGTTGTACAATGGTAAAATAATCACGCTCCGGATCGTAACCTCGCAGGGAAATTCGAAACCCACCCTTTCCAGCCAGCGCGCCGTGACAGGCTCCGGAACTGCATCCAAGTCTTGCCAGAACCGGTTCCACATGATTCCGAAAAGACCAGTGAAATGGCTGATCCATTCCCGTGACTGTCACTGACTGCTCGGCAATGATGCTGCCAAATGCTGACGCACGAATAGTTGCAGTCCCGTTGCTGACAGGGATCAGAGTCTGCTGTTCAATGCGTACAACGTCCGGGCGATCACTGGTCAGTTCTGCAGACTCCGCCCAACGGATCGCTTCTTCATTGCGGTACACTTGAGGCAGAATACGATGACGAGATTCCGGACCTGACAGGGTCACCTCCTGTGGCAGAATTCGCATCGATTCCTGCGCATCAGCCAGCTGACCAATGATCATGCACAGTACCACGGACGGCAGAACCTGTGACAAATGCATCATCAACCTCGCTTATCCCGATTCTGGTGAAATGGCCGTTGCCGTTCCAACGGCGTTTCCTCTGTTCAGAGCTGAATTTTCAGCCATGTCCTGCGGCAGCTTTCCGGAATTCGTCCACGATAACAGACAAGTCATCCGCCGCACAGACACCCTCAGACTGTTCTGAGGCCTTCTATGAGAGGTCCAGTTGCCCACCAACGCCCTTCGGAAGACGCCGTGACCTCGGAACGCAGGTGCAGGAAACAAAACAACGGCTGACTGAATTTCGTGCACGATGGCATGCCCGTGAACTCTGTTGCCCGACGATTTGGAGTTGCCTGCAGCGTCAGATGTTTGCACAACACAGCCCAATCACGGAGACCTGCGGTCCCTTTGCGTAAATATTCAGCGAGCCGGCATCTGATTGCAACTGACAACTACCGCAGAGGTCCAGATCTGCAGAAACGCAGAAGACTACTCCCTGCTTTCCTGAACCGATCAATTTCCCGAATTCGCTCGAAAAACAGATTCGACTCCTGAAACAAGGGTTGTTTTAACCGCCAGGCCTCGCAAGAATCCAGTAAATTCACGAGATATTGAGTAGCGGTGTTATGTTCCTGAGACATTTTCGTCTCTCCTCCCGGCGTCGGTCTGGATTGGTATTCTTCAGGTGAATATCCGTTCAGAATCTGAGTGATCTATTCCTTTGCTGAAGCGAGTTGTCTGGTGCCACTCACCGATCTTGATCGAAAACTGCTGAATGAACTGCTTGCGGGCCATGGTGGTAGCTGGAAGCAGTTTGTTGATCGTTTTTCGGGTCTGATTATGCAGGTGATCCGTCAGACTGCCAGCGCCCACAGTCTGAGACTCACGGCGGACGATGCCGAGGATCTCTGTGCCGACACATTCTCCGAATTGTTGCAGAATGACATGGCGGCCCTGCGGAGTTTTCGCGGGAGATGCTCGTTTGCAACCTATCTGGCCGTCATCACCCGGCGAATCGTTGTTCGCAGGTTGACCGAGCATCGGTTCATGAAGGCCCTCGGGCACGTCAAGGCTCACCAGGCTGCTGTGGACTTCGCTTCCTCCGATGCTCCTGCGTCGCGGCAGGTCGAGTATCGTGATCAGGTGGAGAAACTGCTGATGTCGCTGCCTCAGGATGCCGGTCAACTGTTGCGAATGATCTATCTGGAGGGCCTCAGCTATGCCGAGGCCGCAGTGCGGTTGGGGCTCTCTTTGAATTCCGTTGGCCCCATGCTGTCACGTGCCCGGGTTGCTGCTGCCGTCACGCAGCGAGGCTGAGTCCGCTGTAACTCGCAATTCGGATTGCTGGCGTTTTGCGATCAGGCTGAATGTTTCGGGAGGGTTGTTTTGCGTTTTCCCTTGCCCGAGCGAATGTCATTTTTCCGGAGTCAGGAACTTCCCGAGGCTCTGTTCCTGCAGTTGACCGTCCCGCGATACATCGAGAAACATGACGTCAAACCCGGCCCTCTTCGCGATTTGCAGACCTTTTTCCGGCCCCAGAACCATCATCGCTGTGGCGAGCCCATCTGCGGTCATACAGGACTCATGAATCACAGAAACGGCCGCCGGCGGGGCCTCAACCGGGCGGCCTGTTTTGGGATCCAGTACATGCGAGTACTTCTGATCGTTGATCACAAAGAAATTGCGGTAATCTCCGGATGTCGCAATGGATGTTCCCGTTAGCTCGATGACCTTGTGAAGTCCGCCCAGTGGAGATTCAACCCCTAATCGCCATGCGTCGCCATTGATCTTCGGTGCGCCCGCTCGATTTTCCCCACCCACGTCGACCACCCACGATTTTAAGCCCCGTTCATTCAGCAGGTTCGCGATTCGGTCTGCCGTATATCCGGGGGCGAGTGCATTCAGGCTGATCTGGATCTCCGGAAGAGACTTCCGCAGGGCAGGTGGGTCCATGCGAACGTGAATATGCTGTGTCCCCATGGTGTTTAACGCGGCCTCGATTTCTGACGGCGACGGGACACGCCGGGATTTGTTTCGCCCGAACCCCCACGCCTCGATGAGCGGCGCAATTGTTATCTCGAGCGCTCCCTCCGTTAATGTATGCAGCCGCTTTGCCTCAGCAGTCACAACCGCAATGTCGCGACTGACCGCAATCCACTCAATACTCCTGCTCTGATTAAATCGAGTAATCTCTGATCGATCGTCCCATGTGGACATTTGCGAGTTGATTTCCGCAAATACACGCTCCATCTCATCCTGCAGTGCTTCAGGATTTCTCGCTCCCGGCGAATCGATCACCACGGAGTAATAAGACCCCATCGTCTTTCCGGAAATCCGCAACGGCTCCTGCCCCGCAGACTGTTGAATACTCGCAACAAACACCCAGACACTCAGCCACACAACACGCATACGATGCTCCTTATCAAACCCCAGTATGACAGGAAGTTCACAGAATCAAAGCAAAAAACAAGCTGCTTTCAAAAAGGTGCCATGCACCTTGACAACGCGAATTGACCGGCTAAGATTTCCTCACCCCTGCTTCGGAGCCCCTGCCATGCCGCGCGTTAACCGTCGAGAAATCCTGGCTGATTCAGAAATTCAGGTCTTTCATGTGGTCAACCGGTGTGTTCGCCGGACAAACCTATGCGGCCGGGATCCGCTGTCGAAAAAGGATTATTCACATCGCAGAGAATGGGTGCGCCAGCGGCTTGAGTTTCTGGCGGGTGTCTTTGCCGTGGAAATTCTCAGCTATGCCGTGATGAGCAATCATCTGCACGTCATCGTGCGGACTCGCCCAGATGTTGCTCTTCCGTGGTCTGATGAGGCTGTGGCCAGGCGCTGGTGGAATCTGTTTCCAAAGCGAAAAAACAAGAACCAGACTCCGGCGGAACCCAGCGACGAGGACTTGGCAAAAATCACCAGTAGTCCGAATGGAGTTCGGGAAAAACGGCGGCGGCTGTCAAATCTGTCGTGGTTCATGAAATGTCTTTGTGAACCGATCGCCAAGCGGGCAAATCAGGAAGACGAAGTGCGGGGGCATTTCTGGGAATCCCGCTACAAAGCGCAGCCGTTGCTGGATGAAATGGCCATCGCCGCCTGCATG
>CAIQIE010000379.1 GCA_903871805.1 uncultured Planctomycetaceae bacterium | reverse complement strand
CGCTGGACACGAAGAACCCATCGGTGTTGCTCTGGATCGCAGCCCCTTCTACGGAGAATCCGGTGGTCAGGTGGGCGATACAGGGACACTCGTCGCCGACGGATTCGAATTCAGTGTGGTCGATACACAGAAGGATGGCGACCTCTGGATTCATGTCGGGCACCTGATCCGTGGTCGATTGTCCGAAGGGCAGAACGTGACAGCCCACGTGGATGCGGACCGTCGTGCCGGTATTCGCCGCGCTCACTCGGCTACGCACATTCTCCACCACGCGTTGCATTGCACAGTTGGAAAAAATGCGACTCAGCGAGGCTCTCGTGTCCAGCGCGACGAACTGCGGTTTGACTTCGCCCATCACCAGGCACTCACACAGGACGAACTCTATCAGGTCGAAGACATCATCAATGACTGTATCGCCAGTGGCGTGCAGGTGAGCACCGAATTGCTGCCCATCGAAGAAGCTCGAAAAAAGGGAGCCATGGCGCTGTTCGGAGAAAAATACCCCGACGAAGTACGAGTCGTCACGATGGGTGATTTCAGTGTGGAACTATGTGGCGGCACGCACCTTTCCAATACAGGACAGGTCGGTCTCTGCCGCATCGTGTCTGAGGAACCCGTTGCAAAGGGCGTCCGCCGAATCACAGCCATCACCGGACCAGGAGCACTCCGGAAAGGACGCGAAACTGATGAGCTGATCGCGCGACTGCAGCGACAACTCAAAGCCCCACAGGCCGCAGAACTCCCGGGGCGGATCGAACTGCTGCAAAATGACATCAAAACTCTCACCCGCCAGGTGGCAGAACTGACTGCCGCTTCGGTTGCTGACGCACTTGGTGGACTTGTGGCCAACGCAGACACAGTCTCCGGGATTCGCATCGTTGCCAGATCACTGCAAAATGTCAGTCGGGAAGCCCTCCGGGACTACGCAGATCAGTTACGAGAAAAGCATAGCCCCATCGCACTGATCCTCGGAGCTGAAATCGAGGGCAAAGTGGCGTTGATTGCTGCTGTCAGCAAGCCATTGGTGAAAGACCGCAACCTCCACGCAGGAAATGTCGTGAAGGCCGCTGCGGTCGTCGCCGGCGGTGGTGGTGGTGGTCGACCGGATATGGCAGAAGCCGGAGCAAAGCTGATTGAAAAACTGGATGAGGCCATTGCCGCCGGAGCGGCCGAAATTCGCCGTCAACTTGGCGGTTGATGCACAACACGGACAGCAATACACATCCTGCTCGGTGGTTCCAACTCAGCTGAATTCGGACTGATAATGTCCAATCCCAAAGGCATCGCTGGTGGCTCCACCGCGATGCCTTTTTTCACGTACCGCGGGAAACACGCCTCTTGAGTTTCGCTTGAACCACCACCAGGCTCATGTGTCTTCGTGCACGAGATTTCATGCCCGTATCCAGCTCCCGAAAACTCAGGGATCCGGGCCTCAGGAATTCTCTGTGGACCAATTGCTTCCGGAACCGATCCCGCATTCCTCAAGCAGCCATATTGACTCAATTCGGGCAAATTGCGGATACTCCGGCAGATAGCCGGGAAATCTTCAGCAGATAATGCCGGTCGGTCGCCCCCAATGCATTCGGCCGTCCCGCACTGATGACGCTGGTTCCGGAACACCGTGTGTGATCGGTATCCTGTTCCCCAACATGGAGACTCAGCGCTTTGATCGCGCTGTCCAGAGATTCCGAGTGCTCGAAGGAGTGAGCAAATGAACCTGCTGCAGAGAATCGTTCGATCCGACAGCCCCAAGCTGGAACGTCCTTTTCAGGCTATGGTGGGCTATGCCCTTCAACGAACCGGATTTTCCAGCAGACTTCAGTTACGCCGCTCGCGGTACACAGTGCCCTTCTTCCCGAAGAGCAACATGGCGTTGACATACTGGGTAAAGCCCGATGTGATTGATCGGGCGGAAGAATTTGCCTGCGATTACCTCAAACCCGGCGCGAACATGGTGGATGTCGGCGCGAACATTGGCTGTGTCAGCGCAGCCTCGTCGCTGGCCGTTGGCGAAACTGGCCGAGTCTGCTCCATTGAAGCACACCCGCAGACGTTCCTGAATCTTCAGGAAACCATCCGTGTGAACGGGTTCACCAATGTGACAGCGCTCAATGTGGCACTGGGCTCACGTGCAGGCACAGTCTGCTTTACGGATGAAAAACGCAAGGATGACAACAACCGCGTTTCACTGACAGGAGCCACAGGGATTGAAGTTCCCTGCATGACACTGACAGAACTGCTGCGCCAGCAGCAGATTACCCATGTCGATCTGATGAAACTGGATGTCGAGGGATTTGAGATGGAGGTGCTGCGCGGGGCCATCGATGTGCTCCCGCACATTGATTGCCTCTACGTCGAGATCCTCGACCACACCCTTCGCCGATTTGGAAGTTCCGCAGAGGAATTGAAGACCTTCCTTCGCAGTCAGGGATTTCAGTGCTTTCAGTTTCACGGAGACAGCAGCAATGCGGTCTGTTTTTCCCCACGCGTATCACCGGAACGCTGGAAACACCAACTGACTCCGCTGGTCTGACATCGCGAAACTCCAGCGCACAAGCGAGGCATCGTCCCTGTGACTCAACAGGGATCGGACCAGCCGATGTGGCAGGGATGACCAGCAAAAAGACCAGCCCGGTTAGACACTGGCTTCGCGCTGGCGACGAAAAATTGCCGAACGCAGAATACCGAGGCGATTGAACCAGTACAGCAGCATCACCCACAACGTCAGTAAGCCATAACGCGTGCTTCTGCGGAAATTGATGCTGCTGGCTTCACTGAAATATCTGACGGGCACAGGAATGTCGCCCAGTCGGAAACCAAAGAAGACAGCCTGAGCCAGGAACTGGGTGTCAAACACGAAATCATCTGAGTTTTCACGCCAGGGCACAGTCTCCAGCACGGATCGCCGATAAGCCCGAAATCCGCTGTGGAAGTCACCCAGATTCTGCCCCAGAACAATGTTTTCAAAGATTGTCAGACAGCGATTTGCCACATACTTCCAGGCAGGCATTCCACCCTCCAGCGCCTCTGCCCGCGTACGAATCCTTGACCCTAAAATGACGTCCACATTGCCGATCCGAATCAACTCCGCCGCGACGGGAATCACCCGACTATCGTACTGATAATCCGGATGGATCATGACCACAATATCAGCCCCTCGCTTCAGGGCTTCCGTGTAACAGGTCTTCTGGTTTCCGCCGTAGCCGGTATTCCGCTCGTGCCGAATCACAGTCAGACCAAGTGACTGAGCCAGCTCTACGGTGCGATCACTGCTGCAGTCATCCACCAGAATAATCTCGTCAACCGTTCCCGGCGGGATATCCCGCAGAGTCCGTTCGAGAGTGGTAGCCGCGTTGTACGCGGGCATTACCGCGACAATTTTTGGCTTTGCCGACATCGGCAGAGAACCTGAGAGAGTTTGCGACATCTGATTCTCGTAGCGAGGATCCGGAAATGGCCAGTCATCGGGGGTCAGGACTGCCCCCGTAGCAGCAACAAGGAACAGTATATGGAAATCGAGGAGGCTTCCAGAGCCTGCTATTTCGCTGCAGAAACGTTCCCTGCTCACCACTCGCCCGCAGACCTTCGCCGTGAACGAGCACGCAGTTCTGCTGAATTATCGGCAGGCTCAGAAATCTGCGCCCCGCATTTTTCGAAGTCCACGCACCAGTCTTTGAATTTCCTCAACAGAATTGTAATGCAAAGCACCCGCCCGAATGGTACCACCCGGCTCCAGCCCCGCGGCCTCAGTGAACGGCAAGGCATAATGATTGCCATTCCAGACGTACACCCCCTGCTCGGCAAGGAACTCAGCCGCCTGTCGCGGAGTGCAATCAGGAAAGGTCCATGAAAATGTCGGGACCCGTTCATCAAGACGGTCCAGAGCCTGGATTCCATGGATACGGATTCCTGGAACAGTCTGCAAACCAGACAGCATCACCTCCGTCAGGGACCGCTCATAGTCCCGCAATTCTGCAAACACGACATCAAGTTTTTCAGATCGAGTCGCCGTGGCAGTCCCGACTCCCTCGGGCAGCAGAGCAGACAGTGACGCCAGGTACTCAACCGCTGCTGCCGTCCCGGCAATGGCCTCGTGGGACTGAGTTCCTGTCATCCAGAGCCCCGGCAGAACTTCCGGCGAAGGCCGAAGCTTATAGGGCCGAATACTCTCCAGTAACGCCCGTCGCCCCCAGAGAATTCCCTCGTGGGGCCCGAAAAACTTGTAGGCAGAACAAGCCAGAAAATCACACTGCAGTTCATTCACCTGAATTCGCCCATGCGGAGCGTAATGCACCGCATCCACGAACGTCAGAGCCCCCGCATCGTGTGCCATGCGCACCATCTTCTGCACCGGATTGATCGTTCCAGTCGCATTTGACGCCATCCCCAAAGCCACCAGTCGGGTTCGATCAGACAGCTTCCGGGCGTAGTCCTCGCAATCCAGAGTCCAATCCTCGACATGCAGATCCACATGATGCACTACGACTCCGGCATCACGTGCGGCGAGTACCCATGGAGTGACATTGGCATCGTGATCGAGCCGAGTGACGATGATTTCGTCGCCTGGCTTCCATGTTCTTCCCAATGCTCGGCTGAGCTGCAGCGTGAGGCTCGTCATGTTCGGACCAAAAATCACACAGTCCGGATCGTCTGCCCCCAGAAAGTCGGCCACACATTGATGTGCTTCGGTAAGAATCCGATCCGACTCCCGAGCCGTAGCGAACGCGGCGCCGCGATTGCAGTTGGTTCTCCGCAGATACTGACAGACCGCATCCACCACACACTCAGGCACCTGACTTCCCGCTGGCCCATCAAAAATCGCCGCAGGCATGCCATTCTGAACACGCGCGAGCCCGGAAAACTGCCTGCGAATCGCCTCCAGAGGCCACATGGAACCTGCACTGCTCATATCTGACACCATTATCAAAATCCAAAAACTCGCCAACACAACGGCACTGTCACCCCTCAGCATACCACACCCACACCACCCCTCCAACCCGCCACAAGCCCATGCAAATCCCACAAGGGACACACCAGACGGTTGGGTAAAATCAACTCGGGGACACAGAAATTAACTCGGGGACACAGCAATCTGTATAGAGGAAAGACGCCTGGGGAAAGAAGCCTGGGGACACACCAGGAAAGACGCCAAGGGACACACCTAGACGCCTGGGCAGGAAAGACGCCAAGGGACACACCTGGACGCCTGGGCAGGACGCCCGGGGACACACCATGTGGCAGAGAAGCCCCGTGGTTTGCGGCTTCGCAAATCCCACAAGGGACACACCAGACGGTTGGGTAAAATCAACTCGGGGACACAGAAATTAACTCGGGGACACAGCAATCTGAAAATCAACTCGGGGACACAGCAATCTGTATAGAGGAAAGACGCCTGGGGAAAGAAGCCTGGGGACACACCACGACGCCCGGGGACACACCATGTGGCAGAGAAGCCCCGTGGTTTGCGGCTTCGAAAATCGACGTGGAGTCAAGGGAAAATCGACCCGGGGCGGGAGTGTCATGGGGACACAGCATTTGTCAGTGGAAACCAACTCGAGAACACCGCAAAAAACGCCGGGCGAAAAGCCTCAGGAAGCCTTGAAAAAATGCCCCGGGGAAAACGCTGGGGGACACAGGGAAAACGCTGGGGGACACAGGGAAAACGCTGGGGGACACAGCACATGGCAGCAAAGAACCACTTTTTTGGCGGCAAAAACCAACTCAGAAAAACAACTCAGGGACACAGCATGTCAAAAAACAACACCGCTGGGATTCGGTTTCGTGACAAGGGCTCTGCCAATCCAAACCTGGGATTTGACAGCCGTCTTGACCAACTCAGGCGACGGAGACCAGCCTGTCGCCCCCTCGCGAGGTTGCACCGTCCTCGAAAACGAGTCTCTCACAAGCTCATACTGTTGCCAATTCGCCACAAAATGGCTGTCGAGTGTTGAGAATCGTCAAAACTCGAACATTTCTTCGGGAAATACTCTCCAACTCTGGATCACACTTGCCCTAACTAAGGGGCTATTGCATTATTAACCACTCCCGTTTTTGTAGTCACGTACTGAGGATTAATTCAATGCCTCGACTAGCTCGCGCAGACATTTTTGCATCCGCCGATATCGCCATCGTGCACGTGGCTTGTCGCACCGTTCGGCGTTGCTTTCTGATGGGCTACGACAAAATCAGCAGGAAGAACAACGATCACCGCAAACTCTGGATTGAGCAGCAGCTGGCTAATCAAGCTCAGTTTTTCGCGATCGACATTTGTTCCTTCGCAATCATGGATAACCATATTCACCAGCAATTGCGTGCTCGTCCGGACATCGTGCAACAGATGG
>CAIQIE010000378.1 GCA_903871805.1 uncultured Planctomycetaceae bacterium | reverse complement strand
TGGCCACTCTCCGGCAATTCCTGCCTGTTCCCGCGTCCCGTCAATTCCCAGTGGCTCCAACCGCCCCATGGACACCAACGGAACTCCCGGAATCGTGTGACACGATCTCCAGCACTCCACTATCATCCCGCCTTCGGTTTCCCTCAAATCATTTCCATAGGAACTCACACGACACGGCTGTCAGTCATGCAGTGCGTCAGAGCCCTCCTGTTTTCGATTTCGCAGGCTGATTATGCAGGAACGTCTCCGCCAGGAAGTCTTTGAGACTTGCAGGACGGTCATCGTCAAAATCGGTACCAATGTCCTGACCACTGACAATGACCGACTGGATCTCAATCGCATCCAGTGCATCGCCAATCAGATCCATCGGATTCAGGAAACAGGACGCCGCGTGGTCCTCGTCTCCAGCGGAGCTGTGGGCGCCGGGATCGGGATTCTGGGCCTGAACCGCCGTCCGGAATCACTCCCCGAACTTCAGGCAACTGCAGCCATTGGTCAACCGTCGCTGATGCGAACATGGGATGACGCTCTGTCCCGAACAGGACACCGCACCGCTCAGCTGCTGCTCACAGGGAATGACTTTCGCAATCGTCAACGATATCTCAACGTCCGCAATACACTCAGAACGCTGTTCGATTTCAACGTCATTCCCATCGTCAATGAAAATGACACCGTCAGCATCAAGGAAATCGCAGTCGGCGATAATGACCAGCTCGCTTCGATGCTGACCACGCTGCTGCCGGACCCACTGCTCGTGATCCTCTCCGGGATCGCCGGACTCTACGACGGAGCCCCCTCGAATCCCGACAGCCGCGTCATCCCGCTTGTCGAAAAACCCGATGACGCCCTGCTGAAACTGGTCGCCAACGAACAAAGCAGTCGCGGTCGGGGCGGAATGGGATCCAAGTTGCGCGCCATCCTGGCAGCCACCGGCATAGGAGAAACCGTAATTCTTGCCAGCGGCCGCAGCGATACCGTCCTTGACGACATCCGGAACGGCCAGGTCACAGGCACCCTGTTTATGGCGCGCAGCGAATCCGTACCGGCATGGAAACGCTGGATCGGCTTCGGCGCTCCCCCCGCAGGTACACTCATCCTGGACGAAGGCGCTGTCAAAGCCGTCTGCCAGGCAGGACGCTCACTGCTCGCCGTCGGGATCAAATCCGTTCTGGGCGATTTTGAACCCGGCGCCCTCGTCGGTCTGCAGTCGGCCGGCGGAGTGGAAATTGCCCGCGGTCTGGCAAACTACTCTGCAGATGAAATCCGCAGAATTCAGGGGCGACGGTCCGATCAGATTGCCGCCGCACTTGGACACATCCCCTTTGGCGAAGTCATCCACCGGGACAATCTGGCCCTCGTCGGCCCCTGATCGTCCCGGATTCAGCCCGGAACTTCACAAGTCCCCACGCAAAGACGTTCACCCAGCCCCGGCAGTGCCCGTTTTGGTTGGCATCTCACCCGCCACAGGAGCAGCATTCGGCTTGCGAAATCGGCGAATCAGATCGCTGTAGGACTTGACGTCTGTATATCCCGCCTGACGCAGCAGCACCTTGCCATCCGGCGCAATCACCAAATCCGTCGGCAACACACTGACCCCAAACCGCTTCATCAGGTCTCGCCGCCGATCCGAATCCACCTTCACCCCAACAATCCCCTCAGACAATGCCTCACGCACCTGAGCAGTTCCCAGGACGTTGCGTTCCATCTGCCGACAGGGACCACACCATGTTGCCCCAAAATGGATCAACATTGGAAGCTGCTCCTCCCTTGCCCGCTCCTCCGCCGCCTGAAAATCAGGCCGCCACACCGAGACCACCAGTTCCTCAAATGCCTGAAGCCGCATACCTGCGACCGGCACAACAACCACACACAAAGCCAACATCCGCAACACAGCCTTTGCTAGCCATGCTCCGCCTCGTCCAGTTCCAGATTTGGAATCAGACATACTCGTATCAAATTTTATCACACAACGCTCCCTGCAGAACGCGGCCACCAAAGGTTGACCGCATAGACACCATTCTGCCTGACGAGTTTTTTCGGCAGACCATCCTTCCGGTCCCCCCGCACAAGGCGGGAATCCTCCCGGAGATACAATGGTTTACATGACGCAACCCACCCCGTCCACCAACTCAACGTACTCATCACCAACATTCCTGATCTGCCGGAATTCCCCCAAAAATACACCCCGAATGACTGGTAAATCCCCGCTACTCCACTCCAACAAAAGCTGGGCCTCCGGGGCTTCCCATAACCTACATTTGCCCAGCAAGGTTTTTCCCCATCGTGCTGGTCACTTGAGCAATTCGCAGCAACGTATGCCAGCCCGGGCTTCGCCGTGACTGCCATTCGTCCGACGCGGGTGATCCCCAATAGCGTGGTGAAAATCGATAGTCACCCCCCGCGAATGTGGGGATCCATTGTCTGTGTGCCCCAAAATCACTGGATTCCCGCCTGCGCGAGAATGACGTGCCTGGCGCTGGCACAACCAGGCGGAGTTTTCCAACAGGCTGCTAAGGTCTGCTTGCCCTGTCCGCTGCAGGATACACGGCCGCTGCGGGATACAGACCAGCTGATAAGGGATACAGACCGGCTCATACGGCATCGCTTCCCGCCGCGTTGCGGCGAGGTACGATTTCGGTAAACGGCCAGAGGCAGGCACGTGCGACGAGGCCGCTGAATCAAACCACGCGCCGCTTGCGCCAATGCTCAGAGTTTCCAGGCCGACATGACATTTTCCTGAATTACCTCCTGGCACAGGTTGCATTCAAAGCCTTCAGTACAGGTCATCCAAAAGCCCCTTCGACGTGAACGTCAAAGGGGCAAAATCAGAGACGCCATTACCAGGCCAACAGGGCAGGGCGGGGTACAGTGACAAAAATCGACTCAGACGTTTGTGACGTCGGCTACCGCTACCGGTCTGCCCAGTTCCAGCGCCGCTTTCACAAGGCCTCCCGCGTCCAGTCCAAGATCTGCCAACAACTCCTCGCGATCCCCATGCTCTACAAAAATATCCGGGATCCCGAGAATTCGGAATCGCTCGGTGTTCAGCCCGTGCCTGGCCGCAACCTCCATCACCGCGCTGCCAAATCCGCCCATCAGGGCGTTCTCTTCGATCGTCAACACGAAACCCAGCTGGCTGGCCCTGATGACCATCTCTTCATCAATCGGCTTCACAAAACGAGCATTCACGACTCCCACGCTGTAGCCCTGTTCAGCCAGACGGGCAGAGGCCGCAACAGCCTGCGGCAACATCGTTCCACATGACAGGATGTTGCCATCACTTCCCCAGAACAGGACTTCCGCTCTGCCAGTCACGACCGGGGTGACAGTGCGAGCGACAGTTTCGACTTTCGTTTTCGGATAACGAATCGATACCGGAGAAGAACTTTGCAATGCGTAGTCAAGCATCGGACGAATCTCCTGCTCGTCTGCAGGAGCCGTGACAATCATGTTTGGGAAGATTCGCATGTACGAGTTATCAAAGACGCCGTGATGAGTCGGTCCGTCAGGGCCGCACAATCCCGCGCGGTCCAGACAGAACACAACAGGCAGGTTCTGTAACGCCACTTCCTGAAAGATCTGGTCAAAGCTGCGCTGCAGAAATGTGCTGTAAATGTCCACAATCGGCTTCATACCGGATTTTGCCATCCCGCCAGCAAATGCCACTGCGTGACTCTCGCAGATTCCCGTGTCAAAAAAGCGATCTGGAAACTCGTCACGAATGCGTTCCAGTTTGTTTCCGGCACACATAGCCGCTGTCAGCACGCAAACAAGGGAATCCTGTGCCATGCTGTCGTGGATGGCATCAGACATCACTTCGGTGTACGAGATTTCGGCCGTCTTCTTCACTGGCACAATTTCATTCTCAGCGTCCCGTCGAAACGGCGATGGCGTATGAAACTTCACCGGATCCTTGCAGGCAGGCTCAAATCCATGGCCTTTTTCGGTGAACACATGCAGCAGGACCGGCCCCTTCACGTCACGAATCATTTCCAGATACTGACGCAGACTGTGGATGTCATGGCCGTCTACCGGACCGATGTAGCGAAATCCCATTTCTTCGAACAACATACCCCCATGCAGAAAGGATTTCACAGCATCCTTGATTCCGCTGAGCATCTTTTCGGTTGATTCACCAACCAGCGGTACCCGATTCAACAGCCAGGAAACATCCCGCTTCAGGCCGTTATAGAACGGAGCCACTCTGGCTTTGTCCAGATAACTGGCTAAGCCGCCAACTCTTGGACAAATCCCCATCTTGTTGTCATTCAGAATGACCAACAGATCTTTGTTCAGTCCGGCCGCATTATTCATGGCCTCAAACACAATCCCGGATGGCAGGGCACCGTCACCAATGACCGCCACCGACTTTCGGCCATCCTTAAACAGCAGATCGTCCGCCGCGTTCATTCCCAGTACGGTCGAAACACTGCTGCCCGCATGGCCAGTGACAAACAGGTCATACTCGCTTTCTGCCGGATTGGGATACCCCATCAGCCCGCCGCGGCGACGAATCGTCGAAAACTGGTGAAATCGCCCGGTCACAAGTTTGTGCGGATAAATCTGGTGGCCAGTGTCCCAGATCAGCCGGTCTTTACTGAAGTCAAACGTCAGATGGAGCGCAATGCAAAGTTCCACGACTCCCAGATTACTGGAAAAGTGCGCAGCACGGTCTGAAACAATTGTCAGCAGCGCTTCACGGATTTCCGCAGAAAGCCGGTTAAGATCCGCGTCACTCAGTCCTCGCAAATCTTTTGGGGATCGAATTTCGCTTAGAATCTCGAACGACATCAGTGATCTCTTTCCACAATAAAACGAGCCAGTTCCTCAAGCCAGTGACCCCGCTCCCCAAAACACTTCAGGGTGTCGCAGGCCTCCTGAACCAGTTCCATGGCTTTCTGTCGACTGGAATCCAGCCCCAGCAACGCTGGGTATGTCAGTTTTCCCAGGTCCACATCCCGACCCGGCGTCTTTCCAAGTTTCACCGCGTCGCCCGTGACATCCAGAACATCATCCGCGATCTGAAATGCCAGTCCAATACAGTGACCGTAATGCACCAGTTGTTTCCGCTGTTCCCGCGTTGCCCGGGCCGAGGTGGCCCCCATTTCCAGTGACGCGGCAATCAGCGCTCCCGTCTTCATTCTATGGATACGATTCAGTTCTTCTACGTTTGGCACCGCAGTTCGGCTGGAAACGTTGCCGACTATTTCCAATTTTTTTCTCAAAGGGCCACCCGACTGCTCGCCAGAAGGCAGATTCTGCCTCTGATCAGGGACCGCAACTTGTGCGTCCGAACAACCGCCCTTTAGCGTATTTTCTGTCGCCCGTCTGCTTTCTTCTGACACTGCGGATGGCGACAACGACTGTTCTGGTGATGTCGGGAACGGCCCTCGCTCGGCCTCCAGATCCAGCACCTGGCCTCCAACCATCCCACCGCCACCCGCAGCCACGGCAAGAACTCGCATCAGGTCTGCCTGAATGTCAACTCCCAATTCAGTCTCGCCGAGCTTCTCAAAGGCCAGCGTCAGCAGCGCGTCCCCCGCCAGAATCGCAAGAGCCTCTCCATACACCCTGTGGTTTGTCAGTCGACCACGCCGGTAGTCGTCGTTATCCATGGCCGGAAGATCATCATGGATCAGCGAATAAGTGTGAATCATCTCAATCGCACATGCTGCCGGCCAGGCGTCTTCAAGACGGCCACCACACACCTCGTTCGCCAGCAACACCAGCACAGGACGCAGTCGCTTGCCTCCAGCCATCAAACTGTAGTCCACTGCCGATTGCAGACTGGCCGGCCACGGACGACTACGAACACTGCGCGACAACTCCGCCTCAACCTGCTTTCGCAGTCCCGCAATCCGTTGCTGAAGTGCCTCGCTCGCCATAAATCAGCAGGGCCAACCCGCCCCGTCCCACTTCGGGCCATAGCCCTGTCCAGAAAATGGCTTATCCCGCAAACGGCAATTCACCAGCCGCTGACGCCACCTGTGTTGCATGGTAACACTATCAGGCGTTCGAACAATCCAGGCCCCCCCATCTTCTGCCATGATTCAGTGCATCCAACGACAAAACGGCGTAGTTTGCACGGAATTCTTCTGCGAACCCGGAACGATTTCCTCCTGGCCACCAGTCCCCATCAACCGGACTTCCCGGCACCGCTGCCTTTCATCCGGATGATCACCAGCCACAAAATTGTTCCACTGACAATCGTCCACATCAATCCCATCAGGTTCTTTGGATTGTCCATCGCCATCAGCACCGCAGTAACCACCGTCGCCACAACATACAGCAACGCCGCGAAGAACGTCACCCTCAATTTTCCGGTATCCACACTGCCACCAATTCGATTGCCCGGTTCCTGTCGGTCCGGAAACAGTAACGTCGCCACCGTCAGGGCCGACGACAAGGCCAGCACTGCACTTAAATAGTTTAGCAATTCCCTGAAATCACTGGCATAAATCAACAGAATTGCCATGACCGTCTGCAACAGGACTGTGCGGGTCGTTGAGCGGTCGCCACTGCGAAAATACGCAGGAAATACCCCGTCATCCGCCATCCTCGAAAACACTCGCGGACCCGTCATCACCATTCCAGCCACAGACGATAAAGTGCCCAGCGAAACAGCAAATCGGATCAGACCCTCCAGGCCAGGCCCACCAAGACCAGCTGCTGCTATGGCGGCGACATCCTTCTGAAGCAGGATCTTCTCGACCGGAACCGCTGTCAGAAAAACAGCATTCAACAGGACATACAAAATCGTAACCACCAGGGTCCCGATCCACAGTGACCTTGGCACAGTCCACTCCGGATTGCGAACCTCCGATGCAATGTAGATACCAGCATTAAATCCGGCAAAACTCAGGGAAATCCACATCACAGAACTGGCAAATGCTTCAATTCCCTGCCACAGCCCGCCAGTCTGCCCGGCAGTGACAGTGCTCGCCCATGACCACGAATGTGTCCCCAGTTTTGTGGCTGCAACCAGCAGAAAAATCCCCAAAACGAAGACTTTGACAATGACGACGACATTCTGCAAACTCGCAGCAAGACGGGCCAGAAACGCGTGCCCCAGCCCAAACAGCAAAACTACGGCAACCGCCAAAAAGTTCTCAGGAAGCCAATCCGGACGTGTCTTGATCGCATAAACCTCAAACGTAACCGCCGCGAGGGCAATCGCGCCACTGAAACCAGCCGTCAGTGATACCCAGCCAGCCAGAAATCCCCAATAAGGGTGCAGGCGGCGACTCAGATAAAGATACTCGCCCCCGGAAACGGGCAGCCGGCGAGCTAACTCTCCGTAGGCAATCGCACCACAGATCGCAACCAATCCACCCACCAGCCAGGCCAGCAGTACAAGCGATGGGCTGCCCAGAGATGCAATCGAATACCCGGACGTCGTAAAGACCCCGGATCCAATCATGCTGGCAATGACCACACAGGTCGCCGTCGTCAGCCCGAAACGGGGCGTTTGGTTCATTCACTGTATCCTCGTCTTCAGTGAAGGCCATTGAACGATTCCGTCATCCGGAAAGTCCGCCACGCAGCCGCCAATCATCAATGATGCCCCGAAGAACCCCCGGATTCTATGAAAAAACCACATTCTCACCAGCCCAGCCAATCCTGCAAAATCCCAGTAAGCCGTGCCGATTGTCAGCAGGCCGCACTGGCGTCAGCAAACAGTGCCTCGTAACAAATTTCTCTGAGATAGGGCAGATTGCCTGTTTCCTGGAATCCGCACAGTCACGTTGCCTGGCGAGAATGCTGTTTTTTTTCGGCCTGTTCTGTAGTTCAGGGGCCCACGCCATGACTATAAACCAGCAAACAGGCTGTTCAGGGCGATGCTGAAACATGAACACGATAGGTTTCCAGCATGCGCCTCTTCCTCCTCGTCTCAGATTGCCGGAACTTTATGAGCACTGACACCATTCGGGAACGCAAAGACGCACTTCGCAAGCAAGCGCACGCCAATCGAAATGCTCAGGAAAACAAGGACGATCTCAGCCGACGTATCGTAGGTGCCTTCATGGCCCTTCCGGAATACGCGCATGCTTCGACGGTGATGTTTTATATCGATGTCCGCAGCGAAGTCCGCACTCGCCACGACCTCGAACTGGCACTCCAGTCCGGAAAAACCATCGTCGTCCCATGGTGTAACGATGACGGGGAACTGGAAATGTTCCGACTCGCCAGCATGGACGAACTGGAACTCGGAATGTATCGCATCCTGGAACCCCGAAAAGAACTTCGAGGTCTGCCGGAAAAACAAGTTCGCGCCGCTGAACTCGATCTCATCATGGTGCCAGGCGTTGGCTTCGATCGCCGAGGCGCTCGTATGGGACACGGCAAAGGTTACTACGACAAACTCCTCCAGCACGCCCGACCAGACACCCCACTCGTTGCTCTGGCGTTCGAATGCCAGCTCTTCGAGGAGATCCCGGTGGCTGATCACGATATTTTCATGGATAAAATCATTACCGAAGAGCACGTCTACACGGGTCAGGGTCGTACCTGATCAACATCAAGTACGGCATGGCTTCATTGCCTGGAAGCCCCGTTTTCCCGGTGAAAGTTCCCGGAATTCACCGTTGGCGATGTGACAGTCAACTCAGTCGGATACTCAAGGCAGCCCCATCCTGGTAAAGGCTGCTCAGGCGGATGACACGTTCCATGTCTGATCTCGTTGAAGATACCTACGCTGAAGCTTTTCGCAGCCTCTATACCGAGTTCCTCATCACGGCTCGAGACAGAAAGTGGCTGGACCACGCGCTGCATGCCGTAACCGGTCATGGGTCCTCCTCCATCATGTGCGATTGCGAAGCCGGACTCGATCGCTACGTCGGCCCCGGCGGTGACCCGGACTTCGAAACCCCCGACGGTCGCCCGGGTGCGATCTGTCAACTTCATGTCCCAAGGTTCTGGAAAAATCGGGAACAGGCATTGGAGAAAGCTCTCCTCGCACGTGTCTGCCAAAATGTTCTCACCTGCCCCACAACCCGCTGCTTCGCTCCTGGATCCGGCCCCGCTTCGTTCAAACTTGGACGCAAGCTGGCATGGTTTGGTGATGGCTTCGAACGCCTGGAAAATCGCTTCGGCCGAACGATGTGGGTCGTCCCAACGATGGGCGGCGAATTCTGTATTGATCGACGTTTCCCATGGTTCGACGGAATTATGGGCGGCAATCTGTGGTTCATGGCAACTTCGGAAGAAGCATCACTGGAAGCCGCTGAACGTGCTGTGGCCGCCTGCGAATCCGTGCCTGGTGTGATCACTCCTTTTCCCGGCGGAGTCGCGGCCAGCGGCTCCAAAGCCGGTAGCCGCTACAAATTTCTCTTCGCCAGCACAAACGATCAGTTCTGTCCAACCCTGCTTGATCGCCCAAACATCCAGTCCCAACTGCCCGACGGTGTCCGCTCAGTGATGGAAATCATCATCAATGGTCGAGATCTGACGACCGTGAGTCTGGCCACTCAGGCTTCCATCCAGGCTGCTCTCACAGTCCCCGGAATCCTGAAAATCACCGCCGGAAATTACGGCGGACGGCTGGGAAAAAGCTGGGTCTGGCTGCGTCCGGAAAATCATCCCATTTGATCCCGGTCACCACCAACATCAGGGCATCTCACTTCTGCTCTCTGAACACCGAAATCCCGCTGCCGAACCAACAACCGATTGTCTCCGCAGCATCAAAGATAGCCAACACCCAGACTGCTCCTTTTCATTCCACCAATCGCCGTGTATCCCTTGATCCTGCGCACATTTGAACTTCCTCCTCCACGCACCTCTGCTCTACCTGTACACTGCGATTAGAATTGATCACTCATCGATCCCCGGCTCGTAAAACGGTGACCGACAGGACCTTATTGGTCCCAACTGTGCAGACAGTAAGACCGCCTGATTGTGACATACGCCTGATGAACTCCGATTCGCTCAGCCCCACAATCTCCCAGCACTTCCAGTTAGCTGTCGCGGAAACTCTCCCGGTTCTGCAGCCTGTGCTCATCTCCAGCGCCATTGCCCTTGGAATCTGCCTCTGCTTCGGCGCCCCGCTGATTTCCTGGCTCAAACGCCATTTTCAGGAACGAGTGGCCAGCGATTCCGCGCGGCTGAATCAACTGCATTCCGCCAAAAGTGGCACGCCTACGATGGGCGGACTACTTATTCTTTTGGCTGTGTGCTGCGGAATCGCACTAACCCCCGCGCCATCACTGACGATGGAAATACGAGTCCTTGGAATCGGCACCGCCCTCGCTTTCGGGGCTCTCGGAGCATGGGACGATCTGATCAAAGCCCGAACCAGAAAACAGGGACTCAGCGTCCGCCAGAAATTCCTTTGGCAGGTCGCTCTGGCCAGCGGCATCAGCATCTGTTTGTGGTTGTTTCATCCAACCACCAACACTCCAACAGACACTGCAATCTGGCAGAGATCGCTTCTCTCCGGCTCGCTGGTCATCTTCCTGCCCTGGTCAGTGCTGGTCATTGTTGCAGTTTCCAATGCAGTCAACCTCACCGATGGACTCGATGGACTCGCCGCAGGTTGCCTGGCAACAACCTCTGCCGCTCTGGCGTGGATACTTGCAGTTCACCCCGAAACGTCCGGGCTGGCGGTCATAGCCGCTTCGCTTTCTGCATCGGCACTGGGATTCCTATGGTTCAATCGCCACCCAGCCCGAGTCTTCATGGGTGATACCGGATCGCTGCCGGCGGGAGCACTGCTGGCAGTGATCGCCCTGGCCGGCGGCCGAGAACTGGTGCTCCCCGTCTGCGGTTCCGTGTTCCTGATAGAAACACTCAGCGTGATTGCACAGGTCGCCTGGTTTCGACGGACCCGCAACAGACTGCTGTTATGCAGCCCGCTGCATAACCACTTCGTTTTTCAGCAAAAATCGGAGCGAAAAATCGTCAGGTGGTTCTGGCTGGTTGCGGCAATCAGCGCGGTCATCGCAGGTGGCTTTTGTTCATAACACCAGCCAGAAGCAGCCCCACGTACAGCAACCTGATCTCGACAATGACAGCGGAACAATCATCAATCCGCCAGACCACCAGACACGCTTAGTCAGCCCAGTAACTTGCCAAGCTTTGCAGACTGCAAAACTGCATTCATGGGGTTGCCACCATGCCGGGAAACCATGGTTGCGATTCGCTCAAACTCCCGACACACAGCCTCTTCTGCCGTCAACCCAAACTGACGCAGGAGTTCCTTACCCACAAGGATGTGCTCCTTCCCGGCGGAATCGTGAACCACCACCGTGGAAGTTGCTGCCGTCTGGACAACGTACTCTGCCATTATCGGTGTGTCCTTTTTCCATTCAACACGAAAAATCTTTGAACCGCGAGCTGCACGGGGGAATGTGAAGACTCGAGCCATGAGCAAACTCCTTTGCCGTTTCACAACACAAAAATTTTCTTACCGAAACCACCTGAACGCGTCCGCTGAAAGCCAATCAGATCCCAGCGACAAAATTCCTCAGGCCCGGTTTTCCAAACCAGACCCGAAACGAAAAAACTATCCTTCAGATCCCGCAGCCATCAGAATACACAGCAACTGAAGCCCGTAATTTTTTCGACGAAAATCCCAGCGTCCAACCAGCACGCGAGGGGAACCACTGCCTCAGAAAAACACCTCAGGCATCCCGTGCGACATATCATGCCGCGAAAACCTCCGGAACACCCCATGCTCTCCGGAACACGAAGTCCCAATCACTTAGCACGGTACAGTCAATAAAAACACCGCCGCATCGTACCGAATGTCACTGGTCATGACGCAAACAGTCTATCACGATGGGACGAACAAGTCAATTACCCCGTGGATTGTCAATCATCACCCGGGGGTCTATCTAACGAAGAAATTGGTCCCCTAAATCACTCGCTTTACCAAAGAAAAACCCCCATGAAACAATTCACGGGGGCCAATTTGATAATCGTTCGAGCAGAACTCATGATGAATCAGGGGACTGTCAGCCCTTCGCTGCAGCAAAGCGACGCGCCACTTCCGCCCAGTTCACAAGGTTCCAAAATGCACCGATGTAATCGGGACGACGATTCTGGTAATTCAGGTAGTAGGCGTGTTCCCAAACGTCCAGTCCAAGAATAGGAGTCCGCCCGTCGGACAACGGAGTATCCTGATTCGCAGTGCTCTCCACCACCAGCGTGCCGTCCGCTCGCACACTCAGCCAGGCCCAGCCACTGCCAAATCGCGTCGTTGCAGCTTTGTTGAACTGCTCTTTGAAGTGATCGAATGTTCCAAATGCCGCGTTGATCGCTGCTGCCAGATCCCCAGCCGGCACTCCACCACCGTTCGGCGACAAAATCGTCCAGAACAGTGCGTGATTTGCATGGCCACCGCCATTGTTGCGAACAACGGTGCGAATACTTTCGGGAACTGCATTCAGATCCTTCACAAGATCTTCAACAGACTTGCTGGCCAGAGGAGACCCGTCCAGTGCGGTATTCACGTTGTTGATATACGCCTGGTGATGCTTGGTATGGTGAATCTCCATCGTCCGAGCATCAATATGCGGTTCCAGAGCGTTATAAGCATACGGCAGAGGCGGCAATGTGTAAGGCATCAGAAAACTCCACGTTCAAATCAGTCGTTCAAATTATCACAGCGGTGCACAAACCCACCTTCGCCGTGTTCCATGCACCCGCACTGGCCAACATTCTAGGACCCCATTCTCGCACATTCTATCAAACGGCGACGAAATGCCAGGAGAAAACACCTTTTCGACCGCCCCTGGCCCCCCCAACATTCAACAAATTTCACTCAACAGGTGCCATGCACCTGGAAATACGAAATGAGTGTTTTTACAATCACAGCCGGTAGCTCGTTTCCGTCTTTTTCCGGAGTCACACGTATGCCACGGGTCAATCGACGAGAAATCATTGCGGATGGGGAAATTCAGGTATTCCATGTCGTGAACCGCTGTGTCCGACGGACGCATTTGTGCGGAAAGGATCGGCATTCAAAAAAGGATTACTCGCATCGCAGGGAATGGATTCGGCAGCGTCTGGAGTTCCTCGCCGGTGTGTTCGGCGTCGATATTCTGGGCTTTGCCGTGATGAGCAACCACCTGCATGTCGTGGTCAGAACACGGCCGGATGTGGTCACGTGCTGGTCCGATGAAGATGTTGCCATACGGTGGTGGAATCTGTTTCCATTGCGACGAAATCAAGATAAGTCCCCAGCCGAACCCTCGAAAGAAGAGCTGGAAAAGATCCTGAACAGCCCCAATGGGATCAGGGAAAAGCGACGGAGGCTTGCGAACCTGTCATGGTTCATGAAATGTCTGTGTGAACCGATCGCGAAAGAGGCGAACCGGGAAGATAAAGTGCGGGGGCACTTCTGGGAATCCCGCTATAAAGCGCAGCCGCTGCTGGATGAAATGGCTATTGCTGCCTGCATGTCGTATGTGGATCTGAATCCAGTGCGTGCCAGCGTTGCGGAGGCTCCTGAAACCAGTGATTTCACAAGTGCTCAGGCTCGAATGAAGGATCGACACCAGGCACGAATCAGCTGCATGGCCGAGCCCCAGGCGGTGAAAACGGAGGATGGCGAGCACGCTGGCTGGCTGGCTCCTGTGGAATTGGGGCCGCAGCCGAAAAACGTGTGTGATCCGCAGACGCCCCGACGAGCCAGCAACAAGGGCTGCCTGTTCATGTCGCTGGATCAGTACCTGCAGTTGCTGGACTGGACGGGACGTCAACTGCGTCGGGACAAACCCGGGGCAATTGCCACTGACCTGGAACCAATTCTGGAGCGACTGGACTGCACGGCAGACTCGTGGCTGGATCTCGTACGGAATTTCCGGCGGCGGTTCCGCACGGAAGCCGGCCGACCTGAGGTTCTTCAGAGTGTCAGCACATTGCGGCGAACGTGCAGAACGGGGAAGCTAAGCAGTTGAGTCACAGCTACAGCCCGTCTTACTTTATGCACTCAGCATGACGTATTGGCCCACGTCCAAACGGCCCCGCGCGCATCAGAGGCACGGCTACTCCACATTCAACGGTACGCCCCGGTCAGATGAGGGATACAACGGTCCTTTGCAGATGTCTTGCAGGAAACGCGGGCAGATTGCAGCAACAGGCAATTGTCGATAGCCAGTAAGCCGCACGCAAACCGGGCTGTCTCCAGGGTACTTTTCAGTACCATCTCGCAGGAAACTCCTTACTGCGACTGCGTTCAGCAATCATTTTCCGCTACTGAAAACCATGTCACTGCGTGCCTGTTGACCCGCTGTTGGACATGGACGTTCTGGACTGGTGTGCTGTTATCTGCGGGGCCGATGAATTTGTGGCAATCGCTGGAGTTGCATGACGAGGCACCGAGTGATTGTCCAAGGTCCTCGATCTGAAGTACGATATTCCGGCACTCGTTCGTTTCAGCACAGTCTCCGTAAATCTCGTACTTACCCTGTTTCAGAAATTTCTACTGTGTTGGCACTCATCGCGTCATCAAAGAATCAGCGGGCAGAAAGTGACTGCTGACGGTGAAACTCTGGGCCGCAGCGAGGCAAATTAAAAAAACTGGCGTGAAACCGTCCAGCCAATCTCTGGCAAATCCTTAAACAACAGCATCCTGGCTGCGAACGCCATGGCAGGTAGTGATCGCCGAACCGTTGTGCTAATGCCGTCCATCGCCAGAGCTAATCTGGCCGTCCATCGCGAGTAAACGTCGGGATATCTCAAAATTTCCCGGAATCTCCTCGGTGGATTTCTTCAGGTGATCGCAGCGATCCGCGATGTGTCACTGGTGGTCGGTTCGGCAATTCCCGATATTGGACACAGACAGCGGTGAGGGTTACAGCGATTGAAGCGACGATACCGGGGCAGGGCAAGTTGTGCGGGAGAAAACACCGATAACGGCAGAGTCAGTTTTCCGAATGAATCTCCGTGCGGACTCGGAACAAGCAGGATTTCAGGGATGGATCTCCCTGAAACAACAGCAATACCGAACCCGAATTGGCGTCCATTAACCCGCAGTGGTCGCGAAACTCAGGCCAATCCCCCGAGCCAATTGACTTCTCCGGTGACCAGCGTAGGATCTTTCCATGACAAACAGAATTCTGACTGCCTTGCCGGTTTACAATGAAGTCCGCCATGTGACTGCAGTTCTCCAGGAGCTGCGGCAGCATGTGGAGGACATTCTTGTTGTGGATGACGGTTCCACTGATGGCACGTCCGAGATTCTGAACAGTTTCCCTCAGGTCCGGGTAGAACGGCATCAGCCAAATCAGGGATACGGTGCTGCTCTGAGGACTGCCTTCAACTTCGCTGTTCGGTACGGTTACGACACGCTCGTTACCATGGACTGCGATGGACAGCATCAGCCGAAATTTGTCAGAGAAATAGCGAACCTGATGTCGGACGAATACGCGCCTGCGGACATGGTATCCGGATCTCGCTATCTCCGTGACTTTACCGGTGACAGCTCGGCACCGGAAGATCGTCGCGCAATCAATTCCAGAATCACTGCCTGCCTCAATGAAAAGCTGGGCCTGACGATCACCGACGCATTCTGTGGCTTCAAAGCCTACCGCGTCAGTGCTCTGGCCGATCTGGAAATCACGGTCACTGGGTATGCGATGCCGCTGCAACTGTGGGTTCAGGCTGCCAACCTTGGATGGCGGATCCGGGAATTTGCGGTGCCAAGGATATACCTTGAGGAAAAGCGTTCGTTTGGCGGGTCACTGGATGATGCGTCCATTCGTCTGGCCTATTATCACAGCGTGCTGAATGACGAACTGGAACGTCGGGGACTCCCACAAAGATTCACGGCGGATTGTGGCAGCCATTCCTGAACTTCTGCAAGAGCACCCTGGCTGACGTTATCGATCCACTGCGGGGTTCAACAGTATCAGGATTTGTAAGGCTGGCAGTCGCGTAATATTCGTACCCGGGCAGGATCCCTGACAGGTGTTCCTGCTCTCAGCAACGCCAGGCACGCGACAAAGTTTCTGCCGAGCCCCCCTACAGCCTCTTGAAGCTCGATAGTCATCCCCGCGAAGGTGGGGGATCTCTTGTCGGTGTCGTCAAAAATCGCTGGATTCTCGCTTGCGTGGGACTGACATGCCTTGGGTTAGCATAACCGGCTGTAGTTTTTCGACAGGCTGCTAAGGGCTGGCAAATCTCCATAATAGCAGAGCCTATTTTTTCGCTTCAAACTCGTACAGCGAAAACAGGAAATGGATGCTCAGCACAAACAGGGTGGACCAGAGAATTGTCCTGGTGACTCCTCGGCTGATCTGCTCGCTTGACAACTTCGGCGACGAACCCTGTCGCCACGCAATCACAGCGATACCGGCTCCGCAAAGTAACAGTTTGATAGTCAGCCAGCCTGTGCCTCTGTAAAACACTCCTGTCTGAGGAATCAGTTCCTTGTGAAAGTGAGCATCCCAGAACGCGAGCCCCGGTTCCGGATGCGTCAGCAGAAATGCAAAGGCTGCACTCACAGCGGCCGTAAAGTACCCAAGAAGACTTAGCAGCGGTGTTCCCACGAGGAATGCATAGAGAATTGGTGTTCGCAGCACGCGATCCGGCTTTGCCCCAAGACTGCTGAGCGCATCCAGTTGACTGCCATACACCTTACTTCCGACATCTGCAGCCACGGCAGCACCGGACCGGGCGGCAATCAGCAGCGTGGAAAGAATCGGCGCAAGAAAACGAAACAGTGAGAACCCTGTTGCGTGCAGCAGATTCTCAGTCAGCAGTGGCTCAGAAAATTGACGAAACGGCAGATATCTGAAAACGAAATCCTGAGCAACATATCCCAGGATCAGGCAGGCAACGGCGACGTAAAGACACGCTGACGGTCCCGCGACAAGTCCCAGATAATATCGCGTGTAACGAAGTCCCCAGAAGACACTCTTCCAGATCGGCAGGATCGTCAACGGCAATTCCAGCATATCCTGGGCAAATCGACCTGACGACGACAGAACGCCAATCCCCCAGGCACAAAGCGATTTCCACCACGCCGAAGGGACGCCGGCAACAGACATATCCGGAGGATCTCCCAGTTGCAGCATCAACCGATCCCACGCCTTCCGCGGTACATCTTCCAGTGTCTGCGTGTGATGATTCAGAAGCAGAATTCGATCGGCGATGGCAGCCAGGGTCGCATAGTCATGCGTTACCACAATGGAGGTTCGGCGATACTTCTGATGCGTGTCGTGAATCAGTGAGGCCACTGCTTTTGCAGTCAGAATATCGAGGCCGGACGTAGGTTCGTCGTAAAGAATCACCTGATTCCCCGGTGCGATCGCTCTGGCAATCGCCAGACGCTGCTGCTGCCCGCCGCTCATCACGGCCACAGCTCGATCCGTGGGAACTCGTAACTGCTTAAGAAGTTCCGCGGCTGCCGAATTACGGGCCTTCCGTGCGGTCCCCGCGGCCTGATGGTCCAGCGCGATCAACACATTTTCCATCGGCGACAATTCATCCAGCAGCGCAAAACTCTGGAACACGACCGCAACGTCTCGTTCCGATGGCAAATCCGCACTTTCACCCGCGCCCTGCCGTCCATTCGATTGCTGTTTTCGAAACAGCACATCACCGGTAAACCGAATGGCTGAGTGATCTCGCCCCGTTAGCCCGGCAAGAATTCTCAGCAGTACGGATTTCCCAACGCCGCTGCATCCCAAAATCAGGGTTAATTCGCCAGCACGGAAAACCGTGCTGACATTTTCCAGCAAGATCCTCTCGTCCGCGCAAACGGTGAGTCCGCGGAGTTGCACCTCCGTCTGAGAATGTCCGGCACCAGAGCCTTCAGCGGTGACTTCCGAATTAGCATTCTGCTCCGATGAAGACTCCATCACACTCATCAATCCCGTAGAAAATCCTGCACACAAACTGAACGTGGCGGTCCACGTCAGTTTTTCTGCTCTGCCTCTCTGGCCAAATTCACATCACCAGTTTCCTCTGGCCTTTCTCTGCACTATGCCGCGTGCTGCTCTCCGAACAGTTCAGCAGTTTTGGTCGTCTCCACCTGTGAGGAAAACATTTCCTGGACCTGCTTCTTCAGCTTTGGCCACTCTGCATACGTGGCCATAAAGCCAACACTCAGAAAGAAGATTGCGCCCAGAACCAGGGAAACACGCTGCCACATTCGAGGCCGCAGTTCTCGCGGAAGCAGAGTCGTGTTCACTCGCAGCGTATGCAGACAACTGAAACCGAGCGCGTAGTTGTACATCATGCCGGTTGCAGTCACGAGCAGAGTGTCGCCACGCACAAGCAACAGCATCAGAATTCCAACCAGCATGTAGCAGCAGAGAACTCCGAAGTAGAGAATCCCGATATCGGAGGGATCCCATGACTGCAGTCGTCGACTTGCTGTCCAGAATACGTCAACCCAGCGACGTAAAACACCATCAGCCGTGGTGACCATACTGCTGGCCAGAATCAAAAAGCCGCAGAACAGAGTCAGGTACCAGAACGACGACCCTAAACTCGGTCCCACCACATCGCGAACACTGCCAGCCGTCATCGCAGCCGCCTGCCACTTATCGTTCGGAACAGTGCCCCGCTCCAAAAACTGCACCGATAACATGCTGGGCAGGGCGAGCCCCACAAAACAGGCCGGCAGCCAGACCAGATATTGTTCACGACTGACATGCGCCATCCAGCCAGCCCAGCGTTTCAGAGATTCGGGCGTCGTGCGAAACACTTTCCCCGAATGCGAGAGCTCAATTGCATGTCCTCCAACCAGACTGGGAATGGCGCCGACATGTTTTCCCATCCCCCACCCCTGATCCCTTGTAAAGGAACTGATCGGAGTATTTGTCAGGCCACCATTTCCGGAAATTGCCACCATCGACGCAAGAATCCCCAGCAGCGAAAGATCAAAGGCCAGGCTGCGTCCTTCAGACCACGCGGAAAACACATTGTCGATGTTCTGATGGGGCTTCTCATCGGCGTCCTGCCTGCCATCGCGATTGGTATCTTCGGCGGGCTTGACGGGAACGTTACCGAACTTCAGAAAGCCGCCGCCGATTTCCTTCCACGTACTGACTGTGGAATACTGGAATGCAAGGTACAGCAAAAATGTCAGAACAAAGACCAGCTTGAATGTCATCAACGCCCTGATGGAGTTGTAGACCTTGCCGCCAACGCACAGCGGAATCAGAACCGACAAAAAGATGCCACAGGACAGAATAGTTAACAGCTTCTGGTCTTCCGGAATGGCGGGGTTTGGAATTGTCCCGCGGATCATCGCTCCCAACGGAATGGCCGCATTTGAGGCGAGGTAGGGAAGAAACGATCCAATGTCCAGAAGCAGGTACAGAACGACCCAGAACATCGGACTTGGACCCAGCCGAAACTTGCCAGTGAAAATTGGCTCACCGCTGTAAAGCGTGTATCGACTGATTTCCACATTGTATATCACCTGAAACACAACGCTGAGTGTAGCCAGCCAGAGCAGCGAGCCACCATATCTTGCAGTCACCAAGGGCCCTGTCAGCCATTCCCCACCACCAATCGCAGCGCCGCCCATGACCAGTCCCGGCCCAACCATCAGCAGCAATTTGCGCCATTGAAACACGGGCGATTGAGGCAACTCAGCCACGGTCCACGGGGGCATCAGGGGCGTTCCCGGTTGCGGCGAAAAGATCTCTTCTGTCCTGCCCCGATTTCGACTGGTGGCTTCATCCGCGTTGTGGCTGGCCGGCGAATGCAGCGAAAGATCCTCTCTGGTCATGCGGGAACTTTCACACTGAAGGTGTTATTGGTGGTGGTGGGAAAATCTGCTGCCTACCGATGTCAGAAAGTTCACCATTCGATAGCAAGCGAGGGTCATTGTCCAGCGATCGGGCAGAGTTGCAAGGGACAGCCATAAATCCGCCGGATTCGATGTTTCGCAAAGTCAACTCGCCGTACAAACAATCCAACTTATACCTTCCAGGTCTTCCTTTACGCGAATTACGGATTTCGGGGTCCTCATCCGCAGACCGGGCACTTATTTTGCACTCCACAGCACTCATGGGAATCCTGACGAATTGGCTTCCTTACACTTTATTCGTTCCAGTTGACGGCTAGACTTCCGCAAACAAACCGCGTTCCAGTGAATGCGAGAGATCATGAAGTTCATCCGCAAAACATTTGCAGGGCATCGAACAGGCGGCTGGGTATCAGCCTTGCTGGTTCTGTCGATTTGTGCTTGCTTCGTGCTCCCGTTGCCCGGCAACTTGTCTACCACGCCTGGTCGCGGTGCCGGCAAAGATGCCTCTTCGCCGTTTCCCTGCCTGTTTCGCACGTGCGGGTGCTTGTCAGCAAACGACTGCTGGAAAAAATGCTGCTGCTTCTCCAACGCTCAAAAAGTCGCGTGGGCGAAGAAGAACAATGTTCAGGTGCCCGATTTCGTGTCTGAATCCGCTGCCCTCGAGCAAAAAAAACAGGCCGCTATTCCCAGCCAGACAGAACAACTCACCGCCCCGTCTCTCGCAGAAACTCCTCAACGTGCGTCCGCAAGCCAACTGCTGAACGCCATTCTGAGTGAAGTGACTGGCTTTCTTTACGAAGATAACTCTGCAGCAGACCTGGCTGAACCGACAGTAGCTTTTGCCTCCGAGTCACCTTCCCTCCCAGAGACATCCGCAACCTGCAAGTCTCGAAATACCTGTTGCGACGCCACCGACGACGATGCCCATAAAGTACCGCAAACGTCGGCAAAACCCCAGTCGCGTTGGAAATGGGTTTCCTTCGTAAAGTCTCTGGAATGCAGCGGAATGAACCTCGTCCACCTGGTTCTTTCCACTGCTCTGGTGCCACAGACTCCATCGCTGCCAGAGTTCCTGACCGCTCCGCTCACAACGCAGTGGCCAGTTTCCGAACGATTGCCTGACTCCGTAGCGCAATCTCCAACGCCCCCGCCCAGGCTTCCTGCTGGCTGACCAGAATTCCGCTCGTTTTTTTTAGCGCGCTCGCAAGCCTGCCTCTGGAATTCCGTTTTCCACGAAGCATTCTTCAGGCTCTGACGTCCCAGCCACGCATTCCAAAATGCTTCATGCTGAAATCGTCGCAGCCTCGCACAGCGCAGCTTCACACTGATGTGCGGTTTCGACTGGTCTTCCTGAACAGACTCACCAGTAGATGCGTGTGATTGTCCTTAACAAAGACGCCGCCTCGGCTGGACGACGACGTTCGTTGCACCCGATGTGTCTGCGCTTCCTGCCCGCGGCTGCTCCCTTGTTGACTGCAGCCTTCCGAATGGCATTTTGCAGCGGTTCATTCGCCCTCGCAGACGGCACGCAAATCAAGCGTCCGTAGCCAGCATGTCCATTCACCCTGAAACTACTCACTCCCGGAGATCACCTGATATGAATACATCGACCACTCGAAAACGTGGTTTCACACTCATTGAATTGCTCGTCGTCATTGCCATCATTGCCATTCTTGTGGCTTTGCTGCTGCCTGCAGTCCAGCAGGCGCGTGAGGCCGCTCGGCGAACTCAATGCAAAAACAATCTAAAGCAATTCGGCCTGGCCCTTCACAACTATGAAGGGACTTTTGGCATGTTTCCAATGACCAATGCTCAGAACTATCTGCCCAACGTTCAGGGCTTTTCGCCCCAGGCAAGGTTGCTTCCTTATATGGAACAGGCCAACCTGCAGAATCTTCTGGATTTCACTCAGCCAGCCTTCACTGGTCCATTCAACAGTCTGGTTCCCAATCCACTGTTTGCCGCTGCCTTTGCAACACCACTGCAGGTGATGCTGTGCCCCAGTGACCCGGCACCAACGCTCAATACGGGCGCCGGCGGGGCAGTCTATGCCGGGGTCAACTATATGATCAGTTACGGCAGTGGTACGGGCGCCAACTATGACTTGCGCTGGCAAACAGATGGTTTTGTCTTTGAAAATTCCGGTGTTCGGATGCGCGATGCGACTGATGGGACATCAAACTCAGTCATCATGAGTGAAGCGATTCGCAGCGTCGGCGCGGACGTGACACTGCCGGCGGGTATGCTGCCGAAGTTTAACTATCAGATGACACTCAATGGTTCGGCCGGCGTCAGTGCCAACCTGCTCGCGGTAAAGGGTCTGGCAGGTTCCGGTGGCGGCTGGATCAATGGGCCCAATGGCGTGATCCTGAACCCTGATCTTGCAACCATCTGGCCACAGAAAACCGCATGGCGCGGCGCCTCCAGTGCGTCATTAAGAGGACGGGGCGTTTCCTGGGCGCATTCCGGTGCCGTCAGTACCCTGACAAATGGCTACACCACGCCAAACAGCAAAATCCCTGACGTTGTGGTGCACTTCACTGGATTCTTCGGGCCGCGAAGCTGGCACACGGGAGGCGCTCAGGTCCTGATGGCCGATGGCTCCGTACGGCTGTTGAGTGACAACATCGATACGGCACTGCACCGCGGCCTGCACAGCAAAGACGGCGGCGAAGTTGTGGGCGACTTTTGATTGTCGTGAGTGAAACGGGGCGTTTCGCAGACGCCCCGACTTACAGACATATGGATACGAGACAATTTTTTCTCGACCAGTTCCCGCCAATTCTCTCCAGAATTCCGAATCCATCACATGACTATCAGCGACCGATCCCTTTACTTCAGCGACATATGTCAGGGGCACAGGCCATGAGTGTTCCCGATCAAACCAAAACTCCCGCACCAAAAGAATCCAGCGATACGTCGACGAACACTCGAACATGGCCGCACTATCGATCCGTTTGGCGGTGGCACTTTTACGCAGGACTGATCTGTGTCCCGTTTGTGATCGTGCTGTCACTCACAGGCTGCGTCTACCTGTTTAAGCCTCAGATTGAAGCGTGGACCGAACGACATTACGACGGTCTGCAGATTTCTGGTGCAGTAAAACCCCCGGCCGCACAGATTGAAGCCGCCATCACGGCCTTTCCCGGTTCCCAATTCAGCAGCTACGAACTGCCGGCGGAAAGTACGTCCGCAGCCCGCATCCTGGTGCGTCAGAAAGGCGTTGTGCATCGCACGTTCGTGCACCCGGAAACTCTGCAGGTACTGGGATCCATCCCGGAAGATGATCGCATCATGAGATTCTTCTTTCGACTCCATGGAGAACTGCTGATGGGAGATCGCGGTTCAAACATCGTCGAAACAGCGGCCTGCTGGACCATCGTGCTGGTACTCAGCGGACTGTTTCTCTGGTGGCCACGAAATGCCCGCGGAGCAGGCGGAGTGCTCTATCCTCACTTTTTTAACGGATCAAAAATCTTCTGGCGGGACCTGCATGCGGTGGTCGGAATGTGGATCTCTTTTCTCGCTCTGTTTTTGCTGCTGACCGGATTGCCGTGGGCAAAGTTCTGGGGCGACTACTTCAAACAGGTCCGGCGAATTACCGGAACCGCCGTTGTCCAGCAGGACTGGGCCAACAGCAGCGCAGGCAAGGTTTCAGGCGGCGGCACGTCGCACGAGGGACACGGAAGTTCGGGAGGACACGGCGGGCATGGTTCATCGACGTCCTCTGATTCTGCCCCAGCGCCGGACCTCACTGCGATCAATTCCATGGTGGCGACCATGGCCGCACTGCATCTTGAAGCACCAGTCAGCGTCAGCCCCCCGGGGAAGCGTTCGCCCAACTGGACCGGGAAGTCAGATACCCCCAATCGTCCTCGTCGAGTTACAGTGGATCTGGACCCGAAAACCGGCGAAGTGCTCAGTCGTCAAAACTTCTCGGATCGGCACTGGATCGATCGTGCAGTGGGATTCGGCGTGGCAGCTCACGAAGGACAACTCTTCGGATGGCTGAATGTGGCACTCGGACTGCTCACCGCACTCGGCCTGATCCTGCTTTCCGTCAGCGGCATTGTGCTCTGGTGGAAACGCCGAGACCAGGGTGTTCTGGGGGCTCCGCGTCCCATCGACCAACCACCGTATTCACTCAGCTTTCTGGGAATCGTTCTGTTCCTGGGACTCTGTTTCCCTCTGTTTGCCACCACGCTGGCCGCAGTCCTGCTGCTGGAATGGCTCGTCCTGTGCCGTATTCCCTTCGCGGCTCGGTGGCTCGGACTGAAGACTGCAGCAGCAACAACATCAATCTCCTGAAAACAGTCAGTAACCCACTCGCTGACCACACCCGGGACGATGACTTCATCAGGCATGATTTACTACGACAAGTCCATCAGTCATCGACCTGAACTGACTATGATTACAGACCGCTATGTATGACCGTCAACGCGGCACCATCCCCGAAAATTTCACCAGAGACATCCTCATGAAAAAATTCGGTCTGCTCATGCTCTTCCTGCCAATCCTCTGCCTGGGATGTTCTCAGGGGCCGTCGCCGGCGAAAGGCGGAACTCCCGGAATCTTCCGGATCGGGAATTCAACAACCAGCGAGATTCTGCTGCATGTGCACAGAAAAATGCCCGGCGGATTTGAAGAAATCGGCTTCGGACAGACAGCGGATGATGGCTCTTTTGTGCTCTACAACCCGGATGCCAGCAGCCCGCTCTGGCTGGAGTCAGGGCACTACAGCTTCACGGTAGAGTCCATCGGAGCGCCGCTGAAATTTCCGAAGCAGTATCTGACCCCACAAACATCCCCACTTCAGATCCAATGGACTGACCAGGACACACTGCCGACTCTGGAAGTCCCTGAAGCAATCTTTGCGGTGGCCAAACGCTGAAGGGATCGATCCGAGGCAAACGCGGGTTTACCGGGGAGTGCCCGCGTTCAACAGTATCCCACTGCCCACTGCCGTCAAAATCGAGTCACCCGCAGATTCCCGTTTCTGCCACCGCCTCGCGGGGTGGAATCGCACTCTGTGGCGTGCCCGGTGACGGCGCTCCGCTTGCCACCGGCTATTCTCTGCCAGCCTTTCAGGCTGAAGCCCCGAGACACCAACAGAAAAACAGATTGCTGGCCCCAGTTTGCCAACCCTTCCCGCTGCCCGCTGCCCACTGCCCACTGCCCACTGCCCACTGCCAACTGCCAACTGCCAACTTCACTCCACCAGCCTAAGCTTTAGTTCCTCGCGTTTTCCGTCCCGAAGAATGGTCAGAGGCAGCACGTCTCCGACTTTGTAGTTTAGTTTCAGATGGGCATTGAACTGTCGGGAATTCATGCGCACAGACTGTCCCGCCAAGGCAACGACAATATCCTTTTCCCGTAAACCGTCTCGGTACGCCTGTCGACCGCCTTCGCTATCCTGATTGATCCAGCGGGCTTCCAACGCTCCATCACCGTCAGGCAAGCCCAGTTTTGTCAGCGAGTCGCCTGTCAGCTCAGGTAGCCAGACCGCCAGACGTGGTGGAGCATTCCACATTGACCCGCGCCACGAAAAGTCGTGCTTTCGCCAGCCATCAGGAAGCAGCAGCGTCTGCTTTCCAGATTCACTGCTCTCCACTTCCACCTGCGTTTTCGTGCCTGGCAGGTGGTGCAAAACCCACTGCATATCCGCAATTGAGGCAATCCGCTGGCCATTCATTCGCAGGATCTGTTCTCCGGCCTTCAGACCAGCGGCCGCTGCGGCCGACTCGGGAAGAATCTCTGAAACACGCGTTCCATCACGCCGATCAATCTTCATCCCAATCAAATCCGGCAGGGGAAACTTCCATAAACGATCCGGTGTGTAGTTTCCCTCCTTCAGTGCCTGCAGATGCTCGGCATCGTGGATGTTGTGACAGTGGATACAGTTTGATCGAGTTGTTTCCCTGGCATACTTTTCGGGATTTCGCAGCCCTGGCAGTTTCAGTGCATCGTTGCCGGGTTTTGTCTCGCCACGCTTTGCGGACAGTTCGTTCAGATTCCCTGGGTACTGACCATGCATCTCCAGCACACGCTGCATGGTGGTGATCAGTCCTTCCACAGAATTGTAGGCATCAGACCCTTCGGCACTTTGAGTCCCATAGCGGGCATACACGACGCCGTCCGCATTCAGAAAGATGGCCGCCCAGTTCAGGTCATAATCGAACTGAAATTGCGTCAGGTCGACGCCCTTCATCTCCACCTGACGAACAGAAATGAACCGGTCCTTTGCAAACTGCCGAACCTGGTCGCTGCCGTTTGCCACATCCGCATCGAATGCGGCACAGTCCCGGCAGGGGACACAACGGAATGTCACAAACAAAGGCTTGCCTGTTCGATGCGCCTCCTGCATGGCTGCGGGAATATCGTTGTAAACCCAAACATCCGTCTGAACTCCGTTGGCATCCTTAAGCCGCTCACGAAGTTCATCCGCCCGCAGCAACGACGGCAGCATTCCACTGCCAGCGGCGAGTACAGTCAGAAGAGCAAACGCCCATCGCAGTCGTCTTTTCATCTTACAGAACCGCCTCACTGTTGTGGATGTTTCCTGCGAGCCCCGATCGTCTGACATGAAACATCCCCTGTCGCAACAACCACCAGAATGAAGATCGCTCGTGTCCGTATCCACCATTGTCATCAGGGGATGAACACAAATTCATTGCTGTTCAGTATCGCCCGACAAAAGGCTTCCAGACCGTCTTCCTGAACAAATGCCAGTGCCTCCTGCAATTCTTCTGCGTCAGGGCTGCGGCCGAAACACAGGCGATAGGCCAGAGCCGCCTGAGCCGGCACATCGTTGCCACCCTCTCGCCGCAATCGCTCTGCAAACAAGTCCGCCTGCTGCAGCATAAAGGGGCTGTTGAACAGATTCAGCGCCTGCAGCGGCGTGGTGGACCGACTTCGGCGTGGCACAGATGTGGCCGCGTCAGGACAGTCAAAGGCTCCGAAGACAGACTCTTTCTCCAGCCGCACCTTGGTCTGGTAAATCATTCTTCTCCAGTCTTCCGGGCCATAACTCTTTTTGGGGAAGTAATGCCTGACATTCTCCAGTTCCACTTCGAACGCACTGAATCCCGGACCATAAGCCCGACGATCCAGCACACCCGTGACCTGAAGAATACAATCGCGCATCGGTTCTGCCTCCAGCCTGCGCGATGGAAATCGCCACCACCACTCAGTACCACCATCCTTCTTCAACGCCTCCACATCCGGCGCACTGCTCTGACGATAGGTCGCGGACAGCAGTATCAGACGATGCACATGCTTCAGCGACCAGCCATGGTCCATCAATTCACGACTCAGCCAGTCCAGCAGTTCCGGGTGCGATGGCGCAGCTCCCGCGACTCCAAAATCGCCGGGTGTTGAAACCAGTCCCTTACCAAAATGAAACTGCCAGAGACGATTCACAATCACACGAGCCGTCAACGGATTCTCACGCGAGGCTACCCAATCGGCAAACGCCAGACGCCGCTGCGATTCAGGAGTTTCCTGCTGCAGATTCAGCCGTCCCAGTATCTCGACGGTATCTGGTGCTACCTGTTCACGCTGAGCCGCAGGCTCGCCACGAAACAGCCGATAGGTTGGTCCCGGTTGCTGAAAGTTTCCGGCGTAAACGCTCTCGACCGATAATAGCCGACGCTTCTCGGCTTCCACGTCGCTCAGTTCCTTCAACCAGCTCTGCACCCGAACAGATTCCTCACCCGAAAGCCCCGTGAAATCATATTCGGGTTCCTTCGGGGCGGTCGAAAAAGATGCTCGATCCGCAGACGACGCTACCGTTTTCCATTGACTACCGTCTTCAGAAACCTCAATCCGGTACTTTGTCGCGACCCGATCCTGAAACTGCCCATCCCTGTCCCGGGACCATTGGATCCGCTGAATCTCCACCGGCTTCGAAAACGCCAGCTGAATCCATCCCCGACCAGACTCATTCGATATCCAGCTGTGCGTGTTTCCAGCAAGGCCATCGTTGACATGCTCCAGCCGATGAATCGCATAACCGGGCAGGGCACTGGAACATGTGGCCACAGTCCCCTCGGAAGCCAAAGCCACATTGCGGCCTTTGCTATACACTTCCAGTTCATCCAGACAGGGTTCTGACGAATTGGTTTCTTCAATCGTAAATCGCACAAACCCCGCCATAACCGGTTCAAACAGCTCTTCATTTGCACGCGCTGTCACAGCCACTCGAACAGGATTGGCCACTTTGAGCCACGGTTTGAGACTGTTCCTCAACCCCAGTACCGTCTGCTCCAGTTCAGCAAGTTTCTCACGAGCAGACTCGGATAGAGGAATCCGACGGTCGCCATGCTGCACACCTGCAAAGATTGCCTGAATCGCGTAGTAGTCCGTCTGCCGAATCGGATCAAACTTATGGTTGTGACATCTCGCACATCCAAGTGTCAGCCCCAGAAAGGCTGTCGACGTCGTGCTGACAATATCATCCAACTCGTTCTGCCGCTGCATCAGCGTCAGATTGATGTCCGGGCTTTTGACAAGGTCGTACGGCCCGGCAACAAGGAATGCCGTGGCCTCCGGTGCCCCTGTCACATCGCCCGCGATCTGTTCCCGCAAAAACTGGTCGTACGGCTTGTCCTCGTTCAGCGAACGTATCACATAGTCCCGGTAAGGCCACGCGTTCGGACGCTCACGGTTCGTTTCATAACCATTCGTCTCCGCAAACCGAACCAGGTCCAGCCAGTATCGCGCCCAGCGCTCACCATAGTGCGAGTTGCTGATCACGCGATCCACCAGATTTTCCCATGCCTGTGGATCGGTATCGGCAACGAACTGGTTCACCTCCTGCGGTGTCGGCATCAATCCCAGCATGTCCAGATACAAACGCCTGATCAGATCCACCCGGTCTGCTTCCGGATTGGGAGCCATTCCCTTTTCGGTCAACTTTTCCAGGATCCACGAGTCCACGCCGGTCCGCACCCATACAGAATCAGACCTGGGCAACGCGGCCGACTTCACCGGCTGAAAAGACCAGTGCTGCGAAACCAGCTCCGGTTCGGCCACATCTTTTTCTCCGGCCGGCCACAGTGCCCCTTCGTCAATCCATTTTTTCAGCAGGGCAATTTCTGTTTCTGTCAACCGCTGCTCAGGGTCTGGCGGCATCACTCGGCCAGCCTCACGTCCGGAAACCAGCTGAATCAAATGACTCCCTTCCGACTGCCCCGGCACTAATGCAGGTTCCCCCGAATCGCCTCCACGCAACGCTGCGCTGCGAAGATCCAGACGAAGATGGCTTTCCTGGCTCTCACTGCCATGACAGTCAAAGCACTTCTGCTTCAGCAACGGTCTGATCTGTGTGGAAAAATCCACCTTGGAAGAGACAGTTTCGTCAACGGCAGAGCAGGGCACGCTCAGCAGCACTGTCACCAGAAGTGAAACACCGAAAATCTTCATGCGTCTTGTCCAGGATACACTGTTTTTCGTCGATCTGCCCCATTGTGCCGTCAACGACCACGCAACGTCCAGTGAGAAGTTTACCAAAGCAGCACCGCTCAGGTACAACCTTCACCCGCTTCATCCTTCCACAGGCTGACTAACCGCCGCCCATCGCGGAAAATTCAGACGTTCAGGTCTTCGCGCCCGCACCGCATCTGAGACCAATCAACGTCCACACAGTCCTCGAACGCGTTCAATCCCGCTCAATCTTCCAGCGAATATGCGGCGTCACCGATTTCACCACCCGCAGAGCAGGCCGGCTGCTGAACTCCTGCTGCAGTCCCCCGGCTCGCTCAGCATCCACCGGCCCGGAATGAATATGCAGTAAATATCGCAATGTGAGCGGCGTATCTCTTGTAGTGATCTGTGCGGAATTCATACACGGCGAGGCACACATCCAGCCATCATCGCGCACATGCCAGCCCGTCGGCTGTCCCGGGTTGTCTGCGTGATCCATCAGCGTGATCCCCTCGGCACCGGATTCTCCACGACGCGTTGGACCGCTGTAATCCATCCATCGTGATACCTGGCCAAACAGCTGCTTTTCTCCCTGAGTCCCTTCGCTGCCCGTCAGAATTCCGGAACCAAACACTGCCGAAATCGACTTCGCTACCCTGACTGCAAGAAATCCAAAATTCGTCCTGCCAAACTCCAGCGAACCCGCAGTAGGTACAAATCGACTTTGCAGCTCCAAAGAATACTCCTGTGGCCGATCCAGCGGACACACCTCACAAATCAGCTCCTGACGAATCAAGGCCTCCGGGTTGTGCCCGTCAAACCAGCCCAGTTCCACCGCCATTCGACAGAAATTGTCGTCATCTTCCCAGGCATACCACTGCAACTGCCGTACGGTGGCCCCCGACGTATTTCCCCAGAAATCCATGCCCAGCACCTTGTTGTGTGCAAACCAGACAGACTGATGATGATCATGATCCGGTGCTCCCGGATGCCCCATCCGCGTCAACATCGCTCCGGAAGGCGCGATGACCGGAAAAAAGAACGGACGCGGATACTCAGTCCCGAAATTCCAGCGCAGAACCTCACGATCATCAATGCGAAAGGACACCTGGTGATCTGCAAGTGGAAGTGCCTGACACCGTGTGATGGTTCCTGCCATTTCTGCGTCCCGTCCCCGGAGAAGAAAAATCCAGCCTTCAGAAAATGCTGACGGCCGTCAAAACCGTCTGCCGCAATCGTTCACGAGAAATACGTTGTCCCCGGAATCGCCACGCCTGTCAACCGGGCATCTCACTGGCCAACCGCACATCAATATGTCAGTCTATTCAGGTCTTTTCTCGTAACGGTCGGAGGTCTTCTGTGCCAGTCATCGCTTCACGACGTCATTTCCTGCAGTCCGCTTTTGCTGCGGGCACCACCTTGCTGACGACGGGCTCCGCGACAGCATCCGTAACAGCAGCAGCGACATGGAAAGCAGGAACAGCCCGCGCTGTTATCACACCGGAGACCCCGGTCTGGCTAGCCGGCTATGGAACGAAGCGCGTGCCCGATGGAAAGCTGCATGATCTCTGGATGAAAGCCCTTGCCCTGGAATCTCCCGATGGACATCGCGCCGTGCTGATCACCAGCGATTTTCAGGGGGTTCCCCGTTCCATGAGCCATCGTGTCTTTGCGAGGCTGAAGGAGCTGTGTCAGCTTAACCGCGACCAGATCATGTTCACCTTTTCTCATAACCACTGTGGCCCCCGCCTTGGCGATGATCTGATCGACTACTATCCCGTCGATGCAGCGCAGGAAGCATTGGTTCAGGACTATACCGATCAGATGGTGGAACGCGCCGTGCACCTCGTCCAGGCTGCACTCGCAGGACTGACCTCCGCGACGATCAGTCACGGAGCAGGCGTTTGCACCTTCGCCGTCAATCGCAGAAACAATCGTGAAGCCGATGTCCCGGATCTGATCGCACGCGGGATCCCACTTGCCGGACCGGTTGATCACAGCGTGCCAGTCCTCCGCGTGACGCGACCCGATGGAGCGATACTGGCCATTCTCTTTGGCTACGCGTGCCACCCCACCACGCTCAGCTTCACCACGTGGTGCGGAGACTATCCGGGATTCGCGCAACTGGAACTGGAACAGGCCTTCCCTGGTGCCTGCGCCATGTTCGTCAACACCTGCGGCGGCGACCAGAATCCCCTGCCACGACGACGCGTGGAACTTTGCGAAAAGTACGGCCAGATGCTGGCCATGGCGGTGAAAGAAACACTGAACGGACCACTTCACCCCGTCAGCCCACAACTGAAAACTGCCTTCAGGGAAATTGAACTTCCGTATCTTCAGGTTGTCGGTCGCGCCGAGCTGCAAGCACTGCAGCAGGACCCCAACAGCCTGAAAGCTCGATGGGCCAGCCGACTGCTGAAACAACTGGAACAGGGCGACACCTTTGAATCAGGCTCACCTTATCCGCTCCATCTGTGGCAACTGGGAAGCGAAGTCACATGGATCGGGATGGGCGCTGAAACGGTCGTGGACTACGCGTTGCGGTTTAAGTCCGAGTACGGTCCGGGAACGTGGGTGATGGGCTATTCGGACGACATGCTGGCGTACATTCCCAGTCGACGTGTCTGGGACGAGGGCGGCTACGAAGGCGGCAGCAACCTGTTTGAATACGGCCGCCCGGCATTCCGCTGGCAGGGCGACATCGAAGATCGAATTGCCACAGGCGTCAGGCAGCTGCACGATGAGATCTGAAATGGAAACATGCCGCCGTCCAGCTGTCGGAATGCGTGTTTCAAGATCACCGGTCCGCGTTTTTCGAGCGCGTGCAGGCACCACAATTGCATCAAAGGTGTTCCGGTAGTTGGCGGGCTGAATGCTGAATGCTGAATGCTGAATGCTGAATGCTGAATGCTGAATGCTGAACGGCACCGGACGGCTTGCGCCGTTCCGCTTGCATTCTGCCCATAAGCCAAACCGGGGGCAGCTCTAATTATTTTTTACGATGAGGCTCAATGCATTGGCTCATCTCATGTCGCGCCTTCAGGGCTTCTCTGTGCTTGTCGTAAGTCCAATGGGCTCACGCCCGTGGCTACAACATTCCGCCCTGTTCAGGGCTGAATCGCATTCGAGACACGTAGGTTGCCGATGTTTTCCCGTCGTCCGGCATATCACAGAAACGCACAACGGATTTCACCACGGTGTCCAGTGTGCACACCGAATAATCGCGTCAGTTCTTGTGTTCCGTCCCCTTCGTGTTATCCGTGGTGAATACTGTGGTTGTCAACAGCGAAGACCGACACCGGACGGCTCGCGCCGTTCCGCTTTTATGCGGCGCCACCCACTGCAACTGCCCGCCGGCTGTGGAACTGTTCCTGCCAGTCCCGGGGGCGCGGTAACCCCAATCGAGCCATTCCACTTAAAACATGCACGCTCGCCACATTGATTCAGCGATTGCGACGGTGAACACCCTGAACTTCCTGGTCCGCCAGACCATCCCGCCGATTCGCCCCCGCCATCGTATGATTTCCATTCGCCAACATCAGGTTCTGTCCACAGCCAAAAACTCCTGCACAACAGCACCAGGACTCGGTCTGTCAAACAACAGATGGAAGGCCCCTAATCTCCATGCGTTGCGCCCTGCCGGCGATGGAATTCAGGGAAGTCGTTTCCGCCACTTGTTGGGGTCCTGGGCGGTATGAAAGACGGAGTAGACAACCAGACGGTCGGCGCTGACTTCGTAGAAAACGACAAATGGGAAGCGACGCACCATCGCTCTGCGATACTGCTTGTACACCCGCTCATAGAGGTCGGGATACGTTTGAATTCTTCTGATGCAGTCGTCAACCTGCGAAAGAAACCTTTCTCCAAGGCCAGTTAAGGCCTCATCGTACCAACGGCGAGCCTCTGCGATGTCCTCGACAGCCTCGGGGAGGATGAGCAGCGTCTGGGTCATGGATTTCTAAGCTGCCTGAGGGCGTCTTCCCATGGAATTGCCGATTCCGGGTTCTGTTCGAATCTGGCCATGCGCTGGTTCAATTCGCGCTGCTGCCAATCCGGAACTGGCAACGGTTGACTTGCAGCAGAGATATGATCCCAAAGGTCCTCAACTGCCTGCAACTGATCAGGAAGTGGCAGCAGCAGTATTCGGGAAAGATCGGGATGCATAGCGATCTCCAAATCCCGGAAGGCGGGACGCTTTTGACAGTTGCCCACGCGCAGCTGCACCAGCAGCCCCCTCTGCGAACAACACTAACAACATCTGCATAAACAACATCTGCTTCAGAAGGACGCCTGTGCTTACAAGCACAGCACCGGCGGGTGTCGCATTTGGCATCGATCACGGGCTTGATGCTATCAGCCAGGCTTGATTTTTTCAAGATGCAATCCACGCCAGGTGCTGCGTCAGGACCCCGACAGCTTTCAGGACGATTTGGAAACGGCGATGCCGCTCGTCGCAACGTCTGCATCGGCGACCCATGTCATGGCCGCTTGCGGATCCCGGGACAGTTCAGAACGTCACTGGAACGACTGGAACGGGACCATGCATCTCTTTCGTGCCGTTGGTTCGGCGCCTGAAGGGCTGGCAGAGAATTGTCGGTGGGAAGCAGAGCGCCGCGATGAGGCCTTCCCGCAAGGGCAGGCAAGTCGGGAAGTGGGCGGCCTTCTTAATCAGGATCGCTGACAGACGTGTGAGGAGGTCCACCGGCGAATTGGAACACAAACCGCCAATGCAGGCCCAATCCAAGAATGACGGCCAAATGCCACACCTCATGAGCACCGACGACCCCAGGAATCAGAATTATTGCATCCTGCCCGAGAAGCAGAGCCCCCAGTGAATAGGCCACTCCTCCTCCAATCAACGGCTTGACGAAACAAAAGCTGTACCGCCTCCAGAGCAGGATGCATGAGACCAGCCCGGACCAGCCGAACAGCAGGAACACGGCAACCCCGACTCCGGATGGCAGGCTTTTCGAGAACACCGCACTCAGCGTAATACCTGCTGCGGCGGTTGACCAGACAAGGAGCAGCGACGCCCATCGTTTAACGCCTCGGTCAAGGATCGCATGGATGGGGGTCATCGTCCCGGCAATCAGTGCAAAGACCCCCGCGATGTCCAACTGCCGCATGATGTCACGTCCAGGGCCCGGCCCGAGCATGTGATACACAGTACTCATGGAAAGCAGAAAGACCGAGAAGAATGCCATGACGCTCAGGCTTGCCATGCGTATCCAACTCCCACGGCCCTCGCGGATGAGATAGACACTCAGGATGGAAAAAACGATCACTGCCAGGAAATGAGTGAAGCAGTTGAAAGGCTCCCGGAAACCCGGAATTGCAAAGACGTGAATGTCATCTGTTGCCAACGTCATGTTATCGCTGAGCCCGAGCCTTTAGACGGTCCGTCTTCCCTGAATGACTCTGATCAACACCACGACAATGGCGATGATGAGCAGTAAATGGATAAAGCCGCCGAGCGTGGTCGAAGTCACCATTCCCAGCAACCACAGGATCAGTAAAATCACGAAGATTGTCCAGAGCATTTGTCGTATCCTTTCAATCACTAGTTTTGAAGAGTTGGCCGCGACCCTCGCGACCAAAACCAGCTGTTGTGTGCTGCCACACTTTGCCGTGCCTTCAGTCTGCAACTCCCGTACCTCATCTGCTGAAGCTACCGGGCATGGTCTCTGCACACACTGTGTGCCGCTGCCTGCCTGGAAGCTCACCCTGATTGAGCATGACGGTCCGCGGCGGCTTCAAGTAGCCTGCGAACCAAATCGTCCCGCTCTTCCGCAGCGTTCTGATCATCGTTCGTCGACTTTGCCCCCGAATCCGTCCGCTTGCCGCTCGATTGCCGCAAATCCGTAATCATCGGATCCCGTTTTATGGCCTGAACTCCGCCAGGTCGCATGAACTCTCGCCAGACACCACGGCCTTGCTGCTTACCTGCTAAAATCGAGACCCGGATCCTCATCACCAGCACCGAGCACTCTGAAGTTAAACTTTCCTTCCTCCATCGGAGTTATCTCGGCAATCAGCGAGCCACCATCCCTGCGTTCGAGTACCAGCAGATTTTCTTCAACTTCAACTGAGTAAGTCCCGCCAAACTCCTGCGACGCCTGATCCCTCGGAGCAAACTTCCATGTGAACCCTGCATCGTTCGTCAGCACCAGATCAAAAATCGAACCATCAGCACGAGTCGCCTTCCATACCCCAACAAGCGATTCAGGGGCCACATGGACTACGCCTGGTGGTAATTCCCGCGTCGTCTGCTGAGCCGCATTCGTGGGTAATGTCTCGCCTGGCTCCGGAGGCAGAATCATCTTCAATAAATCTGCGGCAACCCGGTCATTGGGAATAAGCCTGACCACCTGCCGCAGATGAACCGCGGCTGATTCGGGATACCCACACGACATATAGTGATAGGCCAGCAGAAAGTGCGACGCTGCATCCTGTGGATTGGCCTTTGTGAAGGATTCAAGCGTTCTAAGCTGTTCGGTGTAGACAGGTACGCTGGAATACATGCTGCTCAGCGTTGTCCAGTCCCACCCGGGTCCGACGGCCAGCACGGAGTGAATGGTCGCAGCTGATTGCTGATAGTCCTGCTGAGCGAACAACACGAGTGCGCGGAACTCGTGGAGGACAGCATCATCGGGGTACAGCATTATTCCTTTATTGGTCATGTCGATGGCCGCATCGAAGTCATTCTGCTGGAATGCTGCGACGGCGTTTTTGAGCACCTGATCTGATGTGTTCACGTCGCTTGCAGGAACATTTGCTGCACCGTTGTAGATCACTGTAATCGGCTGCGAGTAATTGTAGATGGACGCACCAGGATTAACGAAATACGGATTTGAGTATCTCAGGTAGCCACTGTTGTAGATCAATGAGCCAAGTCCCCAACCGCCCAGCCCCCAGCCAATCGGGCGATAGCCATAGCCGTTGTAGATGCGATAACGACCTCGGCCTCCG
>CAIQIE010000377.1 GCA_903871805.1 uncultured Planctomycetaceae bacterium | reverse complement strand
GGTCGTCATTCTCGAACTTTGGTACCACTCGCGTAGCAGCACCAGAGCCTTCGACGTTTGCTTTATTGGCCATCGGCCTTGCTCTGGTTGCTGGTTTTCGTCGCTGGCAATCGGCTGGACCTGTAATAGCAGCAACGGCATGCGGCTCCGTTGGAAAATTGTTCCGGAGAAGGTAGATCACAGACTGTAACGGCAGACCGACTGCCTGGCCTGGCCTGGCGGTGTTGACTGTACTGCCACATGAGTTGGCGACGAATCCCGTGATCCGGCGGGCCTGCTTGAGTCAGGACATTATCTTAACGCGGCATTCCTACCCGCATCGCTGAGGGTTCTGCTGGGGGAATTCGGGACTCCCCAAAGAGCCAACTGCGGAACGGTCACGGGAGATTGTGAGAAGCTTTTTCGGTCATTCGATCATGGGAGCTTTTCGCCGTACCAGTTGAACTGGAAGTCCCCATGGATCCCGCAGCATGGCGAACGTGTCTCCGGACGGCAGCGTGTGCACGTCGGCCACGATGGTGGCGCCAGCGGCAGTCAGGCGACGAACATCGGCCACCAGGTCTCGGGACAGAAAAGCCAGATGCAGGGCCGGAGGCTGAGTAGCCGGAAAGTCGAGCGCGGGAGCGTCCGGGTTGCCGTACAGTTCCAGCATGATGGTGCCGCTGTCATCAGCCAGGAAATGAACAAACGGCGTTTCCATTCCACGTCGTTTGACCTTCATCCCCAGATGCGCGACATACCAACGGGCCATGTTGAGTGGATCAGGAACGTTGAGGGCGAGATGTTCGATTTTCATGGTGATGAATTGGCGGTTGGTGGTTGGCGGAAACAGAGTCCCAGTCGGAGTTTCTGCGGTTTTGTAGAAATTTAAACTCAGCGACGCCGGGTGCTTCGCGGCGTTTGAACAGTCTGTTGAAAACACCTGAGGGCTGCAATCCACAGATTCACGTCATTGCCCCGACAGGCGATCACGTGATTTCGCAGACGACTGATTGCTGATCCCCGGCTGCGAAGAGTTAACAATCGATTTTCAACAGACAGCTAAGGCACTTCAGTTGTTTTTGGGCTGCGTGATTTTTCCCAGCGATCCAGGCCGGCTTCCAGGAACATCATGAACTCTTTTCCGTTGGACCTATCCAGCCCCTGAAAGGTTGCGAAGACCTGTTTGCCGTCCGGGGAGATAATTGCGTAGCTGGGCATAGTGACATCGTCGAGCAGATCCGTGGCCAATTCTTTGTTGCTTTTCAGGATTCCTTTCTGCAGTTCGGCATCGGCAATTCCGGGAACCTGATCGAGGTAGGCCTGAGTCAGAACGAGGCCGGCAAGTTTTTCAATCACCTGCTGCTGAGCGAGCACTGTTCTTTCCATCTGGCGACAATTCACACAATTGACACCTGTAATTTCCAGAAACACGGGGCGTTGGGACTTCACGGCCGCTGCAACAGCTTTGGGGAATTCCAGTGAGTACGGAAGTTCATGGTGATAGATGACATATCCGAGTTCGTCCTGCTGGCGAACATCACCGGACTTGATTTCCGGAGGAGCGAAGGCTGCCACAAGATTCCAGACCGGATCGGCCGGGAGTTTCATGCCGACCAATCCAGCCGTCAGGCGACCTGAAAACAGCAGGAATGCCGCCACAAAGGCGCACCGGATCAGTGATGCCTTTGGCCGCATCCCCGATTTTCGAAAAATGCCCCAGAGGTAGAAACCTGAAGCGGCGGACAGAAGAATCCAGCACCACAGGAACCCCGTATAGGTGATAAAAACAGGGATCCCGTTCGATGACAGCCCAATATCAGCCACGCTGAGAAACTTCACAACAGCAGCGAGTTCGACAAGACCGATCACGAATTTGACATCGTTCATCCAGCCCCCGCTGCGCGGCAGTTTATTCAGCATGCGGGGGAACAGGGCCAGGATAAAGAAGGGGGATGCAAATGCTGTGGAGAATCCCAGCATTCCGAGAACTGGCCATAGCACATCTCCCTGAGCAGCGATGACCAGCAGGGATCCAACAAACGCGAAGGTGCAGGTGAAGGAAACCAGAGTGAAAGTCAGGGCCATGAAGACCACGCCAATCATACCACCAGCGGATTCTCGATTGGACGTCCATGTGACCAGCCAACCGGGGACCTGCAGATCCATCGCCCCCAGCAGCATCAGGGCAAACAACACGAACAGCCCACTGAAAAACAGGTTCAGCCAGGGATTGTTTGCCAGATCCGTCAGACTGGAACCACCAAAGATCCTGGCCATAGCCAGTCCAAGAACGGTGAAGGCCGCGATGATGGAGAGGCAATAAACGATTGCGAGCTTTAGCGAACTACCCGCATATCTTTCTTCCTGTTTTAGAAAGAAGGCGACGGTGATCGGGATCATCGGAAACACGCAGGGTGTGGCCAGTGCGACAAACCCGGCGCCGACGGCGGTGATCATAAAGGCCATGAAGCCTTCGCGTGGCGCGCCGCGGCCGCGTTTGTTCAGTGTGCCGGACTCGCTGGCTGTCTCTGTCCCGGCGATCTGGGCTTCGGGATTGGTGCTGGAGGGATCGCTGGTTTGCGGAGTCGCTGTGGCGCTGTTTGGCAGCGATACCTGAAATTCGGCGGTGGTTGGTGGTTTGCAAATACCTTCCCGGCAGATCTGAAACTGAATCGTCCCTGCCACAGAAGCGCCAGGGGTTGTGACCTTCATGCGGCGAGTCCATGTGATTTCACCGTAGTGCACCCGCTGTGTGATGTCTGGCAGTGGACTTTCTGTCTGGGGTACTGAGGAGGCGGCGAACGCGGCGTCGATCGGTTCCAGACCAGACAGTTTTACCAGTTCAATGCTGGTTGGAATGCCGGCCATGTCTGGATTTTGATCCAGTGCAAAAATATGCCATTCGTCTTCCACGGTGGTTTTCAGCGTCAGTATGACCTCATCGCCCGCTTTTGCATTTGCCGGCAGGAGACTGACCTCAATTTCAACAGGGCCGGCTTTTGCGGATTTGCCGAAACCAATCACCGGCTTCACAGTCTGAGTGGTGGAATTCTGTGACACGGAATCTTCAGACGCTGGGGTTGTGCCGGTGTCTGCCGGAGCACCATCGCTGGTCGCGGCAGTGGCGGTAAAAGTGGCGTTTTCAATGGGGCGACATTCGACTTTGCTGCAATACAAACCTGTCAATTCGCCGCTGATTTCCTGGCCAGCCTTGAGTGCCCCTGTCAGAACCGCAGTCCATGTAACTTTGTCGTGAAATTTTTCAACGTTTTGCTGCAGGGTATCATCGAATCCCGCTTTCGGCTGCCTGTCGGCCTTCCATGGACCGGAAAGGGTGACCCCAGCAGGAAGTTTAAGACTGATCACCGTAGCGGCGTTGAAGGAGGGATTCATGGAATAGGTGTAACACTCGGGCGGAAGCGTCACCATGACCTGAATTTCTGTGGTCCCCTCACCGAGTGGACGCACTGTCGCGGCCACAGAGACCTCCATTTCCATATCGCTGGCTGCTCCGAACTGCAGCGGCAGTTCCAGCTGACCGGGCGCGAAATCCTGAGCACAAAGAGCATTCGGCAGCAGCACAAATGCCATCAGAAACAACACGCTGGTCACAGTCCGCAGAAAGTATCTCATAGTGAAGCCTCGGTGTTTCCGAAGTCCATTTGTTTAAAAAAACAACGCTGCAGAGCTGCGAACCGTCTGAGGCAGACATCGCAGCTTTTGCGTATTCATGACTCATGAATGCCATGGCCCCGCTGCCGCTGGCCTGAAGAGTCCCGGCAGACAAGGCTGCGGTGCCCACTGCATTCTTGCAGGGGGCGACCGCGGTGCGCCTGCGATTGGTTGACGTTTCCGGGGGGAATCGCAGCAGTCGCAACGCACTTGTTGCCGTGTAGGATACCGACTTTCATTGAGCAAGGCTACCTGGACTGTTCTGCGTTCGAACTTCGGGGATTCCGATTCCGTTCGAATGGAAGCAGGGTTTCCGCCAAAAAGGTGTTTCCATTGTTCAAATGCAGCGGGCAACGTGGATGGGTGGCAAATCGCGGGTTTCGGGGGCAATTTTCGTCGACACCAAGGCAAGTGCGCTCCGCGACGTTTCTTTGGAGGGGCCAGAATGAAGGCAGATTAGTGCCAAAACAGGAGGAGAGACAGAGTCACAAGAAAAAGGGGGGGGGGGTGTTGAAGGTGTTAAGGAAACGGCGTTTTAAGAATTCGCGGGAAAAGGCGCAGGGCATTTTGAGAGAATCTTGCGTGTTTTGTCTTGAAAAGACGCAAATTTCCATGAAATTCACCAACGGGAATTCTCTGGAAAACCAAAAAATTTGGATGGTTTTTTTATGGCGTTCAGCGGTGAACCTGCAATACTGGGACTGTCGATGAGACTGAGTCTCAGGTTCAGGTTGGTGCGCGAGGCGTTCGGGCGGCGTGTTTGCTGCAATCGAGCGGATTTTTTGGGCGGCATAAATCAGGGATGTTTGGTCGAGTTTCCTTTTTCTGATGCGGGCGGGCGTGGGAATGAATACCTTGCGACTTGCGGACGTAGTTCCTGGCGGGACAGCGGTAGTGACTGGTGTCTCTTCCGGCTACAGCATTTCCTCACGATTGATGGAAATGGGGTTTGTCCCGGGAGCTGTTGTGCAGGTTTTGCGACGTGCACCGTTCCGGGGGCCGGTGCAGTACCGTATTCAGGGGGTGTCGGTAACCATGCGACCGGCAGACGCGTGCTGTGTTTCCGTGGAGACCCTGAGTGCTGTGCACGAGGCTTGTTGCTGCGAAAAAGCAAAGGCAGAAGCGCAGAGTCGCCGTGAATTGGCCCATCGCCGGACGATTGCTGGTGAATGCCTGTGAGGGCATGTCGCGTTTCTCTGCAGGCTGAAATGCGTGCAAACAAAAGTCGTTAAGCAAAAGCGGGCGAGGTTGGTGTGTTGAGCAGGCCTGACCAGCTCACCGCGGATCTGGCTTGCCCCTGGGACCGTGAAATCCGTTTTATGGCGGCTTTCAACGTCAGAATTCCCGGAATTTCCTTTCATCCTCTTCTGCGACCGCAAGTTCCCAAGTGAACGCACAACTCCCACAACCTGATCGCCGAAAGCGGCCATTCCGGGTAGCTTTGATTGGAAATCCGAATACCGGCAAGAGCACCCTGTTCAACGCATTGTCAGGGTTAAGGGTGCGAACGGGAAACTATCCCGGCGTCACTGTTGAGCAGCGAATTGGCAAAGTGACATGGGACGGCTGCGACGTTGAACTGATCGATCTGCCCGGAACATACAGTCTTTCTCCTCGATCGCCGGACGAGATGGTTGCGGTTCAGGTGCTGACAGGGATCGACCGTGAGCCGCCTCCGGATCTGGTAATCTGCATCTGCAATGCAGCGGCCCTTGAACGTAACCTCTACCTTGCGACTCAGGTGCTGGAATCGGGGTTGCCGATGATTCTGTGTCTCAATATGTGGGATGCGGTTCAGCAATCCGGGCTTTCAGTTGACTGTTCGGCGTTGTCCTCCAGTCTGGGCGTGCCAGTGGTTCCAACGTCGGCAAGCCGTCGTGAGGGTCTGCAAACGCTTCAGGACGTCGCTATGAAGCAACTGCGAGGCGCAGAATCCGGCAGCATAAGTGGACGTCCAGAAGTACTTTCGCCGGAGATTCGGCACGAGATTGCCGGGCTGGCTCGTCACGTCCTTAATCTCCGGACCGCTAGTCCGGCTGGTGTCACGTTCCTTGCGGGGCGGGCATTGCTTGACGAAGGCGGGGCTGTGGAGACACTTCTGTCCGCTGGCGAAGGAGCGACTTTTGTTCAGCGATTACGTGATTCCAGGTCGCGATTGCGTGACCTTGGTGTGGAAATTCCCGCCGCGGAACCGCACCAGCGTTACCAGTACATTGGACGACTGTTAGCCTCGGTGCAGCGACGTAGTGGCGCCAGCGGAGCCGGGTTGACTGACCGACTGGATGCTGTGCTGACGCACAGTGTGTCCGGGCTGCTGATTTGTCTTGGCGTGCTGATGCTGGTGTTTTCAAGCATCTACTGGTTTTCGTCGCCGCTGAGTGACACCGTGGAGGCTGGGCTGGGAATGCTGTCTGCCGGCATTGAAGGGGCGATGTCCCCCGGGCCATTTCGCAGTCTGCTGACGGATGGTGTGATATCCGGAGTGGGTTCGGTGCTTGTCTTCCTGCCGCAGATCAGCCTGCTGTTTTTCTTTATCGCCCTGCTGGAAGACTGTGGCTATATGGCTCGAGCGGCCTTTATGATGGACCGTATCATGTCCCTGCTGGGGCTCAGCGGTCGATCTTTTCTGCCATTGATGTCTTCGTTTGCCTGTGCGGTGCCCGGCATCATGGCAACCCGTGTCATTGAAAACCGCCGCGATCGCTTTGTGACAATTCTGATTGCACCATTGATGAGCTGTTCAGCGCGACTTCCGGTGTATGTGCTGCTGATAGGCACCTTTATTCCGGACGCACACTACCTTGGAAACGTGATTCCGCTGCGGGGCCTGGTGTTGTTTCTGATGAGCACACTGGGGCTGTTTATCGCGGTTCCTGTGGCCTTTCTGCTGCGGAAGACTGTGTTTCGCGGTGAGGCATCCCCCTTTCTGCTGGAACTTCCGGATTATCGAATGCCGGCCATGCGAGTTGTTTTGCATCGCGTCTGGGAAAGTGCCTGGTCTTTTGTAACGCGGGCAGGAACGCTGATCTTTGCGACCAGTGTTCTGGTGTGGGCTGCAGGATCTTTTCCGGGAGATCACACGGAGCATTACAGCCTGGTGCGTCGCCTGGAGGCACTGAATGCAACAGGCCCTGAGTCGGACGCTCAGGTGGCTGCGCTGGAACTGCAGTTGAACAACGTCAATGCGGAACTGCTGCGAGGAAGTCTGCTGGGCCGCAGTGGGCGTGCCATTGAACCCATTTTCAAACCACTCGGATGGGACTGGAAGATCGGTGTGGGTGTACTCGCGTCATTTCCTGCCAGAGAAGTTATTATTGCCACCCTGGGAACCATTTACAGTCTTGGTGGAGATGTCGACGAGGAGAGCGAGGGCTTGCGTGGCGCCCTGACCGCGGCCAAGTGGCCGGATGGAACCAGTGTTTTTAACGTGCCGGTCGCACTTTCGATTATGGTATTCTTCGCGCTCTGTGCGCAGTGTGTGTCCACTCTGATGGTGATTCGTCGGGAAATGAACAGCTGGAGATGGCCGTTTTTCTGTTTTGTCTACATGACAGCGCTTGCATGGATTGGTTCCTGGGCCACCTACCAGATCGGCATGCTGTTCTGATTGCCGCGGATT
>CAIQIE010000376.1 GCA_903871805.1 uncultured Planctomycetaceae bacterium | reverse complement strand
AGAAGTTGCCGCGACGATTGCTAGTGGGCCGGGCATAGGCATTGAATTGAAGCATGGCGAGCATAATGGACGGCTTTTGATGCCGTACAATTTCCGTGCGGGTAATCGTTGGTGGGTGTACACCGCTTATAGCGACGATCGAGGTGTGAACTGGAAGCAGGGCTTTCAGGTCGTCACTCCTAGCCGGATGAATGCTAATGAGGTGCAGGTTGCCGAACTTGCGGATGGCAGCGTGATGCTGAATGCACGCAATCAAGCTAAGGATGGGTTTCGGTGTGTGGCGTTGAGTCAGAACGGGGGAGAGTCATATTCGCCTGCGATTTTGGACAAGCAGTTGATTGATCCCGTTTGTCAGGGTGCTTTTTTGAGTAGCGTCGATGGTCACCGCACGACTTTGTATTTTTCGAATGCTATGGATCCAAAGGCGCGACGCAATGGAACGCTGCAAGTTAGTGACGATTTGGGTGTGAGTTGGAAGAAGGTTGCCACGGTGGAATTGGATTCGTTCCAGTACTCCAGCATTGTGAAGCAGGGGAACAGCATGGTTGTCTTGTATGAGATGATGGTGGACAAGAGGTACCAGATTAAGCTGAAGCGTATTCCGCTGAAGTGAGTGTCGCGCTGGCGAACTGGTTTGAGAACCGGTTTTAGAGTCCGATTTGAGCCATGAGACGGCTCACGACTTTGACGGGGTCATGGCGAACCACATCGGAGGTGGAAATGAAGTTGCCTTGGATGACTTTGAGTCCCATGGCGCGCAGTCGGTCTGTGTCTGGTTCAACTAAGTTTTGTCCAGATAACTTATATTTTTCTAGTACTTCGTTGTCGGGGATACCGGTATTGATGAGGACGTAGTCGAACACTTTATCTTTGACTTGCTGGAGAATGGCGCTGGCGTGTTCGCTGGCGGATAGGTTGTCACTTTCTCCGGGTTGGGTCATGACGTTGCAGATGTAGACTTTGATGGCTTTACTGCTTTTGAGGGCTTCCTTCATTCCTGGAATCAGGAGGTTTGGAATTACTGACGTGTAAACGCTTCCTGGTCCGATGCAGATGAGCTCGGCGTCGGCGATTGCCTCTAATGCGGCGGGGTAGGCGCTTACATTTCCGGGGGACAGTTGCAGTTCTCGTATTTTCTTGCCGGCTTGGACGATGGCGGTTTCTCCGCTGACTTCGGAATCGTCGTCGAGCCTTGCGCGTAGTCCAACGTGGTCGAGAGTTGATGGCATGACTTTGCCACGGATTGCCAAAACGTCGCTTGCGATGTTGATTGCTTGTTCAAAGTCGCCGCGAGCTTGATCGACGAGGGCGGCGATGAGCAGGTTGCCCATTGAGTGCCCGTTGAGCGCTCCACTTTCGATGAAGCGGTGCTGGAATAGATCGGTCATCGCTTTTTCTGCGTCGGCGAGGGCGACGAGGCAGTTGCGAATGTCGCCGGGGGGAATCATTCCTTTGTCTAGAATGAGTTGTCCGGAGCTGCCGCCGTCATCGGTTACGGTGACGATGGCGGTGATATTGGAGGAGTGCTGTTTGAGTCCGCGTAGCAGGGTGGAAAGGCCGGTTCCGCCTCCGAGCGCCACGATGTGTGGGCCTTGGGAGAGTTGTTGTTTACGGACGTAGGCACCTACTCTGCCGCCTTTTACTGAGGGGCTTAAGGTTTCGACGAAGTGAACGATCACGTTGCGTATTGCCAGTCCTGCCAAGAAGATTCCCAGGAGCATGAGAATGCCACCTAGCCAGTGAATGAACAGTTCGGTTTGGTCGGGGGTGGCGAACAGGCCAATTACGGTGGCGGTGGCGGTGTTGATTTCGCGGGTGATGGTTTGGATTTGGATATTAAATGCCATCACCGAGCCGGCGAAGACGGCGGTGAGACCTACGAGCACGAGTAGGACCGCCACTGCTGCGATACGAGTGGGCCCTAGAACGTGGCGGAGGCGAGGTCGTCGGATCAATCTTTTTCGTCCGGAAGAAATACTCCCAAGGCGCCGTTGATCAGCGAAATCAGGAGTGAAGCTACAAACGCGGCTATGAACCCTTGGAATCCTTGGTCATCTATTTCAAACCCTAGTTTGAATGATGCGGCAACGTAGAGTACAGCGGCGTTCACGGCGAGAGAAAAAAGTCCTAGCGTGATGCAACTGAGTGGCAGGGTGATGATTTTGAGGATTTTGCCTAGGGTTGCATTGAGGAATGAGAGGAGGGCCACGCCTAGTAGCAGGGTGATTGCTTGGCCAATGTCTTGGACGCGAACTTTGAATCCGAGATTGAGGGATTGGCACAGGACTGACGCAGCAAAGACTGACACTGCTAAAAGCACCCATCTGAGTCCAAGTCGTTTCATATTTTCCCCATATGCATTATGACCCTTGTCATACTCTTATAACGCATGAGCGACGCATTGCCGGAAAAGAACAGGGCAAAAACACCAATGCTTCAGCAGTATTTTGCTGCGAAAGACGAGCATCCGGGAGTTTTGTTGGCGATGCGAGTCGGGGACTTTTATGAGTTCTATGGAGAGGATGCCGATGTGGCGGCGGCCGCGCTTGAAATTACTCTTACTGGGAGAGAGGATGGCGGAAATGGGAGAATTTCTATGGCGGGGGTGCCCTACCATTCGGTGGAGAAGTATCTTGCTCGACTGCTCCAAAAGGGACATAAAGTTGCGATTTGTGACCAGTTAGAGGACCCCAAAACTGTCAAGGGCTTGATTAAGCGGGGGGTGACACGAGTGATGACGCCGGGGACGGTTTTGGAAGATTCGCTCTTGGAATCGGGAAGGAATAATTTTCTTGCCGCGCTCTGTGTGCAGGATGGCACTTTGGGCTTGGCGATGCTTGATCCCTCGACGGGCGAGTTTATGGTGACGGAGATTGCCGGGGCTGAATCGCAGGAGCGGTTATTGCAGGAACTGGCGAGGATACGTCCTAATGAACTTTTGCTCGGCAAAGATGCGGATGCTTATGCCGAGGTGGT
>CAIQIE010000375.1 GCA_903871805.1 uncultured Planctomycetaceae bacterium | reverse complement strand
GGCAGATTTTCGTTGACACTGCCCAGTCCGTAATTGACCCATGATCCCAGACACGGATGGCCGCTCTGGACACGCCCGGAATTCATCATCAGCATGGCAGAGCCGTGAATGGGGGAGTCGGCTGTCATGGAGTGCAGGAAGGCCATGTCGTCGACACATGTCGCCAGATTGGGGAACAGGTCACTGACCCATTTGCCGCACTGGCCATACTGTTTGAAGTCCCAGCGCGGTTCCACAATCCGCCCTGTGTTGCGATGTCCGCCTCGTCCGAAGGTCTTCACCTGAATCGTCTGATTGTCACGCCCCTTCATGGTCGGCTTGTAATCAAACGTATCAATATGGCTGGGACCGCCATACATAAAGAGAAAAATGACGCTCTTCGCTTTGGCCGGAAAATGTGGTTGCGGCAAATGAGCCTGCTCGGAAGCGTTGACGTTGCCCCCGAAAAAACCTTCGCGGGACAGCAATCCGGTCAGAGCAACTCCGCCAAAGCCTCCGCCAGTCTGCCACAGCATTTCCCGTCGCGTTCGTCCGCAGAAGTTGTTTGTCATTTCGGTATCCAATAAGAAGGGCGAATTTTTGCAGTACTATTTTCGGGGCAGTGGTCGTGAAAAAACTCTGGACGACTCTGCCTGATCGGTGGATATTCGGTCAGTTTGAAGCTGCGTTGCGGTACCCCGCGAACGCTGCCGATGTGCCTCTCCTCTGCAGGAATCAGTCCACGTACAGAAACTCGTTCAGGTTCAGTACAAACAGGCAATACCAGGTCAGAGCCTGCTGGTCATTCATTTGATGACGTTCCTTCAGACGACTGATCAACGCAAGCCCGCGCTGAATTTCTTCAGGAGTCGCTTCACGGGACATTGTCAGTTTCAGTGCCGTGGCAATTTGCGATTCCGGACTGTTACCGGCGTCTTGGGACAGCCGTTCAGCAAAGAATGCAGCCTGCTGATTCAGAAAATCACCGTTCAACATTCCCAGTGCCTGACCGGGTTGGGTGGTGATAAACCGAGCCTCGCAGGTGGTGTCAGGCTCCGGAAAGTCAAAGCCGGACAGCATTGGCACCAGCAGTGATCGTTTAACGTGAATGTAAATGCTTCGCCGCGACTGCTGTTCCAGACTGGACTGTCCCCAGCCACTTCCCGGCACTGATTGCCCAGCAAGGACCTCTCTGGAGATTTCGGGGTAGATTCCGGGGCCATACATCTCTGGATTCAATTTTCCGTTCACGGCAAGAACCGTATCGCGGATCTCTTCAGCACTCAGCCGACGCAGGTCGAAGCGACTGAACAAATCGTTGACTGCATCCGCTTTCAGTGCCTGTTCTGAGGCGACAGAGGACTGAAGCCAGGTGGCCGACGTCAGGATCAGGCGATGCATCGTCTTCATGTGCCATCCCTGAGCGACAAATTCGGAAGCCAGCCAGTCCAGCAGTTCAGGATGCGTCGGCGGATCGCCCAGTTGTCCAAAGTTATTTGGTGTTCGCACAATTCCACGGCCGAAATGATGCTGCCAAATACGGTTCACAAACACACGACTGGTCATGCGGTTGTCCGAGTCCGTGACCCAGTTGGCAAATGCGAGTCGACGCCCTGTGGTTTTGGCACCGGGGTTTGGGGCAATGTCCGGCTTCTGCCCACCCAGAATTGACAGGAAGGCCGGTTCTGCCTTTTCAGCTTCGGATTCCGGATTGCCTCGTGTCAGAATGAACGTGTCCGGTGACTGTGTTCCGTGCTCGCTAATGCACATGCCGTACTCTTCCCACGGTCGCCGGCGTTTGCTTTCTTCCAGCTCGCGGCGAGTTCTTTTCCAGGCCTGCACTTTCGACTGGTCCAGAGCTTCCGCGGACGCTGAGTTGAGAAACTCATTCAAATCCCGACCACCGGTCACATCTTCGGAAGTCAGGTTTCGTTTGGCAAAGCCCGGTCCGCTCCAGGAGAGTTGCAGACCTTTGCCGAACTGCCCCTGAAAGTAATCCACGCGGATCGGGTGACGACCCTGGGTCAACTTCAGCTTCGCCCGCTTTGCACCACCCAGTCCGTGAATGCCGTCGTGTTTGATCAGTTGCGCGCCGTCAATCGACAGGGATGATCCGTCATCAGAATCCAGCACAAATTCGTACTCGGCGTCTGCCGGAACAAGCAGAGTCCCGGTGAAGACAAACCCAAAGTGATCCGGACGTGTGGCCGGCTTGATGGTGATGAGCGGTGGATCCAGTTTGGCCACGGTTTCGGGCTTGAGTGCATCGAAGTCGGGGAGTTGCTGGAACGAATCCCGGTAGAAGCGGTATTCCAGATCGTCAAGGTCATATGTCTTTGCTCCGGAACTGGACAGTTCGGCAATCTGCCGCGTCAAATCCGTTTCGAGTGCCGCTAACTGAGCCTGCAGGCGATCACTGGTTTCACGAATCTCGCGTTCTGCAGCAGCAAAGGCCTGTTGGTCTGCCTCGCTGGCGATCAGCGCTCGTTCGACATTCGGGCCGTATCCGTTGGGAGTAATGTTTCGGAAAAATGCCAGCGTGCTGTAATAGTCTGCTGTGGGGATCGGATCGATCTTGTGGTCATGACAGCGGCAGCAGTTGATGGTCAGACCCAGCATTCCCTGACCAACCGTGGTCAGAATGTCATCAAAGCCTTCGTACATAGCCAGTTTGCGATCCGCCGGTTCGTCGTCCCAG
>CAIQIE010000374.1 GCA_903871805.1 uncultured Planctomycetaceae bacterium | reverse complement strand
TCAGGCTGGCGACTTTGGTGCAACAGGTGACGGCACGACTGACGACACAGAATCTCTGCAGCATGCCATCGACCAGGGCGTGGGCGAGCTGCTTCTGCCACGTGGCGACTACAGAATCACGCGGCCGCTGATCATCAGCCTCGCGGCCACCGGCCGAACTTCCGTGCGTGGAGAAAGCGGGACGGCACGAATCCTGATGGATGGTCCCGGACCTGCCATCGTGTTTCGCGGGACTCATGCCGGAACGGCTGATCCGAAAAGCTTTCAGGAGCAAACCTGGATCCGCGAACGCCTGCCGATGGTCTGTGATCTGGAGATCACCGGCCTGCACCCTGAGGCGGACGGGATTCGACTTGAAGGCACTGTTCAGCCGACGGTGACCGGGGTACTGCTGCGAAAACTGCGGCACGGCATTCATGTCACCGGGCGGGCTCGCAATGTGCTGATCAGCCACTGCCACATTTACCACAATACCGGCGTCGGCATTTACCTCGACACCGTCAACCTGCACCAGACCATCATCAGTGCCTCTCATATCAGCTACTGCCGACTCGGTGGCATTCGCATTGAAAAAAGTGAAATCCGTAATCTGCAGATCACCGGCAATGACATCGAGTACAACAACAACGGGGGGCACGGTATTCCGGGAGCGGACAGCGTGCCAACGGCTGAGATCTGGCTGGACGCCAGTGAAGGAAGTATTCGGGAAGGCACGATCAGCAGCAACACGATTCAGGCCACCTACAGCCCGAACGGTGCCAACATTCGAATGATCGGACAACCGACGGCAAAGAATGCCAAAGTGGGTATGATTGCAGTGACCGGAAACCTCATTGGCAGTCAGTGGGTCAATGTGCACCTGTCATCGGTTCAGGGAGTAACGCTTTCCGGGAACTGCATTTATTCGGGCCATCACCGTAACATCCTGCTGGAGGACTGTGCTCAGATTACAATTGGCGACAACAGTCTGGGGCATAACGCAGACTACGGAACAGAAAAGGAACTGTGTACCGGTGTGACGTTGAAGAACTGTCGTGACAGTATTTTCAGTGGCAACATTCTGCAGGATTGTCAAACCGGGCGACATCAGTATCCGGAGGCGCCTCAGCTGCAGCGGGAAGCGCTGCTCGAAATCACGGACTGCCGGAACATCACAATCAGCAACTGTCAGATTCTGGATTCCGCACCTTGTGGAATTCGTTTGCATAACGCCGTGGAAATGACCCTGCTGGGACTGAGTATTGCAGATCGCCGCAGCCCGCCGCTTCAGAAAAATGCCATCCACTGGACTGGCGAGTCTTCAGACAGCCTGATCACGGCCTGTCGATTCGCTGGCTGCAGCGAGCAGCCGGTTACTGGTCCTGTGGAGCCGATGCAGTGCATATTCCGCCCATAAACAATAGTCGACGGGTTCGGACCTGGAGTGACAAGTTGACCTGCACCGAAAAATCCTGTGCGGTCTCAGGGAATTCGAAATGCAGACTTGCAGACCCTACGGAAAGACTTGCCGTGCGAAATCAGACTGATATGCTCGCACTTTTCAAATACTCCTTTTTGTCATTCCCCGTTTTCTGAACTCAGCCGAGTGTCGGGCGGGATGACCATTTTCTGATCAGGTGTCTGATGACTATTTCACAGCTCAATCCGCCGCAGCGAATTCTGATGGGCCCAGGGCCAAGTGAGATCCATCCCAGTGTTCTGGCAGCGATGGCAGCGCCCACGGTGGGACACCTGGACCCGTACTTCCTGAAACTCATGGATGAAGTTCAGACCATGCTGCGGGAGGTGTTTCAGACAACCAATCACATGACGATGGCCATCAGCGGCACGGGAAGTGCCGGAATGGAAACCTGTGTTGTCAACCTGATTGAGCCCGGCGATCGGATGGTCGTCGGCGTCAATGGTGTGTTTGGCGGCCGCATGGCGGAGGTCGCCGAACGACTGGGCGCCGAAGTCACACGCATAGAACGTCCCTTCGGAGAAGTCTTTACACCGGAAGAAGTCCGGGCTGCCGTAGAGAAGGCTCGTCCCAAAGTTGTGGGCATCGTGCATGCCGAAACCAGCACCGGCGCCTGGCAGCCGCTGGAAGAGATTGCATCCATCGTCCATAACGCCGGGGCCCTGCTGGCTGTCGACTGCGTCACGTCTCTCGCGGGAGTTCCCGTGGAAATTGACCGACTGGGGATTGATGCGGCCTATAGCGGTTCTCAGAAGTGTCTCAGCTGCCCGCCAGGGCTTTCTCCTGTCACATTTGGACCAAAGGCCCTGGAGGCCATGGACAAGCGGACGCGACGAGTGTCCAGCTGGTATCTGGACATTGGACTGCTGCGAAACTACTGGGGCAGCAACCGCGCTTATCACCATACTGCACCGATCAACATGAATTATGCACTGCATCAGGCCCTGCGACTGGTGCTGCAGGAAGGCCTGCCCGCCAGATTTGCAAGGCACATGCTGCACCATGGTGCCCTGAAAGCAGGACTCAATGCGATGGGAATTCGCTATTCCGGAGCGGCTGAAAGTTGTCTGCCCATGCTGAATTCCGTTCTGATCCCGGAAGGTGCGGACGACGTCGCGGTCCGATCGCAGTTGCTGAATGAGTTTGGCATCGAGATTGGCGGTGGCCTGGGTCCAATGAAAGGCAAAGTCTGGCGCGTCGGGCTGATGGGTGAGACGGCTAAAAAGTCCAACGTCCTGTTGTTTCTGGCAGCCCTGGAACAGTGCCTGAATCGCCAGGGAATTCGTCCAGCCCCCGGCGCCGGCGTGGCCGCTGCCAACGAGTTCTACATCAGGGCCTGAAAGAATCCCGTTGCACCGCACAAAAACCCGGCGCGGTTCCTCATGGATGTCCATAAAAATCCCCGGCGCACCGGGGATTTTTTATCGACTGATGTTCAATCGGCCGCGCTGTGGCATTTTAGAAACACTGGCCATCGCACACAGGTGTCAAACGCTTCTGGCTGAGCGTTGAGAGACTCACATTGCAGCCGACAACAACGATTGCCCCATCCTTTTTGTGAATAATCCAGGGCGTTGCTGAGCCGCCGTCAGACGGGTTTGGCGGCAAGTCCGCACGCTGAGCGAACTCGTGCGACAACCTCCTGAGCTTTGGCACGTGCCCGATGAGCTCCCTGCCGCAGGATATCTTCCACGATGTCAGGAGAGGCTTCCAGTTGTGCCCGGCGTTCAAAGGCCGGGCCAAAATGGGTCAGTGCCGCCTGGTACAGTGTCTCTTTCGCTTCACCATATCCCATCCCTCCGGCTTTGTAGCGATCTGCGAGAGCCTGTTGCTGTTCAGGCGATGCAAACAACCGGTAGAGATCAAATACCGTGCAGGTGTCCGGATTTTTGGCCGCTTCGACCGGCGTTGAGTCCGTGCGAATGGACATGATCAGTTTTCGCAGGCGTTTGGGGGTTTCAAAGATTGAGATTGTGTTTCCGTAGCTCTTCGACATTTTTTCGCCATCGAGTCCGGGAACTTTTGCGGAGCTATCAAGCACCCACGCTTCCGGCAACTGCAGTGACTCTCCGTAAAGTACGTTGAACCGCTGAGCAATATCGCGGGTGACTTCGACGTGCTGGATCTGATCAGCCCCGACAGGGACATGTGTGCTGTCGTAGGCAAGAATATCTGCGGCCATCAGAACCGGATAGGTGAACAATCCCGCGTCGGCGGCAATTCCCTTCGCCTTTTTGTCCTTGAAGGCATGGCACTTTTCCAGCAGATGCATCTGGGTAATGGTCATCAGCAGCCATGTCAGCTCGGTGACCTCCGGAACATCGGACTGCCTGTAGAGCGTGGCTTTTTCGGGTTCAAGCCCGAGTGCCAGCAGGTCGAGTGCCGCGTCTCGCACATTCTGTCGAAGCACTTCCGGCTCACGAACAGTTGTCAGCGCATGCAGGTCAGCGATGAAGTAAAATGACTGTTCATTTCCCTGCAAAGAAATGTACTGCCGGATTGCTCCAAAGTAGTTTCCCCAGTGGAAGCGACCCGTTGGTTGAATACCTGATAAGACTCTCATAGTGACTCTGGACAGACGGAAAAATGAAACAACGAGAACCGCTTTGAGTTGGCCTGGTCCCGGACATTCGGTACCGGAAAACTTATCCGGGAGTTTTCAGGGTACCGACAATTTCGGCAGGAGTTGTTGCTCCCAGAAATCGAATGGCGTCAGGAAGTTCCCGCACCAGTTGATTGGCCAGACCGGGATTGTAAAAGTTTGCTGTTCCGATCTGCACGGCCGTCGCGCCGGCAACGAGGAACTCCATCACATCGTCGATGCTCTGTATGCCACCGATGCCAATGATCGGGATCGAAACCGCACGACGAACCTGCCAGACAATTCGCAGGGCGAGTGGCTTAATGGCCGGACCGCTGAGTCCTCCGAGGACATTTCCAAGGATGGGTTTTCTGCGTTTCCAGTCGATGGCCATTCCCTGAAACGTGTTGACCAGCGAAACAGCATCCGCACCGGCATCCGCCACAGCCTGGGCGATGGGAATCACACTGGTCACGTTGGGTGTGAGTTTGGCGATGACCGGCAGAGAGCACGAATTGCGAAAGGCCGAAACAACCCGGGCTGCCATCGCCGGATCGGTTCCAAAATCAACACCACCGGAAACGTTTGGGCAGGAGATATTCAGTTCTACCGCAGCGATTCCGGTTTGCTGACTGAGCACATCCGCCATGCGCTGGAATTCATCCATGGCCTTGCCAGCAACGTTGACGATGACCGATGTTCCAAGTGATTTCAGGTAGGGCAGTTTCTCTGCGACAAATTGATCGAAACCATCGTTGTCTAATCCGATGGAATTCAGCATGCCACTGGCCGTTTCCACCGTTCGCGGCGGTGGGTTTCCGGGCCTTGGCGCGGGCGTGACGGTTTTGGGAATGATTCCACCCAATTGCGGAAAGTCCACAAAGGCGCTCATTTCCTTAGCGTAGCCGAATGTTCCTGATGCCACGAGGATCGGATTTTTCAATTTCAGCCGATTCAGGCTGACGCTCAGGTCCATGTCTGCTTGTTACTTTCGCTGAATTTCCCGGAGAACACCAGGGACACCGGCCTGCCACAGCTTTTGGCAGGCCCGACTGTCCATGTCACTGGGGGAAAAGTGTATCAAACTCACCCGGGAAATCAGCGAAGTCTGTCAGGAATTGCAGGGAACACACGGTCCAGGACGGGCAAAACCCTGAAAACCTCGAAAAATTCACCTGATTTACACAGGAACCAAATGAGATGTTGAGTACAAAAACGCTTTTCTTATCATGCTCGGAATGGTCACCAGAAACGGTTCCACAGGTTTCACAGAGATGTCTCGCAGTTCCTGATCAAACACTTGTTGCAAAGTCTCTTCCGATCCCGGTACCATTTTCAGGCAATGCTGACGGCCGGTCGGATTGGGAAATCAAATTGCCTTCAAGACCTTCAGGCAAGCCAGCAGGGCCCCCCCTTCTTACCTTGCAGGCTGCGATTTTCCGGCTGAATTTTTCAGATGATCGCCGGCTCTGCGAAGACACAGTATTCACCCTTCCGGAAACCTGATTCGCTTTCTTTC
>CAIQIE010000373.1 GCA_903871805.1 uncultured Planctomycetaceae bacterium | reverse complement strand
GCCTGCCAGTAACTGCTCCCTGCTGGCTTTTTCAGCCTCAAGGGGTCGTGTCCCAAGCCTCGCAGAATCATGCCCAGCGGGAAAAATACGCCGTAGAACAAGCACGCCAACAGCACGTGCGAGACGACCCAGCCAATCGGGAAGGCGAGGATCATCCAGCCCAGGAATACGGGCTTTAACAGCATCGGACGAAGTGCGCCTAACAAGCCACCACTGACGGCCAGACCTGCCAGGATCGTTGCGGCAGTCGGATTACCGCTGCGAAAATACTGCAGCCCCGACAGAATGCCAAAGAACAAAATGCATAAAAAACCGAACTGACGCAGCATGCGTGCATCAGGATTAGGAAGTTTCATGAGTGCTACTCTCTTTTTAACTTCTGCTGGCGACGGTGCACCAAAGGGTCTGCGACACGGTCCTGGGAGGGACAAGTTTCAACTGAGCTGATGCCTTCCACCTTGGGAGGGCGAAGTTCCAATTGAGCGGGGCTTGCGGCTTGTCAGAAGCCGCGTCCTCCCGTTCCAATCGCAACCGGCCGCTATCGCGTTGCCGCTCACAAAACCCGGCTCGTGTGGAACCTCGCCCTGACGGCAGAAACCGTGACACTAGTCCAGCTCGAACTTCGACAGATGACGCTGCCGTTCCTCCGCGGTCTGGTTCGAAGCGTTCTCCGTCTTTCGGATAATGCAGTGTTCCAGCACCAGTACGTCCATTTCCGTTGCCATAAAGCAACGCAAAGCGTCTTCCGGAGTGCAGACAATCGGTTCACCGCGGACATTAAAGCTGGTATTCACCAGAATTGGGCAGCCGGTGCGATCAAGGAAGCCCCTTAATACGCTGTGCAGGCGAGGATTTCGCACGGCATCCACGGTCTGCAGTCGCGCTGAATAATCCACATGAGTCACCGCCGGGACTGCCGACCGGGGCACGTTGACGCGTTCACATAGGTCCTCAGACTCGGACATGACTTTCTGCTGCGCATCGGACAGTGGTGTCTTCCGCTCCTCACGCACGTCCGCCACAATCAGCATGTACGGACTTTCATGTTGCGGCGCGATATCGAACCAGTCGGATGCCGCTTCCCGCAGCACGATGGGAGCGAACGGCCGAAAGCTTTCCCGATACTTGATCTTCAGATTCATGACCGACTGCATTTTCGGTGAGCGAGGATCACCAATGATGCTTCGAGCCCCCAGGGCCCGCGGTCCGTATTCCATGCGTCCCTGGAACCAGCCCACGACCTTTTCTTCCGTCAGAATCTGCGTGACGTTCTCGATGAGCGACTGTTCTGTTTCACAGCGAGTGTAGGTAACACCCTCACGGTCCAGAACGGCGGCGATTTCGTTGTCCGTATACTGCGGCCCAAGCAGGCTACCCTGCTGAGCATCCACGGGGCCGGTTTTTCGAGGATTATGCAGCAACTGGTACCAGACGAATTCTGCCGCTCCCAGTGCCCCACCCGCATCGCCAGACGCTGGCTGGACCCAGACATCGTCAAAGGGTCCCTCACGGAGCAATCGTCCGTTGGCGACACAATTCAGCGCGACACCTCCCGCAAGAACCAGATTCTTCATCCCGGTTTCGCGATGCACGTGCGCTGCAATTTTCAGGACGATATCCTCGGTCACTTCCTGAATACTGGCCGCCATGTCCATGTGCTTCTGTTCCAGTTGCGACTCCGGCTTTCTGGGAGCCATCCCAAACAGATCGCTGAACCTGCTGTTGGTCATGGTCAGCCCCTGGCAATAGTTGAAGTACTGCATATTCATCCAGAAACTGCCGTCCGGACGCACGTCGATCAGGTGCTGTCGCATCAGGTCGGCGTAGACCGGTCTGCCATAGGGCGCCAGGCCCATGAGCTTGTATTCGCCGCTGTTTACCTTAAAACCACAGTGATAGGTTACCGCGGAATAGAGCAGCCCGAGGGAATGCGGAAAGCCGATCTGACTTTTCAATTCGATCTGGTTGCCGCGTCCCACGCCCCATGTGGTCGTACACCATTCACCGACACCATCCAGAGTCAGTAGGGCAGCCTGTTCAAACGGACTGGGAAAGAACGCACTGGCCGCGTGGCTTTCGTGGTGTTCGGTGTACACCAGTTTGGCCTTTTTGGCATTTGGCAGTGCCTGGCGGATTGCCCGATTCAGATACAGTTTGTCCTTCAGCCAGACCGGAACTGCCATCAGGAAGCTGCGAAAGCCGGTGGGGGCAAAGGCGAGGTACGTTTCCAGCAGTCGTTCGAACTTGACCAGTGGCTTTTCGTAGAACGCCACATAGTCCAGGTCTGCAGCTGTAAGCCCGGCTTCCTGCAGGCAGTATTCCACCGCGCGAGCAGGAAACGCGGGATCATGCTTGCGGCGGGTAAATCGTTCTTCCTGAGCAGCAGCCACAATGCGACCATCCACAATCAACGCTGCAGCGCTGTCGTGATAAAACGCTGAAATACCAAGAATCGCCGTCATAAAGAAGCCATCAGAGAATGAAACAACCGAGGAACCGGGCCACCCATGCCAGCCTTAAACTCAGACTAAGCGGGGTGTTCAGAAAGTCAGGGAATCACAGCAACAGGAGCTACTTCTTCTGATAATCGCCGCGGCTGAAGTATTTTTCCAGCCAGACATAGCAGCAGATGAAGAAGTACCGACTGCCCATCTCTTTGATTTTCAGTTTGGATTCACCACTGCGTCGATTTTTCCAGGTAATCGGCATGGTGGTCCATGTGAACCCTCGAACGATGGCTTTCAGTGGCAGCTCCACCAGCAGATTGAAATGCGGAGCAATCAGCGGCTGACACCCATCAATCACTTCTTTCCGATAGGCTTTGAAGGCATTGGTCGTGTCATTCAGTGAAATCCGAAAAATCACTTTAATGAACAGATTGGCCATCCGATTCAGCACATACTTCAACGCCGGGTAGTCAATCGTGCCACCGCCTCGGATAAATCGACTACCGAAGACACAATCCCAGCCTTCATTCAGCAACTGCCAGTACCGTACCACGTCGCGACAATCGTCCGATTCGTCTGCCATCATGATCACAACGGCATCGCCTGACGACTGCGACAACCCCCAGATGATCGCACGACCAAATCCATGCAACCCGGTATTCTGTGTGGGCGCCAATTGTGGAATACGCTCACGCAGTCCCGATAGAATCTCCCAGGTCCTGTCTGAACTTCCGTCATCCACGACCACGATCTCGTGGGGTACGTTCTGCAGCGACAACTCAAGATGCAGGTGCTCTACCGTCGAGGCGATGCAGCCTTCTTCATCTCGCGCCGGAATAATCACGGACAGCAAATTCAGCGGTTTACGTTTTACTGCAACACTCATAGGGCCCCCGACAGCTTCAGCCAGTCCGGATTCTGTTCCGCGTGTAAGGCAATTTCTTCCAGGATCTCTGCCGTAGTGCGCCGGGGTCGCCATTGCCACTGCTGCAACGCCAGCGAGAAATCCAGCACCATCCAGGGAATATCAAACGGTCGCGGTGTGGAATCCACCGACACCGTTCGCCGGCCGAAACGCTCTGTGCACCAGTCACTGAGTTGGCAGAGGGACATCGCAGATTCTTGCCCCCCGGACACGTTTTGCACCCGCTGTCGGTTCCCGCCAGTTCCTGCGGCCATCTGCTGCGTCAGCAGACTTAACAGATCCACTGGATGCAGACAGTCGCGAACCTGGCTCCCCTGACCGTCGAAGCCAATATAACGCAGCGGCCTTTCCCGCAGCCAGGCGTTGATCCAGTAGGCAAAGATGCCCTGATCTGCCCGCCCAAACTGCCCCGCGCCCGCCATCACACCACAGCGATTTACCCAGACCGGAAAGCCGAAGCACTCCCCGTACTCGAGCGCCATTGCTTCGCTGCACAGCTTCGTTGCTCCATACAGAGATACCGGCGCTGCCGTGGAAAAGCTTTCCCCAACCCCCGCCTCTGTAACTCCGGGCACGGGAGTTTTTAGAACTGGTATGTACGCTCGCTTAAGTCGCTTCACGCGCAGGCTGGCGAGAGGAGGAATGGAATACACGCGGCTGGTGCTGAGCAGAATAAAGCCGGCCCTCGCAGCCTTGCAGTACTCCAGCAGATTGATCGTCCCCACAAGGTTATGATCAACAAGATCCCGACTGCTGCTTTTACCGTCCACTCCCGCGAGGACACTGGGATTGGCCGCTGCGTCAATCACCCATTCACACGCGGGCAATTTCTGCAAATCGCGAGGTCGTCGAATGTCGCCACGCTGAACTCTGATTCCCAGACGTTCCAGCGGACGACGGTTCGTCTCACTGCCCGGACGAGTGAAATTATCGATGCCGCAAACCGTCCAGTCGGGGTGCTGCTCGCGGAATGCACGCGCCAGCGAACTTCCCACAAATCCGCAAATTCCGGTGATCATCAGTTTCATGTGCGAGACTTCCAGGAATCCACAATCTCGCGCACGATGTCATCCAGACTGCGTGTCAGAGACCACTGCGGAAAATGGGATCGTATTTTTCTGAGGTCACTGTAATAACAGATGTGATCCCCAACGCGATTCTCGTCCACGTAGGTGAACTTCATGGCCTGTCCGCTGTGCTTTTCCGCCAGCGAAAACGCCTCCAGAATCGAACACGAGTTGTCTTTGCCGCCTCCCAGATTGTACACCTCTCCGCACCGAGGCGTCTCGGAGAATTGAAAAATCAGCTCAGCAACGTCGTGAGAATGAATGTTGTCACGCACCTGTTTACCAAGATAACCAAACACGCGGTATTCCCGCCCCTCAAGATTGCATTTCACCAGATAGCTCAGAAAGCCATGCAGTTCCACGCCAGAATGATTCGGACCTGTCAGGCAACCGCCACGCAACGCGCACGTCGGCATCCCAAAGTAACGCCCGTATTCCTGCACCAGAATATCTCCGGCCACCTTGGACGCACCAAACAGCGAGTGCGTTGACTGATCTATCGTAAAGGTCTCAGGGATCCCGAACTGATACTGCGCATCGGCATATTCCCAGCGAGTCTCCAGTTCCGTCAGAGCCAGCCGATTCGGAGCATCGCCGTACACCTTATTTGTGCTGAGATGAATAAACGGAGACTCCGGGCACGCCTGACGAGCTGCTTCCAGCAGGTTCATTGTACCCACAGCATTGGTGTCAAAATCATCAAACGGAATCGCGGCCGCACGATCGTGTGAGGGCTGAGCGGCTGTGTGGACAATCACAGAGGGTCTCAGTTGCCGGACAAGGTCCAGCACACCGCTGCGATTGCGAATATCCAGTTCGTGATGGCAAAACCCGGGCAGGGTGTTCATCAGACGAGATTGATTCCAGCGAGTGTCCCCCTGAGGACCAAAAAACACGGCCCGCTGGTTATTGTCAACGCCGTGAACTGTGAAGCCCTTACCGGCGAAAAACACACAAACCTCAGATCCGATTAAGCCGGACGAGCCGGTTACTAATATTGTCTTTTTCATTCGCCACCGTCCTTCTTCACAACCCGCGTATCAATGGTGATCGTCCAGTCATCCCGTTTTACGGCCTCGACCCGGAACCCCGCACCGGACTCCGTTTTTTTTTCCAACTGAGCCAACTGCTGCAGAAAACTGCTCACGGTCGCTCCGTTCTCCGGTTGCTGAACGAGATATGGCGTGTGCTTGCCGATTTCGCCCCCAAAACACCCCAGTTCCCAATTCAGATGCCAGTTCCAGCCCAGAATCAGCGTCCATACCGCTGCTGGAAGCAGTTGTCGCCCCCCGACCATTTTCATGCTAAAGACTACTCGACACGATTCTACAACTGACGACAAAGTCGACGCACAGAGCGTCAGAAACACGAGGCTCTGGACATAGATGTATCGCGGTGCGCCATCAAAGTTCACGATCGACTCGGCCCCACGAGCATACAGACATAGAAAAGTCAGGCCATAAACAAAATATAATCCCATCAGCGTTTCTTTCCACAGCCGCGTCCGCCGCATCAGTACCCGGAATAGAACACCTGAAAAAACAAGCACCATCCCCCAGCTCAGGGTCTGCAGTGTTTCCGGCGACAACGACTCCGTCCAAACACGGCCCAGCAAGCTGCGAACTGCCAATTGACCCGAAAACTGAAAAGCCAGCAGGGAAACATCTCTGACCTGCAGCAGTTTGCCAGTGATCGAATCTCCCTGAGGAACCTGATCATGCTGCACACCCAGCAACTGATACAGAATCACAACCCCCAGAGAAATCAACCAATATGACCGCAGCCGGCGTTCCAGAAACCAGCGAAACACCAGCACCGGTCCCGCAAGGATTGAAAGGGGATGCGAACAGATGAGCAGGGGCAAACCAAGCAAACAGACGCTGGACGACAATAAGCCGCGGCCCGGATCCACCACACTCAGCAACAATAGCATCCCCAGCAGATTCCAGATCATGTAGTCAGTATTTGCCAACAGCAGCCGATCTGAAACCGGCGCGAACGCTAACAGCAGGCAGGCGGCCGCTGCCGAACCACGTCCGGGGAATAGTCGAGCATAGGGCCGGCAGAAAAGCAGACTGTAAAGAAACACAGACAAAAGAAACGGAACCGCAGCAAGCCAGTGCGCTGCCCATGTCGTTGGCACTCGCACACTCAGGTATCCCAGTAAGTTGGGGATCAGCGGCACATATCCGGCTTTGAACCGCAGCAGCTCCGACATTTCACGATGATGATAAAAATGCTGAAAAATCATTGTGCCATCCTCAACTTCCATTGAGGGACTCAGCAGCACCCGTGGATCCCGGAAAAACAGAATTCCAGCAATCACCGCCATCAACCCGCACCACATCAGCAGCGACCTTGCCGAGTCGGCGGGATGCAGTGATACTGGTCCGTCCAGCACAACGCCACTCGCACCGTGCTGAACACGGCGGAATTCCGTTACAAATGCCCATCCGCCGTTAATTAGCAGCAGTAATCCCAGCGAGAGCCCAGTGGCACGTGCCAAGGTTCGCAGAACCAGCGCAACGTCTCCGGACCAGTTCAAAGCGCGTCCCCAGGGGCTCCGTGAATACCCGGAAAGTGGCTGAAAACGAAGGGGTATGATATGTCCAGCAGATACTTCACCCAACTCGTCGGACACAATCGTTACCGTCTGCCCCGAGTGCCTGTCGCGCCAGTTTTTCCCAGGCGGCAGACGCATGCCAAAGTACGCCGACACCTGAATGGCCTGTTTGGGCACATTGGCGGGCAAATGCAGAAACAACTCAGAAATCGGCTGCGATGCAAACGCGGTGGCAAAAACACCGGGTTCGTCGCACGGCTGCAACTGCCCCTGACTACCGATTGGAGACCGCGTGCCGATCGAAACCAGTCGCAGCACACTGCTGTCGAGTCCATCCACACTGACCACTATCGACTTGTTATGGCTACCCGCGCGAATTGTCTGCAACACCACGATCGGCCACGTAATCAACAACCCCGCAAGAAACACCAGCCCCCACACCAGCAACACGCGTGAGTGAACGCCTCGCGGTGCGGCCGACGAATTCATGTCCGGAATCCTGACGGATTTGTGCTCAGGTGCCATAAAATTTACTTCGGTCAATGCGTGTCGACGCAAACCGGTACTTTAATCCCCGTCCATTGCCGGGGCGTCACACAAACAACAGTGCAACTGACATGCAATCGCCGAATTTCTGCGCACCTGGAGCATTATTCGCAACAGGGCGTGATCACGCGCGACGTTTATCGCGGAAGACACCTTGCCTGATTCAGAACGTCGCTCAGGGTGCCAATGTGACGATTAATGCTGTAATTGGTCGAGATATGCCGCCGCGCGGCCGCTCCCATGAGTCGGCACAGGGGTTCGTCCCTGAGTAGCTGCTGCATGCGGCGGGCCATGTCTTCGATATCTCTTTCCGCAACCAGAAAACCTGTTTCGCCGTGTACGACGGCCTCGTTGATGCCGGCATGGCGGGTTGAAATCACGGGTAGCCCGGCGGCCTGGGCCTCCAGAATTGAATTCGGTGTGCCTTCCGCATCGCGGTAGCTGGTCACCACCGAATGCTGGACAAAGGCCCGGGCCTGCGACAACAGTGGCAGGAATTGTTCGTGTACCAGCGCTCCGGGAAATGAAACCTGGGCTTCCAGATTCCAGGTGCGTGCCAGACTGCGGCAGCATTCCAGCAGCGGCCCATCTCCGACCATCACAAGGCGGGCGTTCGGATTGTCTTTGGCAATGAGTTGAAAGGCAGCGAGGGTCAGGTAGGGCGCCTTGATGTCGGCAAATCGTCCGACGGCAATCAGCGTCGGACGGTAATCCGGCTGCACGTCAAAGAAATACTCCCGCGCCCCATAGGGGTTGTATACGATTCGCTGAGGGTCCGCTCCCAGTTCCAGCATGGCCTGCGTCATGTAGTGTGATACACTAAGGCAACGATAGGCATACTGAAACATAAAGCGATAGCGATCGCGATAGGCGGAAATCTCCGGTTCCCGGTGGGCGTCATGGCCGTGAAAGTGCACGACAAGCGGGATGCCGAGGGCTTTAGCCACAGGAGCGATGTCGGCCCCGTTGAACCCATATTCCGCCAGAATCACGTCGACATTGTGCTGGCGAAAGAACCCGGCCATGAAGTCCATGGTGCGTTCGTCCGACATTTCATGCCGAGTCACGAGCCGATCATACAGGAACTGCGGCAGCAACCGCTGAGCTTTTGTGAGCCATGGACGGCGACTGTAGAAATAGCGCAGCGTCCGTCCATTCAGCGTGTACTCCGGAAAATAGTTGTAGAGGACAACCTTTTCACCGGTGAGCCGCTGAATGTGTGTGTCAATGAATGTCTCACTGATCAGTGGCTTATGCCCTTTGATCAGACACAATGTGCCCATTTATTGCTCATTCGTCGAGGTAAAGTCTGACTTACGAACGCCGGGCAGCACTCGTCTGACAGTGTCGCCGAGGGCTCTCAGCAGTGCAGAATGCAGTGGCACTTGTCGCTCCCGCTGATCCTCCGCAGCCAGTGCCGGATGAACAGGCGGTAGTGTGACTTTGGACGGAATCTGTAGTCTTCCAACTCGTGAACGCGATGCAAGGCGTAACAGAAGTCTTTCCCAACCCTCAACAGAGACGTCATGTGAGAATTTATGTCGAATCAATTCCCGAGCATTCCGTGACAATCGTGTTCTTAGCGATTTATCGTCTCGAAGGGTTCTGATCGCCTCTACGACGCTCTCCCCTCGGTCATTGACAATCCAACCAGTTTCACCGTGACGCACAAGCTCAGGGATGCCACTCTTCATGCTGCACACCACCGGTACAACGCCGCAAGCCATGGCTTCCATTAAAGCAATTGGCAGTCCCTCGTAATCAGAGAGTAACAGGATTGCATCCATTTGCTGCAAATGAGACTGGATTTCGTCCGGCCCCACTCGCCCGATCAGACTGACTGGTAAGCCAGCCCCTTCGGATGCCAGAATGTGTTCCACGTTCTTTCTGTCCGGGCCATCACCAAAAATGTATCCGCTTGTCGATTCGACTTCCCTGACCGTGCGACACATCACCCGAGTCACATCAGAAATGCGTTTCTGCACCTCGGAAAGTCTTCCGACATAACCAAACTGAAAATCGCCACTTCTTTTTGGCATCTCCGGAGGAATCGGAACTCCGCACGGTATGCAGATACTCTCAGACTCGCGGGAAATGCGTCGCTGGGCCTGCCTATGTAATTCCTCGGATACGCTTGCGAAGGCGCTTAGCGCGTCATGCCTTTTTCCAGCCCCAAAAACATCCAGCACCCCTTGATAAAACGGATCGTCGGAATGAAGCACCCCCACAGTGGAAATGCCACTTTCACGAATCCAGCGTGAGGCATACATCGCCGGAACGACCAGGTTTGGAACAAAAACATGAGGCTTCAACCGCCCTACTTCACCAAGAATCCAACGAACTCTATCCTCTGATGTTCCAACGCAAATTGTATCAGAGACAGGCACGCCCGCTCTACGAAGGTTGCTGACGAGAGGCCCTGATTCCCCCCAGCATAAAGCAAGACAGGAAACTTCAAGTCCGTGTTCCTGCAAACCGGGCAGCAGTCGCTCCGCCCACGACGCGGGGCCGCAAACGTTGTTGGGCCAGTCATAGACTGCAAATGTTGCCCGAATCGTCCCGGTAGGTTGATCAGTACTCACTGTTCGAATCCTTTGCCGGCTTCTCTCTACGATAGATTCTGTCCAGCTTTGCTGCTGTTACTGACCAGTCATATTCTGATTTCACATGTTGCAGTGCGCCCACGGTGGGCACACACTGCGCCAACGCGGCCCGAACCTTGTTCTCAAGATCGTCCAGATCACCCAGCGAGTAGATTGAACCAAACTCTCCGTGGTTGACGGCTTCTGAGCATCCGCGTTCGTCAGGAACGACCACAGGCCTTTCGTGAACCATGGCCTCCAGCACCAGCGTCGGCAATCCCTCACGCTTACTTGTGACCACGACCACTGCAGCCGCCGCCAATGCATCATGTACGACAGCGGAAGACTTCGGGCCAAGAATCCGAAGATTTTGTGGGACCGAACCACACAGTTCGAAAACTCGGGCGGGGGTCAGCCCACCACCGATCATGACACAGGGCACTTCCGGCAGTCGCAGGGCGAGTTGTACAAACTCTTCCGGATTCTTGACGGGGTCATCTCGACCGACATACAGAATGAATTGATCGAGAGAGTATTCTTTTCGGAAACGCTCCGCACTTCCTCGACAGCAGCGAGCCACATCAACACCGTTGGGAACGTAGACTGTTTCGATTGAATGCAGTTCCCGCAACTCCTGTTGCTGCCAACGGGACACACTAATCCTGACGTCCGCAAACCGAGCAGTGTTCAATAAACTCTCATTGATCCTCAGCATCCAGGGCTCTAATGGCCCCCGACTAAACTCCGGATAATAGTGATTATGGTAGGTATGAACCCAATATGCACCATACTGCTGCTGCTGAAAGAAACACCATTCATTAAACTCAGGGTAGACATGGGAATGTATAGCCGAGAAGCCTGACGCATTTATACTGCGAAACTGCCCGCCAAAATGGACGTGGCACCAGTATACCCCGATCCTGGAGAGTAAAGCATCCTCGGGAGCAAATTGAACTTTCAAGTTTGAGTATGTCTGTATCCCGAGCAGATGCCCACGAACACCTCCGGCAAAATCAAAGTTACCCCCGATTAGTACCTCCGGTGGGTTCTTCTGCAGTTTGGTCATCCATCTTCGAAAGAGCCTGTCTGCTCGATCCTCTGCTCTGCGATAACCCCACATCCGCAATTCATGCCGAATCTTCTTCGCATATCCTGCGATTCTGTTGCAAGGATTCATATAAGAACACCTGAATAAACATCTTTGCAAAACCCGGCAATCGAATACCTCAGAATGCGTTGAAGTATCCTTACGAGGCTATGCAGTTGCCTTATATTTCCATGAGACAAAAAGTCGCAGAAGCAATAGTAACTGTTTTTAAGATAACAGCTTGTTTTTGCGAACTGAGTCGCCATTTTTTCTGCTCAAGATTAGGTATATACGAGCTGATGCATTGCAAACATCGCTCTACTACTCCAGATGAATTTTTAGTAAATTCTTCAACCATCTTGCCGGACGAAAATTACATATGTACCAGGAACGTGGATGTCGCAGGTGAACCCAAAAACGATGTGAGGCTCCAGAGATTGTCGGAAAACTCTGTTGAAGAATCACCTTCAGAATGAGTAACAATAGCCCTCCCCGACAGCACGATTCGCGGATCAACACTCTGCACGCAGATTTCATTCCAAGCGAGTGAATGGCTTCGCGAATAACGTTTTCCAGACCGATGTGGCAGAAAATCGCTCGCATTTGCAGGATTTTCTGGGGATCAAGTGTCCGCTGCTTGAAAAGGTCAATCAGCCCTGGCAACCCGGTGAAATACACTTTCAGACGAGTTCGGGGGTTCGACCAGGATTGTGCACCATTAAAAATGGTGATAACCGGTTCAGCAATGACCATAGCCGGTGCGTCGAAGAGTTCATTCACGATCATGACCGTATGCGGATACGTCGTAAGTGTCGAAGTGTAATCCGCACCAAATTCCCGCTTGTGCCAGAAGTTCCTCCAGATTTTGGTCCTGACAATATGCACATAGTTCTGAGTGCAAAGCGCACTTTGGGCCTGAATCAGATTGTGCCAGTGCTGCGTCTGTCCGTCCGTAACTTCGATATTCCCCAGGTAGGAATACTCACCGTCGTGCCCCGAATTTGCAGACTCGGGCCACTGTGACGGGTAGGCTGCGCAACGAAAGTTGGCGTAGAAAACATCAAATTCCGGAGCCTCGGTAAGGCGTTGCACCACCCTGCGCAATGCACCGGGTCGAAGCAGGTTGTGGTCTCCCAGGACCCAACTGTACTCGCCCTTGGCCAGGACGGAAGGTCCATTTACGATGTTTCGAGCACTGCCAACGTTTTGGGACTGCCGTATGACCTGATAAGGCCCAAGGCCGGCAGCGTCCCTGAGAACGTCAGGAGTCTCATCGTCTGAAGCGTTATCCAGTACCCAGACCTCCACCTGCCCCTGACACTCTACCACCTGCGGCAGTAAAGCCTGAAGCATCACGCGAAGAAATCTTCCGCGGTTGAAGGTGGGGATGCAAATAGAGAGGAGAGGTTGCTTTTTGTAAGTAATGGACATCGCGGATTAATTGTCCAAATCGGAATCAGGACAGAGCAGCAGCGTCGGCTAAGTAGCTTCCATTTCCAGGGGAGTGGCCAATGGTTCCATCTGGGAAATCGGCCGTCCAAAAGCAAGTTTCGGATATGCGTTCGTAGTAAGATCAATCTCCACCTCAAGCAGGCATGGCTGCAAAGGCTCACGCCAGAACCACTCCGCAGCAACATCTACCTGTTCTGCATTCTCGATCCGCATCGAGGCTATGCCGTACGCCTCTGCAATCCGATGAAACGCAGGGGTTGAGTAGCCCCAGACGGTGCCAGCATGGCGTTTGTCGAAGTACGTATCCTGGAACTGCCTCGTCATACCATGGCAGTGGTTGTTGGCAACCACAATCTTAACGGGAAGCCGATGGTGCACGATACTCTGCAGCTCTTGTATATTTAGCTGAAAACCACCATCACCAGCAATAACGACAACGGGGCGGGCTCCATGCAAATGCAGTGCGGCACCAACTGCTGCCGGAAGCGCAAACCCCATGGCCCCCATACCACCGGACGTCAGAAAGCGAGTTTCTTCTCCCAGCTCGAGAGACTGCGCAGCCCACATCTGGTGAAGACCAACATCAACACAGTACGCAGCGACGTCCCTCGATGCGGAGAGGCGATGCATTAACACATTTGGATTGATACCGTGAACCCCTTTCAACTCTGCGGTATCCGGCCATTCCCGACGTCTGTCCGAGATCCACCTTTCCCAAACAGGTCTGCCAACTGCCGGGCAATCCAGCATACCCTCAAGAAAATCTCTAATATCACAGTTCAGGGGAATGCAGTCGCTTACTCGATTGTTGATCTCACCAGATTCAACATCCACATGAATAATTGTTCTACCTCTTTTAAACGAATCCGTGTCCGCTCCCGTCTGCCGAATATCCAAACGACTTCCGATCACCAGAAGGCAGTCACACTCGGATAGTGCCAAGTTCGCCCAGCGATTCCCATACGTGCCAATCATGCCAACCCGTTGTCGATGCCCGTACGGCAATACATCACAGGCAAGCAGCGAATGAACCACAGGGATATCAACTCGATCGACGAACTTCAGGAACTGAGCGTGAGCCCCAGCAGCGCGGACTCCTGCACCGACCAAAATTAGCGGTCGTTCCGCGCCCCTAAGCAGAGTCACGACCTGCTCGACACGATCCGGCTGCAACTTCACATCCGGCGTCCTGAAGCCGGGCTTCCAGGCTCGAAAAAACCCAGCCACCGGTGACCGGAACACATCCATAGGAATGTCCAGCAGTACCGCCCCGGGACGTCCAGAAGTTGCGACGCTGAAGGCCCGATAAAGACACTCAGGCACCTCCGAAGCATCACGAATGGCGTACGCCCATTTTGTAATTGGCTTCGCCATCGACACAACGTCCGTCTCCTGAAATCCTAACTGACGAACTTCGCGAGTCCCCTTTTGTTCGTGGCGATTCACCTGTCCAGTGATAAAAACTGCCGGTGATGAATCAAAGAAACTACTCCCCACTCCCGTCAGCAGATTAATTGCGCCTGGCCCACTGGTTCCAAATGCCACACCTGGAATGCCCGACAAACGGCCCGTCGCATCGGCGGCAAAAGCTGCGGACTGCTCATGATATACGTTGACCAATTGCACTCCACCCTCCTGATGGATGCAGTCAATCAAATGCATGATCATTCCGCCGGATAGCTCAAACGCTCTTTCCACCCCGGCTTCTTTGAGAAATCTGGCAATATACTGGGACACATTCATATAGTTCGTCATCCAGCTAATTTTTCCAACTCGCCAACACCCTACATATTTTGTGCGTACTAACGGAAGACCGCTGAGCCATCTTAATATTTTTAAAATCGAACTGACACAACAGCGGTCTATTCCTAACTCTTACGCTTCATGAACTCAACAAGTTCGGCTAATCCCAACTCAGGTGATATGCACGGCTTCCATCCAGTCTTTTCGGCCAGAAGGCTGATATCTGCCTCCAGATGCATTACTTGATCGGTACTATATCGCAGCTCACCAAAACCCAGAGTCAGATCGCCATTTATCTGATCACGCACCAGCTCAATCAGGCTTCGCAGTCGGAAAGCTCTCCCGTAGCCCAGATTCATGATTCCCTGCGCATTTGCGTTGGCAACTGCAGTGAATGCCCTTGCGGCATCCTGAACATGCAGATAATCCCACAGTTGCTCGCCGGCGGTGAGTGATGGATGCTCCCCATTCAGCAGTTGGCGAATCAATGCGGGAAGCATATAACCGGGATTATCCCCGGGACCGTAGGTAGAAAAAATTCGCAGCCATGCAAAGCCTACTCCAGAAATATTTGCCAGTCTCTGACACATCACAGCAGCAGATAACTTTGCAGCGCCGTACATCGTCGAAGGACGAGGACAATCAGACTCGCTGATTTTTTTGTTCAGCGGACCATATTCCCCCTGACTCCCGGCTCCAATCCAGGCGTTCACCCCGCAATCAGCAGATAACTGAAGCAATCGCACCGAAAAGTTAACATTCTCCATTTGCTGAGATGCGTCATCGCGGTGTGGCCCGCCAACCCCAGCCCAACCGAGATGGAAGACCGTATCCGGAGAAAATCTGCGAAACTCTTCAGCAAAGCTATCCGTTGAAGACTCACATCCCGAGATGATTCTTAATTGCGACTGTATGTCATTCAGTCGGTCTGAATTCGAGTGTGGTCGACGGAGAATTGCAACGTTGACATTCTCCCGCAACAACTGTCTCACGAGAAATGAACCAACGAAACCACCGGCACCTGTAACAAACGCCCGTTTCACGAGACTTCCAATCTCTCTTCAAAGGCCCGCAACTGACCATCAGTAATTTCCCTAAGGTTCCGGGCTTGCAAATACCCAGCATACCAATTGGCCGTTTTCTGCACAGTCTCTAAAAAATCCCACTGAGGCGTCCAGGCCAATATCTTTTCCGCTTTGTCTATGCAGAGATGCAACAGGTTCGCTTCATGCGGCGCGTTTACCTCCGGGAGATCCATGGCAACTCCAGGAAGTTCCCTTAATAACGCGGAAACAACACTGGCAACGCTTTGATTGGACGTTGATCGCGGCCCAAAATTAAATCCGGAACAGAACAGATTCGCTAGTCCTGAGTGTCGTTTCATGTCTAAATTTACCCCTAGCAGCAGATACCCCGACAGAGGGTCAAGCACATGCTGCCAGGGTCTCGTTGCTTTCGGATTGCGAACTCCAATAGGCTTCCCGTCCTGAATCGCACGAATGCAGTCCGGAATGATGCGATCCAGAGCCCAGTCGCCTCCTCCGATGACGTTTCCTGCTCGAGCACTGGCGAGCCTGATACGTCCATCGCCACAGAACGAACGTCTCCACGCACTCACAGCAAGTTCTGCCATGCCCTTGCTGCTGCTGTAGGGGTCGGCTCCGCCCATCGGGTCATCTTCCCGGTACCCATAGACCCATTCGCGATTCTCGTAACATTTGTCGGTGGTGACAATGACGACCGCACACTCGGAGTCTGCTAAACGCAGGGCCTCCAGCAGGTAGACGGTTCCCATGACATTGGTTTCATAAGTCTCTACCGGGTGCGCGTAGGAATACCTGACCAGAGGCTGCGCAGCGAGGTGGAAAACAAACTCCGGCTGGAAGTCCCGCACTTCAGCCAGCAAACGATCTTTGTCCCTGACGTCGGCCCGCACATCCTGGATACGAGTGGACAAGTGCAGATCATTGAAGAGGGATGGCGTCGTTGGCGGATCCAGCGCGTACCCGCGAACAGTGGCCCCCAGCTTCAGCAGCCACTGGCAAAGCCAGCTGCCCTTGAAGCCGGTATGGCCCGTCACCAGAACGCGGCGACCAGCGTAGCACTCAGTGAGAGTCTGAAGACGATTCACGCCCACACCTTCCACGGAGACCGTCCGGAATCCCAGAGTTCGTTCAGGAACTGGAATTCCCGATAGGTATCCATCGCAAAGAAAAATCCCTCGTGCTGGTACGCGACCAGCTGCTTCTCCTTCGCCAGCCGCTCCAGCGGTTCCTGTTCAAACACGCAGGCCGAACCATTCAGATAGTCAAAAACTCTCCGGTTCAGTACAAAGTAGCCCGCGCTCGCCCATCCCTCGATTTTTGGCTTTTCTGAAAAGCTGCGAACAGTCCCCTCCGGATCGAGATCGAGCATTCCAAACCTTGACGTTGGTCGCATGGCCGTCAGAGTCGCCAGCCGACCATGACTCTTATGAAAGTCGACCAGTTTCTGAATGTCGACGTCTGCGACACCGTCACCATACGTCAGAAGAAAGGTATCATCATCAACGTATTTTGCCGCTTTTTGAACACGGCCGCCTGTCATGGTATGCAGCCCGGTATCCGCCAGCGTGACTCGAATCCCCTGCTCAGCGTGCGCACCGTGGATTTCAATCTGCTCCTGACTCCCCAAAGCCACGGTAAAGTCGTTGCTCATGGCCTCATATTGCAGGAAGTACTCTTTAATCATATTTCCGCGATAACCAAGGCACAGCACGAAATCACGGAAACCGTAATGCGCATAGGTTTTCATGATATGCCAGAGAATCGGACGCCCTCCGATCTCGACCAGCGGCTTTGGCCTGTACTCGGTCTCTTCACGCATTCGCGTTCCCTGACCGCCACAGAGAATCATTGCTTTCATCACACCACGTCTTCTGATATCTCAGGATTATTAAACGACACCACTGGAATACTCAGGAATGTATCTCAGGCCTGTTTGAAACAACCCCACTCGGCAGGCATGATCACACTGGCACCGCTGGCGCACGCCGCAGTCACGTTGACAATCAACGCACTGTCATGCCGACATAGCACCTTCAGGTCTTCCGACAGGACAATGACGCTGACATTGTATTTTCCGGCATTCAGAATCAATTTTGGAATCGTAGCAGAAACTTCGGCAATGCCCCGTTCGTCCGTACGGAACTGAAAACCGGTCAGATTATCCGTCATGACATCCATCACCGGCAACAGCTCTGAATTCCAGAACAGCAGCTGCACCTTTCCGGAAGTGTACCCTCCGGAAAGTTTTAGCTTCGCCGAGATCGTGAGTCTTTCGCCAAAACGAATTTCTGCGCATTCGTTGATCGCATACCTGTTGCCGGGTGTTACCGCCTGAAGCGACAGCACCTGGGCTTCACCGGACCCGGTGATTGCCTGTTCCCCGGTGTCAAACGCCGCGAAATACTGACTGACGCCTTCGGCAATGTCCCGCCCGCTGTACTGCACACAGCCGCGTTTCAGCAACATCAATTGGCTACACACACGAAAAACCTGCGGCATCGTGTGCGTCACGAAAATCACAGCACAGCGGTTCAGCAATTCCGACATCTTGTTCAGGCTTTTCATCCTGAAACCAACGTCTCCAACTGCCAAAACCTCGTCAATGAGCAGGACGTCAGGCTCAAGATGCGCAAACACAGAGAACCCCAGCCGAATTCTCATTCCCGAACTGTAATTCTGAAGCGGCATATCCAGTGCATGGGATATCTCTGAGAACTCGACGATTTCATCGAAGCGGCTTCTCACTTCATTCCGGGAAAAACCCAGCAACGCAGCCTGATTATAGATATTCTCTCTTCCAGTTAGTATCGGATTGAATCCCGCTCCCAACTCAATCATGGCTCCGACGCGTCCCCGCATCGTGATCCTGCCATGGTCAGGCCTGATCAGACCGTTGAGGATCTTCAAAAGCGTGCTTTTTCCCGCACCATTATGACCAATCAGCCCAAGGCATTCCCCGCGTTTCACCTCGAAGTTGACATCCTGCAGCGCCCAAAACTCATCTCGGCGAAGTGCGGTCTGACCAACATCCCGCCCGAGGTCGCCATGCCAATCCGATTTCGACCATGGATTCAATGAATGACAAACATCCTGGACTCCATACCACAGCGATTTTCGCAATGACCTGCAGAATCTCTTGGAGACATGTTCTGCTTTAATGAGTGTGTCAGACATGGAGGATTTGCGCACCGGGATCAGGGTTCAGGAAGCCAGGGATCGGGGGCAGTGCGTCAACCGCCGCCCATGCGTTCCACAATGTGAGGAAGTGCGACTTTCAGAGCCAGAGTTCCAACAAACAATAATACGACGCTGACAAATCCCACCACCAGGAACGAACCGGTCATTGCAGTTTCACCACCCAGCAGCCACGACCTCGTAGTCACGACAAGAGTTGTGGCCGGATTCCAAAGCATCAGCATTCTGCCGGTTCCTGACACAGGAAGAGGAAAAATCACAGGCGTCAGGAAAAATACAAATCGCATTCCCAGATTAATCGCCCTGCCAAGATCACTAAACAGTGCGGCAATGGGCACCAGTATCAGACCAAACGCAGTTCCGCTTATCAAAGTCACCAGGACTCCAAGCGGAAACAACCACATCCCAAGGTGTGGCTTTACGGGGTAAAGCATCAGAAAGGGGACGAGGCACACCGCTGTGACAACTACATTCAGAACTGACTTGCCGACGGCGACCAAAACGAGCGTTTCCTGCGGAAAATTCACCTTCGCAAGGGTTCCCTTTGCCTCTTCGACACATCCCAAAGCCGCAAACAATGACCCATTAAACGCTGTCCAAACCAGGGTGCCCACGAAAACAAACAACGGATAGGGCGTCGCCCCGGAACTGATGCTGACAACATTGGTTCCACTCAGGAAAACCCAGACCAGCGAATTAGCAAGCGCAGG
>CAIQIE010000372.1 GCA_903871805.1 uncultured Planctomycetaceae bacterium | reverse complement strand
GCACCTCGTTCGGGGTGCGGTGGGCGTTGTGTGTCGCGGTTCCGGTGGTGGCGCGGGCTTACCACCGGCTATTTTCTGGCACCCCATTCGGGGTGCGGGCGCGGCGTTTGGACAGGCCTGACCATGGACGGAACCGATACCATCCATCTGTGTCGTTTGCTGTAAGTGCAATTCTGCCCGGGCGTTGCGTACCGCCTTGTGTTCTGAAGACGCGTGGCGTCATCGATGCGTCAAAGACGGTGGGCTCGGTCTGCGGAGCGTCTGGCGTCTGTATGTGCGAGGCACGGCAGAGGAATTTGTGCGACTCCGTTGCGTAGCGGTTTTCTGTCACCCCGTCAGTGTGAAATTCACAAACCTGGGGTGATCCGATGGAGGCGCAATGCTTGCCACCGTCTGTTTTCTGACAGCCCTGCAGGCCAATACCCAGTAAACAGCACATCCTCCCCGAAGTACCATGCTGGCGCTGCGGGTTCATATTAGACAGGGACCGCACACTTTGCCGATGTGCCGGCCCTCCGAGGTCTGAAAAGTCGTTTTCGGCACGGCCGGTGACTCACGCGCCATCGCCAGATGTTGTGCCGGGCTTCCAGCCCTGTGAATTTGTGCAAACTTAAAACGGACGCTGTGGGTGGGGCTCTGTCCAACATCGGAATGCAGGCGGTGGATTCCCGACCCGATGCAACTCACTCTTCAAGTGACGGACTGCGAAATCGGAACAATGTCCGCCAGATCCATTTCTCAACGCCCACACCTGCGGCGAATCCTGAGCGCTGCTTCGTGCACTCTGTCAGCCGCACGCCGCTGATTCCTGGCCGCTTTCGGATTCATTTGGATTCAACAAACTGGCTTTTTCAACCGTTTTTCCCAAAAAACATGCGTAAATCGAGGTTTTGGGGCTGATCACAACCTGAGTTTTCTTGCGTATTGCTGAAACACGCGTCAAACTATCGCATGGCAGTTTGTGAGTTCATTCCCTCCGGGAGACATCGATGCGTCACTTCATCACATTTGTCGGGATGCTGTGTGTCGTCATTCTTTCTGACAGTCTCTCGATTGCCCTCGCTGCTCCTCCTGGACTGGGTCCGGCAGGCGAACTTCTGTCGGTTGAGTTTGAGGCTGCAGGTCCGACGCAGCTGACGGGCCAGAAGGCTCGACGACAACTGCTGGTCACGGGCGTGTATTCCAGCGGGCAGCGGCATGACCTGACGCATGCTGTCACCTATGCTGTGGATGACGCCACAGTGCTGACTGTTGATCGTGAAGGCCTTGTTGTTCCCATCAAAGATGGAACTGCCAGGGTGACTGCCACAGAAGCTTCCGGAAAAACGGCCACGATTGTCCTTACGACAGCCCGTTGTTCCGAAGACCTTCCGGTCAACTTTGAAAACGAAATCGTACCGGTCTTTACCAAGCTGGGGTGCAACGCAGGGGGCTGTCACGGCAAGGCGGATGGTCAGAATGGTTTCCGACTGTCTTTGCTGGGATTCTATCCCGAAGAAGACTACGAATTTCTCGTGCACGAAGATCGAGGCCGTCGCATTTTTCCGGCAGATCCGGAGTACAGCCTGCTCCTCCAGAAACCCGCCAACGTTCTGCCGCATGGTGGCGGGCAGCGGATGTCGCCGGGGACCTATGAATGGGATCTTGTCACTCGCTGGATTCAACAGGGGATGCCCTATGGGTCTGAGTCCGATCCGGTACTGGAACGCATCGAGGCAGTGCCTGCCGTCCGCGAAATGAATTTTAAATCCCGTCAGCAACTTTCCGTCATCGCCCATTACAGCGATGGGTCTGTCCGCGATGTAACCCGGCTGGCGTCCTACGAAGCCAATCTTCCGGAAATGGCGATTCCAAACGGTTCCGGTCGGATCACCGTGGAAGACGTTCCGGGGGAAGTGGCCATCATGGTTCGTTTTCAGGGACAGGTCGGAGTGTTTCGGGCCATTGTGCCTCAGGGACTGCCAGTGCCTGCAACGCCACCGGAAAAGAACTTCATCGACACTCTCGTCTTCTCTAAGCTCAGGCAGCTCGGCATTCCCCCGGCAGATCTGTGCGATGATCAGACTTTCATTCGCCGCGTCAGTATTGACCTGACCGGTCGGTTGCCGTCCACGACGGACACACTGCAGTTTGTTCAGGATACCAGTCCCGGCAAGCGAGACGCTTTTGTGGATCGGCTTGTGGACAGTCCGGGATATGCCGACTACTTCGCCAACAAATGGGCGGCCGTGTTGCGAAATAAACGACGTCAGGCAACAGACATCCAGTACACCTATCGGTTCCACGGCTGGATTCGACGCGCGCTGCGAGAGAACATGCCGTACGATCAGTTTGTTCGATCGGTGTTGACCGCCACCGGCGATTCAGAGACTCATCCGCCCACGGCATGGTACCGCGAAGTCACCACGTCCACTCAGCAGATGGAAGATGTGGCACAGCTGTTTCTGGGAATGCGACTGGCCTGCGCCAAATGTCATCATCACCCGTTTGAACGATGGAGTCAGCAGGACTACTACGGTTTCGAAGCCTTCTTCTCACAGGTGGCATTGAAGAATTCCAGGTACAACCCGCAGGTGAACCAGCCGGACTCGGTGTATGTCAAGGCAGAGGTTCCGAAGTCCCGCAATCCCAGAACACAACTGGATGTAGCCCCAGCCGGGCTGGGCAGCGCCCCGATGGAGATTTCAAAGTACGACGATGCCCGGCAGCACCTTGTGGACTGGATGGCTGAACCGGAAAATCCCTTCTTTGCAAGGGCTCTTGTCAATCGTTACTGGAAGCATTTTCTGGGACGCGGTATCGTCGACCCGGAAGACGACCTTCGAGTCACCAATCCACCGTCCAATCCGGAACTCCTCGATGCCCTTTCCAAACACTTTCTGGAACACCAGTTTGACCTGAAGGATTTGGTTCGCACCATCTGCAGGTCCAGTGTGTATCAGCTAAGTTCACAACCCACCGAATCCAACATCGCGGATACCCAAAATTTTTCGCGGTTCTATCCCCGCCGACTGACTGCTGAGGTGCTCTACGATGCGGTCAATACCGTCGCGGAAACGCCTTCAAACTTCGGCACAATTCCTCAGGGAACAACAGCCGTGCAGCTGCCGGACAACGGCTTCAACAACTACTTCCTGCAGGTGTTTGGCAAGCCCGAAGCGGAAAGTGCCTGCGAATGTGAACGGTCACCGGAAGCCAATCTCTCGCAGTCATTGCACCTGCTGAACTCTGCGGATGTTCAGGGACGGCTGCAAAATGGTCAGGGGCGGGCGTCGCGATTCGCGAAAGACGACAAACGAACGTCCGCAGAAAAGCTGCGGGAGCTGTACGTCGCTGCGTTTAGTCGCGAACCGCAACCGCACGAGATTGAATTCGTGATCAGCAGTATTGCAAAGTACGAAAATTCGCAGCAGGGCTGGGAAGATGTCGTGTGGGCCATTCTGAATTCCAGGGAATTTCAGTTTGTGAAATAGTCCTCGATGGGCTCACGCCGCATGGCGACAGCATGCCGCTCCGTTTGGGGCTGAATCGCATGGGGGCGGGGATCTATGGGCGTGTCGTTAAAAGAAGGTCCGAAACGGTCACTCACTCACTCACTCAGCACCACCGGGAAGCTCGTTGAGAACGATTCCCGGCAGCTGTGCGGTCAGCTTTGGTCCATCAAAATCCGCCAAAGCAGAAGCTGACCATGGGGATTCAGATGAGCGTGCTTCCGCATCTCCAAAGATCACCTCAGCAAACAACAGCATATTGTCGGGCAGGCGCGACTCCGGCAGACTGACGGGTTGTCCCAGCGTTCGATTGATGTAGACCACGGAATCGGCACTGGGGCTGACGATCGCTGGCTGCCCCGTATCGCCGGCTGAAAACCGCACCAGCATTGCATCCGGTTTCCATTCGTTGACCGGACGAATGCGTACGACCGCCATACGAGGCTGGTAGACACAATCCTGCGCCGTCATCGTCAGATTCAGGGCCTGCGGCCCCTGCTCATGAACAATCACATCGGCAAGGCTGAAACCAAATCGCTGGGTGACATTTTTCAGAGAGGCTGACCAGGCATCACTGTCGCCGTTCGAGAATTCACACAGCATGCCGCTACCGCGATTCGCCAGCAGGACATTGCGAAGTTCAAACCGCTGCGGTGGATGATTCAGTGAAAGCCCATAGCCGCCGCCGGCAAAGACCGTATTTGTAATCAGTACGATCCCTTCGGCACCAGACGGGCGATACCAGCCCAGTCCGGAAAAGTCATCCGCATCTGACGGCGACTGCAGCACACATCCATCAACCGCTAGTGCGCCGCATTGCACGGCCACCATCTGTGTTATTCGCTGAGGCGCGTTTTTTGTGATCGGGGACGGCTCTTCGCTGAGACCAATCGACAGACCTCGCAGTTCCACGGACCGTGCCTGCAGGATCCATTGCGTTCCCCTGGGAATCTGAATGGACGCCGTCCCAGTTCCCGAGGAAACAATCCGCAGGGTTCCAGGAAATCGACGCGGACCTGCGATGTAAGACTTACCGCTCTGCAACTGAATCGTACCTTCAGCATCCGGCTCGGGAAGCGTTTCCGCAGCGACCAGCACTTGCGGTGAGGGATTGGGATTTTCAGTCAGTGCGGCATCGGGGACTCTCTGGCTGGTGAGCAGTTCTGACCAGGGCCTGAAATTCAGCGGCATGGGCTGCCATGAAAACTCGGACTGAGTGGACAGAAAGACGCCCCCCGCCAGTACCGTGACCGCCACAGTCGTCCATCCAGCAGACCGCAGTGACCAGATTCTTCGGGCAGAACCTGCGACTCGGCCAGATTGCATGGTTCTTGAAGCACGATCCGGCATCGCGTGCGCGATCCGCCGCAGATGTTTAAAGCCGGTTCCACAGAAGGGCTGCCACAACTGCTGAATTTCTGAAACACCGGCTGGGCGTAGTTCCGGCAGCCGTCGGGTCATCGCCTGCAGACATCGGGCCATCCATTCCGGACAATCCGGGACAAAGTTTCGGACGTCTTCAATGTCGTGTTCACGCTGCTTCATCAGACGCCGTATCGGGTCTGCAGACAGCACAACCGGGCGACTGGTCAGCAGATGCCAAAGCAGACAGCCGACGGCATAGAGTTCGCTGCGAGCATCCGGTAAGCGTCCCGTGCCGATCAACTCAGGAGCCATCCCGTCGCACTCACGCAAAGAAATCTGCAGCCCGACCGTTGCCATCGGACGACTGATGCGCCGTGACAATGCATCCACAATCGCAATGCGTCCATGACTACACAGGCGAACATTGGACGATGTCAGGTTGCCGTGCTGCAGATGCACAGATTCAAACCATGCCAGCATGTCCATGATTTCCCGACCGATTTCCGCGACAGCCGGCCACGGCAGACGGCCGCCGCGAGTCAGAAGTTCGTCGAGTCCCCAGCCGGAGACATAGTCGGAAATCAGCCAGACGTTCTGGCTTTCCTCGCAGAGCACCTGCTGCGGTAATATCAGAGACTTCGGCACAGCGGAGCTGCTTTTCTGCACGACGCTCAGGATGTCATGCGCGCGCTGGCGGATGGAATCGCCTGTGGTGCCGGGTGCGGGCAGAAGTTTGCGAGCTACCACAGAGGTATTGGAAGCGGTGGTTCTAGCCAGGTAGGTGTGCAGCCCGAGTGGTTGTTGCAGAACACAGGTTCCCAGATTGAGCTTTCCGGGGGGCTCTGCCTGCAATTGCTCTGCCTGCCAGGGCGTCAAATGGCGTCGCTGAACCAGCGCATCCAGCCATACGAAGTCAAAGTCCGGCAGGTCACCGGAAAGCTGGCGAACCATGGGTTCACTTGCTTTCAGATCAGCACGCGACGCCAGCCCCTCCGCCTGCAGCAGGTTGAGTAGTCGTTCCGATGGCATTCGCTTCCCTGCGAGTTTCAAGTTGCACCAGTGTTGACTGTCTGGAAACCTGTATTGAAATATCGAAAACCTGTTCAATTCCAGCGAGAATTCAGAGACCTGTCTCGGACACTCTTTGCCAGACAGAACCCACTTCACGAAATTAAAAACAGCCATTGAAGTATCGCACAAATTGCCGATGGTTTGAAGCCAGAATTCTCCAGGGATTTGCAAGTTATCGGTTTGGTTTCTGCGGGTTTTGCAAGACCTCGACGGTCTGAGTCGTCCTTTCGGGGAATCCTGCAGGCTGGAATAAATCCTGTCGAACGTTGTTCGGTTGTCTTATTTCCAGCTGGTGATCAGGATCCACTGCAGTTCACTCAGAGTGTTTTTTCGCAGTCACGTGAAAGCCACAATGCACGCCTCAAATTCAAGTTGCTCGGGAGACAGCCTTTCTGACAGCACCAACCAGGTCTGTTGCGGTCTGGTTGGCAGAAGCAGACACGCAGTTGTTGTGCAGAGTCCGGCAAAGCTGAACATCTTTCTGGAGGTCTGTGGCAAGCGACCTGATGGATACCATGAACTCGATACCGTCATGGTGCGGACCACTTTCTGCGACACACTGACTGTGATGCCTCGCGATGACCAGCAGCTGCGACTGCGGTTTAGTGATGCAACGACCGAAAGCCTGCGACACGGTGTGCCGCTGGATCATAAAAACCTGATTTTGAAGGCTGCCGAAAAGCTGCGAGAATTCCACGGCAGCAGTGCGCCGGGCGCGGATTTTGTCCTGCACAAACAGATTCCACCCGAATCCGGACTTGGTGGAGGATCCGGAAACGCGGCTGCAGCACTGCTGGCCTGCCGAACTGTCTGGAACCTTCCGACCACAGATACGGAACTGCATTCCATCGCGGCCAGTCTTGGCAGCGACATCAATTTTCTGCTGAGTGGCTGTCGAGCGGCGGTGTGCCGTGGCCGCGGAGAACAGATCTTTCCGATTCCCATGACATCTCGTTTGTTTTTTGTTGCTGTCAGACCCGCCCAGGGTAACAGCACCCCGGATGTTTTCCGACGAACCCGGATTCCCGAGACACCTGTCTCCTCCACAAATATCGCTCAGTGTCTGGCAGATGGCAGAACGTCGCAGCTGGACAACCTGATGTTTAATCGGCTGACGACGGCCGCGTGTGAGGCCAACACGGAAATGGCCGAGCTGATCGCCCGACTACAGCATCTGACACGACGCCCGGTGTTCATGTCGGGCAGCGGATCCACCGTATTTATTCGCTGCCAGAGTTCCCTGGAGGCCCGCAAACTGCAGTCGCAGGTACAACAGCGGTTGCGCGTGACGGCCTGGCACCTGGAAGTCTGATGCCCACCGTGACTCGCACCCTGGTACTGTTCAGAATGCTTCGGTCGTGGCCTTGTGTAGCTGTGTCACGTTGGCAGAAATTCGCTGAATGACGCTTTGTTCGCTGTCTGCCAAAATACAGTCGTCTAACAGGACGACACGAAATCCCAGCTGACGAGCCTTTTCTGACGCGGCGGATTGACGCCGATTCAGAAGAAACAGTTTCGGCACGTCGGCAGGCAATTTGTCATTCGCAGTGGTCAGTTCCTTCAGGGCAAATTCGGACAACTCCCCGGAGGCTGGCCAGTGCAGCCAGCTCCCTTCCAACCCTGTGTCTCGCATCAGATACAGCCAGCAGGGGGAGTCTGCAACGATGGAAAATTTTGTACCGGACACATGTTCGCGCGTTGTTTGACACAGCAAACGCGCCGGCTGCAGTTCAGACCGCAGCTGGCCCGCCGCTCGGTTGGTCTCTGTGCGACGCTCCGGCCAGTTTTTCACAAAACGGGATTCCACTTCGGCAATCTGGACTTCGAACAGCTCGGGAGACAGCCACGTGGACCAGACAGTGCCAGCGTGACTATGACTGCCTTCGGGACCATGCTGATGAGTCACGGCGTCTGGAATCTGAATCCATCGCGAGGATGCGGCAGCGGATGTTTCCAGAGTTCTTGACGTTGCCAGCGAGACGCGTTCCGTCCATGGCTCCCACCCGGCACCGTTCAGAAGCACCAGCGTCGCCTGCTGCAGACTTCGAACGGACGCCTTCCGCGGCCGCCAGTCCGGAGACAATTTGTCTTCTGGAATCACGTTCAAAACCGGAATAGTGCCAGAATTCAGACGAGTTGCCACCTCTGCCAGCGCAACCGAAGTCGTCACAATCGTCTGCGTCTCCGGGGAATCCGTTTGCTTCGAGACGGGGCTGGGCTGGCTGCAACCAAGCACCAACACCAGGAGGATTGCAAAGCGGACGCCGGAGGTACACGCTGACCACATAAGACTCTTTCAAATCCTGGTTTTCCAGGGCTGTAAGGCCCCTGTCGTTCGCTGGCCTGTTATTCGCTGGCCTGTTATTCGCGGCAAAGCGACCACTCCAACCAGCGACGGTTCAGAATACGGTAGAACTGACCGAACCAGAAGGGAAAAGTTCGCCCGTTTGGGCCGTATCGACGGGCGTCCGATGAATAATGGCTCGTCAGAGACCGCTGCGAATCGTGACGGATCTCGCAGCAGCACGCAACCGGTCAGGAAGATCGGGAAACCGACTTGCCAAACACAACGCTCAACGGGACGGAATCGGGACGGAATATCGTCTGCCGGCACGGAGGTCAATTTATAGAGAGATTCTCTTCCAGCAAGCCCCTCTCCGGTCAGATCCAGTAATCCAGTCCCGAAACAAAACACAAATCGTTCAGAAATTCGTTCATCGGCCGAAGAAAACAGATAAAAAGATGATTGTGAGACGAATAGTTGTGTGGACAACTGTTCTTTCGGCGTCTAGTATCTTCATTGGTAGTTCCGGGCCAGCGTCCGGGACTCGGTTGGGCCTGCTAATTGCCTGATTTTCAGGGTTTTTGCAAAGAATGCTGGAGTAAGCCATGGTGACTGCGGCACCGGAAACAATTACGGAAACCGACGTAGTGGTGATTGGTGGGGGACCTGCTGGTGCAACCGTTGCGACGTTGATGGCGCAGCAGGGACGTAACGTACAGTTGTTCGAGCGAGAGCATTTTCCCCGGTTTCATGTCGGAGAGTCTTTGATTCCTGAGACTTACTGGGTATTGAAGAGACTGAACATGCTGCCGAAAATGAAGGGCAGCCGTTTCGTGAAGAAGCGGAGCGTGCAGTTCGTCAGTTTTAACGGCAAGGCCTCTGCACCGTTTTACTTTGAAGACAATAACAACCACGAGTGCTCACAGACCTGGCAGGTTGTCCGCAGTGAGTTCGACCATCTGATGTTGAACAATGCGCGAGAGCATGGTGTAGAGGCTCATGAAGGTGCACGCGTGATGGACGTGCTGTTTGACGGAGACCGTGCCACTGGGGTGCGGGTGCGTCTTGAAGACGGCTCGCAGCGTGTGGTGCATGCGAAGGTTGTGGTGGACGCCAGCGGTCAAAGCGGCCTGCTGATGAACCGACTGAAGTTGCGAACATGGGACCCGGTGCTTAACAAAGGAGCGATCTGGACCTACTGGGAAAACGCCTACGCTGACGAGGGCCGGGATGAGGGTGCGACGGTCATTCTTCAGACTGCCGACCGTGCTGGCTGGTTCTGGTATATTCCGCTTCACGACAACCGGGTGAGTGTTGGAATCGTGGCCCCGTTCGATTACTTGTTCAAGGGGCGAGGAACGCATGAGGAGACCTATCAGGAAGAGGTCGAGAAGTGCGTCGGAGCGGCACAGCGTCTTGCTGGTGCGAAGCGGGTCACGGGATATTTCGCGACACGCGACTTTTCTTACCGTTGTAATCGGGTCGCAGGCCCGGGCTGGGTGCTTGTCGGGGACGCGTTTGGATTCCTCGACCCACTCTACTCCTCAGGTTTATTGTTGGCGTTGAAATCCGGCGAAATGGCAGCCGATGCAATTAACACGGCGTTTGAGACCAGCGATTTTTCAGAGTCGCGTCTGGGTAGTTGGGGTGAGGGTCTGAACCAGGGGATCGATCGAATTCGCCGATTGGTATGTGAGTTCTACGAAGGATTCAACTTCGGGAATTTTGTCCGCAACTATCCGCATCTGAAGGGCCGAATTACGGACCTGCTGATCGGAGATTTGTTCGACGGGAAGGTGGATGAAGTTTGGGGCCCGATGGAGTCACTGTACCCAGAGGGCCGAACGATCCCGGCTGCGTGGGATTCTGGCACACCCGCCGAAGTGGCGGCTCAGAAAGTCAACGAACTGCACCTGCCTGTGGGCGCCCGTCCGTAACGGCAGCGTCGAGTATCAGTCAGTCGATTCCGTCAGCGAGGTCCTGCATGGGGCCTCGCTGATTTCGTTTGTGCTTCGAATCAGGGCCGTAAAAAGGTCGCCAGTTTCTCTGATTTGCCCCTCGGTGCGATTCGCCCCGCAGTGCCATGCACCTCATGGACGTCCAGCGTCGCCCAAATCGATGGAGTCGCGATGCAGCTAAGGTGCATGGGATGCAACTAAGGTGCATGGCACTTGGCACAGTCGAGGTGCATGGCACCTGGTGGCGTAAAGTATTTCCGGGTCTGTGTTTGTGATTTTTGCGTGCCTGGATTTCGGGGGGGCCGACAGAGCGTGGTGGACGGTTTTGTTTGGGGGGAGGACGAGTGCACGGTTTGTGGATTTGAAGCACAGTCAAGGTGCATGAAGCACAGTCAAGGTGCATGGCACCTGGTGGCGTAAAGTATTTCTGGGTCTGTGTTTGTGACTTTTGCGTGTCTGGATTTCGGGGGGCCGACAGAGCGTGGTGGACGGTTTTGTTTGGGGAGAGGACGAGTGCACGGTTTGTGGATTTGAAGGTGTTGGCGGGACCGCCTATGATATGGCACAGTGGTGCCACACTGTGAGTGGTGGGATGAGGGCAAAGCGCTGCGTCTGTGGTGGCTTATGATGCCATTTTCGGAGCGTGTACTGCTTCCAGGTGAAGTTCTGACTGAAAATTGCAGAGGTCGTTTTATGTGGACCTGTTTTCGTCTGGTGTGTGCGTTGTGTTTTTCTGCCGCGATGTTGTCTGGCGCAGCAGCGGATGAGGACCCAGCACAAACGGCCCGAGAGGAGCAGTTTTCCCGTTCGATGGAGAATTGTGTCCTGGTGGGGTCGTTCACGACCGATGGTCAGTCGGACAAGGAGCCGCTGAAACCTGAGCGTTACGAAATAGAGAGCGCGGTCAAAGCGACAGATAAACTGTGGGTTTTCACAGTTCGAATTCGTTATGGAAAGCTGGACACCAAACTTCCGGTCACGGTTCCGCTGGAGTGGGCTGGGGAGACTCCGATGGTCAATCTGACAAATGCGTCGATTCCGGGGCTTGGGGAAGGTTTTTCGGCGCGAGTTCTGTTTCATGAGAACCGTTATGCGGGCACATGGCAGCACGGTACTGTTGGCGGACATATGTTCGGAAAGATCGAGCGGAAGAAGGACGAATCGCCTTCGCCCCGATAGACTGGTGTCGAATGCCGAGTGTCTTTCCGGGTCAGGTCACGGAAAGAGTGGCGGCAAAGGTTCGTGGAATGGTCCAATTCAGCACAAGAATCCCATGTTGGGATCTGACTTCTGCTGAAGAATTCCTGGAGACAAGTTTCATGCGTTTTCTGAAGACGATTTGTGTTGCATCGGTATTGACAATTTTTGTACCGGCCGCGGCGAATGTGATTCTGGCAGATGAACCGGCGAAGGCCGCTGAGACGGTCACCGTAAAGCTGAAGGATCTGGACCTGAAGATGCCAAAGTCATGGGCGGCTTCGGATGTAAAGAATTCGATGCGACTGGCGACCTACGACATTCCGGCAGCAGCCGGGGACAAGGAAAAGGGTGAACTAGCAATTTCCACGTTTGCCGGGGGTGGTGGCGGAATTGAGCCGAATCTGGCACGCTGGATCGGTCAGTTCAGTGAAGAGGGACGCAAGGCGGTTGTGAAGAAGGGCAAGGCCGGAGAGAACGAGTATTACATCGTTGACATTACGGGCACCTTTCAAAAGTCGGTTGGTCCTCCTGTACTTCGAAAGACAGAAGCCGCTCCGGGATATCGCATGCTGGGGATGATCGTAGTGCTGAAGAACGAGGAAGTTTATTTTCTGAAGCTGACGGGTCCTGATGCCACAGTCAAGGCGCAGTCCGAGGCACTGCGAGCGGCTGTTGGTGGCAAAAGTGCCGGGGAAACTGACTACGAACTGTAGTTTGTTGAGACATGATGGTCGGGAGAGATTTCGGCCGATCGAAGATGTTTGTGCAGAGGCGGAGCGAACGGGCGACAGCCTGTTCGCTCTGGCTGCAACGAAAGCTGGAAGGTTGTGGTTCCATCAATGCAAATCCGTGTGAATGGTGAATCGCGTCTGGTGCCTGAGCATTGGTCAGTCAGCGACCTGCTCGCTGATCTGCGAATTGAAAGTCGTTATTGTGCGGTGGAGCGAAATCGCAGAGTAATTCCGCGGGAGCAGCATGCAGCCTGTGGGCTGGTCGCGGATGATGAAATTGAAGTGGTGACTCTGGTGGGTGGCGGCTGAGTTGTTTTCTTCGCGGCAGCAGCCCGAAGTGGGAAAGATCTGAATCCATGACTGTTCTTCCGGCGGACAAGCCGTTGGTTCTTGGCAATCACACTCTAACGTCCCGTCTGATCGTTGGCACGGGCAAGTACAGCACGCTGGAATTGATGCAGCAGTGTCTGGAGGCCAGTGGTTCTGAAGTCATCACGGTTGCGGTTCGCCGTGAACGTCTGCTGGATGCCTCAGGGCGTAACATTCTGGATTACATTGATCTGAAGAAGTACACGATCCTTCCCAACACGGCTGGTTGTTTTAACGTGGAAGACGCGGTCAGGGTCGCGCGACTGGGGCGGGAAATTCTGCGAGGCCTGGAAAATCCAGGAGCCGACTGGGTCAAGCTGGAAGTTCTGGCGGACACGCGAACGTTATTGCCGGACCCTGTAGCCACGGTCGAGGGGTGTCGGGAACTGGTTGCAGACGGCTTTCAGGTGCTGTGCTACACCTCCGACGATCCGATCACAGCGCGGCGACTAAAACAGGCGGGGGCCACTTCGGTCATGCCTGCCGGAAGTCCGATTGGCAGTGGACAGGGAATTCTGAACCCCAATAATATCCGCATCTGTCTGGAATACCTGAAAGAGAACGATCCGGATTACCCGGTCATTGTGGATGCGGGCGTTGGGACAGCCAGCGATGTTGCTTTTGCCATGGAGCTGGGCTGTGACGGCGTACTCCTGAACACGGCGATTGCCAGTGCGAAGGATCCGCTGCGTATGTCTGTGGCGATGAAGTCGGCATGCGAAGCGGGACGGCACGCGTTACTTGCAGGCCGAATCCCGAAGAAGCTGTATGCGACGGCATCCAGTCCCACAGAAGGTGTCATTACACGGGCTCTGGGATAAACCGTGCTCGCCGCGGAATTTTTCTGCGGCGGATGTTTTCCGGCCCTTCGTTATCTCCGAATGAAATCCAAAACTGTATGTCTCAGGTACCTGTTGCCGAGCCTGCGAAGCCCTTTTCACCGTCGGGCCGGATGATTGTGGCGCTGATGTTTCTGCTGGGGATCCTTGCGACCTCCTTCCTGTACGCCTACTGGACGCTGCATTTGATGCCGTTTATGCCGTTGCAGGAGGCCATTGTCTCGGAATTCCCCGGCTCAGCACCGCGTGTGGACGGCGGCCAGAAGAAGATGCACAAGGACACGCCTCTGGTTCTGCGGATTGCTATGAAATCAGAGATTGATCCGCTTTCCGAAGTACCAGCCGACATTCAGGAAATGGAAAAAATCCGCACACGCATTGCCGCCCTTGCAGAATCGCTCAAGCCGCTGCCCGGAATGGAACTTCTTGAGCTGCATGTCTACAGGCTTGTGGAAGAGGACAGGATCAGCAAACGGTCGTGGAGACTCGCCATGCAGCCCGGGGCCGTGTGGGCGGAGATTGACGAGCGTGGCCGGGAACTGACTGTCCAGAAAAACCCGCCCGCCGCAGAACTGCCGACACCTGCACCATCCACTGACAGGGACTCTGCTGCCGGGGACGCCGCTGCCGGGAATTCCACCGCCCCATGATCACACTGATTGAAATCCTTGCCGTGATCAGCGGTGCGGTTTTCGGAGTTCTGACGGCACGCAGGAAGGGATTTGATTTTGTCGGAGTCGCCTCGGTGTCTTTTATGACGGCCTTCGGTGGCGGGACACTCAGAGACCTGCTGCTGGATCGACATCCGCTGTTCTGGATTGAAAATTCCAGGTATCCGATCATGGTGTTCGTCGTCGCGGCCATCGCAGCCGCTATTCCTCGGATCCCGGATTCGTTTCAACAGTTTCTGCATCTGCCGGACGCACTTGGTCTGGGACTTTTCAGTATCGTGGGGACGGAACTTGCCATGGAGCAGAATGTCAGTCCGTTTGTCGCAGTATTGCTGGGCGTGATTACCGGGTCGTTTGGCGGAGTGATCGCGGACATTGTGTGTAACGAGGTGCCTGCTTTGTTTCGGCCCGCGACGCCTTTATACGCCACCTGCAGCTTTGTTGGCGGCTGGCTGCTGATACTGCTGAAAGCAACCACTCTGGATCCATCGATCAGCTTTTTTGTGGCGGCTGCTGTGGTATTTCTGATGCGTCTGCTGGCCCTGCGTTTTAATATTGTCCTGCGAAAAGTCCACCCGCCCTGATCGGCTACGTTATCGCCTCACCGCGAGCGGCCGAATAAATTCAGGACCATCATGGCTGAGGGGCCACCGGCAGAAGGGATTGCAACTCGTCAGTCATAAGTTTTTCCGCTGCTGTCCTGTTGGTCGAATCCAGCAGACGCCGCCGCATTCTGGTGACCAATGCGGTCTCCAGTTCCGGAAGCCTGGCAACACGAGCATGCCGCAGCGCCCACTGCAAAAAGACTTCAGACGACGATGAGTTGCGGCGATGATCCAGAGCCCACGCGGCGCTTAGCGCAATTGCAGCCACGGCTTCACGACCATCCGCTGCCCCAGATTCCGCAGCCCCCCGGCGACTCAGCCAGTTCAGCAGGGCTTCTGCCGCCGCATCACGCACGGGGGCTTCTCCGCGAATTAGAAGTACCATACTCCCGGCCCCCACAACAAACTCATCGGCTTCCGGGACTTCCAGCAAGCGGTTCCACGTGACGGCAAAGTCTGTGAGGTCAGCAGCCGGAGACACTCGGGCCATTTCCGCGATTTGATGCAGTGTCAGGCATTCGGGAAGACTTTCGCCGCTGCCGGCCACTGCGGAATTGCCCGAGGCCGTGAACTTCAGCAGGATCGGCAGTCTTCGGGAACTGGCTGCATCCGCAGACCCTGGTGGCTGCATTTCCCGCATCAGCATGTCGACTGTAATGGACTGAGCGGCCTGGAGCTGAAGGCTGGACAACGAGATCATGGACTCAGCATCACCCGGCAGGCTGGACACGCGAGACGTGTGATAGCGGACCACATCCTGCTCCTGCAGCAGCGAGAGGATTCTGAGTGCATCCAGCGGGCAGGATTGTTCCAGCAGCCAGGATGCCGCCTGAATCTGGAATCGGACGGTGGCCACCGGCGGCCTCTGGCGGGACTGCCACCGGGAAGCACCCATTTCCGCAACACGGTGGGGCTCATAGCACTGCAGACAGAGTTTCCGCCATGCGGCGGACATTGGCGAACCAAACAGCCAGCCCGTTGGTTGTTCGCGAGTCAGTGCTGCATGGAGCAGTTCCAGGCACTGTCGCTGCGTCTGGATGGAATCCGGAACCGTCTCGGCAAGGAATGCCAGTGCCGCTGCTGTCGCAGGAGCTGCTTCAGGGGCATTCAAGGCGGCCAGTGCGTTTTGAAACTCCTCATCACGATTTTCCCGCGCCAGAAGGCAGGCACGAAAAACGTGTCCATCGGACCAGATGGGGAATTGCTGCAGTCCATCCTCCACCTTTTGCAGAAGTTGTGCTTCTGTGAGGCCGTTCGGTGTCTGTTGAAGCAGTATTCGCCAGAGAAAAATAGCTGGCGGATCGTCTGTTTCCGCGAGCGGCTCTGTGCCCGCGGTGATCTGAGAAAACAGAGATTTTCCCGCTGATGGTGCATCCAGTGGGATTGCGCAATCGATCCAGAGCGGGAGAAATTCTGGTGAGCGTCGCTCAGCCGCGGAAAGTCGTCTCAATACCGGCAGGATGATTTCAGGCCGTGACCGCAGTTCCTCGACACGGGCCCGCATAGCGCGCCAGTTCTCAATCCATGTGCTCGCTGCTGTGATGGGTGACGATTCCGGAACTGCGGCTGCAGTTCGGACATCCTGATTTTCCGCCGAAGAATCGGGCTGCTGCGGACGTTCAGCTGGACCTCGGGGACCTGTCAGGTTTGACACGGGACCTGTCACGGGGCCCGTTGTTCCGATAACGCCGGAGCCTGATGATACGACCACCGACTGTGGTGTGACCGTTTCCAGTCCAGCGTTCGGCTTTGTACTTCCCGCGGCATTGGATGAAGCCTCCAGAGCAGGACTTTGGATGCTTGTGTCTGACGTCTTTGACGGAGTGATCGCTGGCGCTGTGGGAACGAGCGCCAGCACATCGGCCGCACGTTTTCGCAGATCATCGGAAGTAATTTTTGCGGTTCGACGAAAGCGGGCGCCGGAATTCATCGTCGGGCGATTCAGAATTTCGGTTGCCAGTTGAATGGCTTCCGTCTGCTGCCCTCGTGCTACCAGCAGATTCAGGTGTTCAAGTTGGCGTTGGGGGGTGATGGACTGGTCCGGGGGATACAGTCGGCTGACTGCGTTGGTGTATTCCTTATGTAGGCCGGCAAGCCGCATCCCCCGCAGCAGTTCGACCTGCTGAGTGACGCTCAGTTGCATGCCGCTCAACCGTGACGCTGCCAAAAGGGCTCGTTGATGTT
>CAIQIE010000371.1 GCA_903871805.1 uncultured Planctomycetaceae bacterium | reverse complement strand
GGCGAAAGCCCCTGTGGGGATTGTTCAACTGCGTCCTGAAATTGAGCCGCTGGTTCGGCTGATTGAAGAGACACCGCGTGAACGCCTGATGGAGGAAATCGCATCGCGGATCAAATCGGGATTGAGCTATCGGGAAGTCCTTGCGGCACTCCTGCTGGCCGGAGTGCGCAACGTCCAGCCGCGTCCGGCAGTCGGCTTTAAGTTCCATGCGGTGCTGGTTGTGAATTCGGCACATCTCGCCAGCCTTGCATCCCCGGACGCGGACCGCTGGTTACCGATCCTGTGGGCTCTGGATGAATTCAAAAGCTCCCAGGCACGCGATGTCACTGAGGGAAACTGGACCATGTCACCGGTGGAAGAAAGCCGCGTGCCCTCGGCCGAAACGCTGCGCGACGTGTTTCATCAGTCGATGCGGACATGGGACGTTTCCATGGCTGACACGGCTGCGGCTGGTGTGGCTCGGTCACTGGGCGCGGCCGAGACACTCGATTTGTTTGCCACGTATGCGGCCAGAGATTTTCGCAGCATTGGACACAAGGCGATTTATCTGGCAAATGCATGGCGAACGCTGCAGACAATTGGCTGGGAGCATGCAGAACCAGTGCTGCGTTCGCTGGCCTATGCCATTCTGAATCATGAGGGGGAACCGAATCCTTCCAAAAGCGATCTGGGGCCGGACCGTTCATGGCGACAGAATTTGCAACTGGTGGAACAAATTCGCATGGGCTGGGAATCCGGCCGAATCGATGAGAAAGCGACGTCTGATCTGATCAGTCTGTTGCGGACCGGAACACCAACTGAAGTGAGTCAGTTGGTTGTGGAGCAGTTGAACGCGGGCGTGTCGCCGCAGTCAGTTTTTGACGCACTTCATCTGGCATCCGGCGAACTGCTGATGCGTCAGACGGGGATTGTTTCGCTGCACGCTATGACCACAACCAATGCTGTTCGATTTCTGTTTGACCATGTAAGTTCCCCGCGGACGCGTCAGCTGCTGCTGCTTCAGAACGCGGCCTTTCTGCCCCAGTTCCGCGAATCCATGCAGCGGCGGGGTGGCGTCGGTGGAGCCATGATTCAGGATCTGACTGCGACAGGCAGTTCCGACGCGGTCTCCGTGGATGCGATCTTTTCCAATGTTGGACGCGATGCGGTGCTCGCCGGTCGTCAGACGCTGGCCTTTCTGGACTCTGGCAATGACCCTGGTATTCTGCTGAATGCCGCCCGCCGCCTGGTATTCCTCAAAGGCAACGACTCGCATGACTACAAATTCAGTTCGGCCGTATTGGAGGACTATCGGAAAATTTCAGTCCCGCACCGCGACCGTTTTCTTGCCGCGAGTACCTGGTATCTGAAAGGATCCATGGCTGCGGACAACGGGCTGGTTAGTCGAATACGTGCTGCGATGGGGTGAAACTCGACAGGATTTTACAGGCGACTTCGGGAAGCGGATTGTTTCGGTATCCCGCCTGATTATATGTACTTCAGACTGGATCGCAGTGAGTATGGTGAATGTGTGTGTCTTCTGCGGATCGAAGACGGGTGATCGGGCGGAATTTGTGCAAGCCACAGTAGAGCTGGGTCGCTACCTGTCGCGGCGAGGCCACACCGTGATTTACGGTGGCGGCAGCACGGGTATTATGGGAATCCTTGCTGACACAGTGCTTGCCGACGGGGGACAGATCATCGGGATTATTACCGAGCATCTCGCTCGTCCGGAATTGATGCATGCAGGAGTTCCGGACATGCGGGTCACAGCGGACATGCATACGCGGAAGGCAATGATGCACGACCTGTCGGATGTGTATGTTGCGCTGCCAGGTGGATTCGGAACGATGGAAGAATTCTTCGAAGCCACCACATGGGCTCAACTGGAATTACATACGCGACCGGTCGCCATTTTAAACATAGCCGGGCTGTATGACGGCCTTGTTCAGCTGATGGACCAGATGGTGGAGCGAGGATTTATTTCGGGAAGATGCCGCTCCCTGGTTTCGGTCTTTACCGAGACTGCGGCATTGTGTGATTGGCTGAACCGCATGGCAGACGCGGCGGAAAAACCCGCCTAAGTGATCCGAAGATAAGGGTGACTGCGCTGGCGAATCAGGCTGAAAATGCCGACCGGGGCCGTCGACTGGAACATGCGAAAACTATTGGGGCCAAACCGAGTTGGCAGGAATGTCCCCTGGCTGCTGGAAGTATTCCGAAAACGGGTTACGGACGATAAGCTTCCGGTTCACGAGACATCGCGTCACAGCAGATGCTGTTGACACCGTACATCGGGCATTTTTTCTTCGGAGCAGTCATTCATGCCGGTTTTCCTCGGAATTGATATTGGTACCAGTGGCACAAAGACTCTGGCGATGCGGGATGACGGTGAGATTCTGGCGTCAGCAACGTTTGAATACCCATTGAGTAATCCGAAACCGGGCTGGTCAGAACAGGATCCGGAATACTGGTGGAAAGCATCCGTCGATTCGGTCAAAAAAGTCATGAAGGCTGCAAAGCTGAAGCCGGCTGACATTGGCGGGATTGGTCTGAGCGGTCAGATGCACGGGAGCGTGTTTCTGGATAAGACGCACAACGTGATCCGACCGGCTCTGCTGTGGAATGATCAGCGTACAGCCGCGGAATGTCAGGAAATTGAAACCCGGGCAGGAGGACGTTCGGCGCTGATTGGAATGGTGGCCAACCCGGCACTGACCGGATTCACCGCACCCAAGATTTTGTGGCTCAGAAACCGTGAGAAAAAGAACTTTGACAAAACGGTTCAGGTTCTGCTTCCCAAGGACTATGTACGATTTCGTATGACCGGAGATTTTGCCACAGAAGTCAGCGACGCATCCGGTACGCTGTTGCTGGATGTGGTCAATCGCAAGTGGTCGTCAGAATTACTGGAGAAGCTGGATCTGAACGCCGGCCTGCTGCCGCGGGTGTATGAAAGCGAGGACGTGACGGGGGTTCTGACGGAATCGGCGGCAAAGCTGATGGGTCTGCGGGCTGGTATCCCGGTGGTGGGCGGTGGCGGGGACCAGGCGGCCAGTGCCATTGGCAATGGGATTGTGGGCAAAGGCGTTGTTTCGGCCACGATGGGCACCAGTGGTGTCGTATTTGCGCACAGTGACGAAGTCCAGGTGGACCCGGAAGGACGGCTGCATACATTCTGTCATGCGGTTCGCGGCAAGTGGCATGTGATGGGCTGCGTGCTGTCCGCCGGTGGCAGTCTGCAGTGGTTTAGAAACCAACTGTGTCAGGAAGAGATGGCCACAGCAAAGAAGAAAAAGATTGATCCGTATGAATTGATCACGGAGCAGGCCGCGAGTGCACCGGCGGGCAGTGAAGGTCTGTTCTTTCTGCCGTATCTGACTGGTGAACGAACGCCGCATGCTGATCCGAATGCACGCGGCTGCTGGATTGGTCTGAGTCTTCGACATGGCAAAGGACATCTGGCTCGATCTGTGATGGAAGGCGCCACATTCGCAATGCGTGACACCCTGGAAATCATCCGCCAGATGAATATTCCTGTGAAGGAAATTCGTCTCTCCGGCGGTGGAGCTCGAAGTGCATTCTGGCGTCAGTTGCAGGCAGACATTTATGGCCAGCAGGTCGTCACCATCAATGCTTCAGAAGGACCGGCCTATGGCGTGGCGCTGCTGGCCGCCGCGGGAACAGGATCGTACAAGTCGGTGGAAGAAGCCTGCAAAGCCACGATTTCAGTCGTGACTCGAACCGCTGGCAAGGCTGCTGCGATCAGGACATACAATGCCGCGTGGCCGGTTTATCAGCAGCTTTATCGTTCGTTGAAACCGGACTTTGCCGCAATTCAGTCACTGATTCGCTGAATAAAACGAATGAAAGTTGGCAGGCGATCCTCGCCTGCCAACTTCCTGTGGCGGACGCAACAAAAAAACAACAGATTTCTCTCGATTCCCGCAAAAAACACGAGCGATTAACTTCAGCGGCTGCTGTTGGTGAATTTTTGAAGGACCGGCCTGATTGGGCCGCGTGATGATGGAAAAAAACTGTGTTTTTGAGACGATATGTCGTCAACGACTGATCGCCATAGTCCAGATTTGGTGTAAAACCTGTACAGGAATACGCTCCAGCGGATAAAATCCGAGGGCTAGCCGGTTAGAATGCGGGCGGCTTCCGGGAACATCGGTATCAGGCGTGGAAAATGGCTGACCGGAAGACATGTCTGCGTCGATCTGTGCTGTGATGCACTCTGAGAGTAGTTTGAAGATTCATGGCAGACCCCAAGAATGATACCGCTGATTTATCCACGATTCCTGTACGCGTCCTGATAGTGGATGACGACGAAGGACACGCACAGGCTGTGGCCGAAGCGCTGCAAAGAATCAACTGCGACTGCCGCGTTGCCGGTTCCGGCGAGCGTGGGGCCCAGATGATTCATGCAGAATCGTGGGATGTGATTGTCACAGACCTGCGCATGGGAGAAATTGACGGTCTGGAGATTCTGCGACTGGCCAAGGAAGAACTGCCGGACGCAGAAGTGATCGTGTTAACAGGTCATGGATCGATTCATTCGGCAGTGACTGCGATGCAGCACGGCGCCTACACCTATTTGACAAAGCCGCTGGACATTGGCGAGCTGCGGTCAGCGGTCGAGAAAGCCTCCGCCAGACTCAGGCTGATTCGCAAGAATGCCGAACTGCGACGGTCTCTGGATGAACGCTTTGGATTTGAAGGCGTTATTGGCACCAGTCCCCAGATGCATTCAATTGTAGAGATCCTGAAAAACGTTGCACCGACAGACATTACTGTTCTGATTCAGGGAGAGAACGGCACCGGCAAAGAACTGGTGGCCAGGGCACTGCATCAGAACAGCCCCCGCAAGAACAAAGCGTTTGTCCCTCTGAACATCTCTGCTCTGCCGGACAGCATTCTGGAAAGTGAACTGTTTGGGCATGAAGCTGGTGCCTTTACCGGTGCACAGGGGCGACGTATCGGTAAGTTTGAACATGCGAATGGCGGCACACTGTTTCTGGATGAAGTGGGCGAAATGCCCATGGACACACAGGTGAAACTGCTGCGTGTGCTGGAAGATCGCAAGATCACGCGACTGGGCGCCAACGATGAACTTCCGATCAATGTGCGGCTTGTCGCTGCCACCAATGCGGACCTGCAGAAAAATGTGGAAGACGGTAAGTTTCGGGAAGACCTCTACTATCGTTTGAATGTAGTCACGATTTACCTGCCGCCACTGCGCGAACGTCAGGGTGACATTCCGCTGTTGATGGAACATTTCCTGCGTGAAATCTCGCGCAGGATGGGACGGGAAGTCCAGGGATTTTCCAGAGCAGCTCGGAAAGCCCTGCTCGCCTATCACTGGCCGGGAAATATCCGTCAGTTGCGGAATGTAATTGAACGAATGCTGGTGCTGGATTCGGACGGAGTTCTGGACATTGACGGCCTGCCACCGGAAATTGCCGTGCTCGTGCGGGATCAGGTGCCGGAACCGGATGTCGACACGACCTCCGGCTCAGATTCACTGATCGGAAAGCCAATGACTGATGTGGAAAAATTCTACATCCTCCGGGCACTGGAACTGACCGACGGAAATCGCGAAGAAGCCTCCAGAATGCTGGAAATCGGTGAACGTACGCTGTATCGCAAGATCAAAGAATACGAGTTGAAACGCTGACTGTCGGCCATCCAATTCCTGCAGCCGTTGCCACGTCGTTTGTTTTCCGCTGTCCGAAGGGCGGTTCTAAAACGCCTCGCAGAAAACTGCCTCTGATCGAATTGCACCAGAGAAGTCAGGCGGTTTTTTGATGCCAATAGGCGGAATGCCGGCGTTTTCCAATGAACTGTGGCAGGAAATTGCAACGGCCGATGTGCGATCCGAGGAAAAACCTGGTACACTGCGGATTCGCCCCCTGCTGCCCCTTTTCTTAATGTTTCTACGCTGGAAATCGATTCATGGAAGCCGGAATTGTCGGCCTGCCGAATGTTGGCAAGAGCACCCTGTTCAATGCACTCACCTGTTCTACGGCAGCACAGAGCGCTAATTACCCGTTCTGCACGATTGAACCAAATGAAGGCATTGTCAGTGTTCCTGACGAACGTCTGCACCGGATCACTAAGTACATTCCTCCCCAGAAAGTCATCCCGGCGGCCCTGAAACTGGTCGACATTGCAGGGATTGTGAAAGGGGCCAGTGAAGGTGAAGGACTGGGCAACAAGTTTCTCAGTCACATTCGTGAAGTCGATGCCATTCTTCAGGTGGTGCGCTGCTTCATCGATGATGATATCACGCACGTAGGCGGAGGCGTCAACCCACTGTCCGATATCGAGACCATCGAAACCGAACTGATGCTCTCGGATATGCAGACCCTGGAGAATTCCATTCCCAAAGCTCAAAGATCTGCAAAAAGCGGCGACAAAGAAGCTAAGCTGCGCGCGACTGTTATGGAAAAGTGTCAGGAGTGGATCAACACGGGCAAGCCGCTTCGCACGTGCGAATTCACCGAGGAAGAAAAGAAAATCGTCAGCGCGATTGGTCTGATGACTGCCAAGCCAGTCCTGTTCGTCGCCAATGTGGCCGAGGACGACCTCGAAGGAAACGGGGAACTTGTCAGGCAGGTTCGTGAATACGCAACCGCCCACGGCGCGTCAGTCGTGCCCATCTGTGCTCGACTGGAGGCGGAACTAGCCGAACTTGACGAAGCGGATCGCAACGAAATGCTATTGTCCGTCGGCCTGAAGGAACCAGGACTCGGACCTCTTGCACGGGCCACCTACCGCACACTGGGACTGCAGAGTTACTTCACCGCCGGAGAAAAAGAAGTTCGTGCATGGACGATCCCGGTGGGCGCGACTGCACCACAGGCTGCCGGTGTCATTCACAGTGACTTCGAACGCGGTTTCATTCGCTGCGAAGTGTATGCCCTCGAAGATCTGGAAACCTTCAAGTCCGAAAAGGAAATTCGAGCAGCTGGCAAACTGCGTGTGGAAGGCAAATCCTACATCATGCAGGACGGCGACATCTGCCACTTCCTGTTCAACGTGTAGGCAGTCAACTGCTGTTAAATGCTGTGCAATTCAAAAGGCGAAACGAAGACGGCGTTGCAACTCCAGAACGCCGTTTGCTGCGCCGCGACAGGCATTGCGCAACCCCGAAGGAGATGCCTGCATCGCCGCGATGTTCACAGCGCCCCCGTCCGGGGTTCCAGTCACAAGATCCCGTGTTTAGTGACGACGCCCGCGCTGTGTACCATCTGTCATTGATTGCAAGGTCGTTCATTCCAGACACCTCGCACGTGCCTTTCGCGGTTGCCGGTTGCAATGGTTGTCTGAGGGATTGATTCCTGTTTCCAGTTCCGCTTTTTGCCAGTAGGGTAAAACTGCCGCAGCAGGGACTCAGAAAAATCTGATTCCTGCAGCTCGAGCTGGAAGACACTGGCCCTAACTGGCCGCAGGTTTCAGACGATTTTTCGGATTCCAGCCGTCAGATCATCATCGATCTCAGGTTCACTGAACGCGACACTGACCTCGTAGCCGCCCTGCGGATACGCTTCTTTCACCGGGATATACCACGGACCACCGTCGCCATAAGCCGCGGTGGCCACAAATCGGCCCGTTGCCAGTTCCTGAGCCCTCAGCTGATACTCCACGAAACTCTCTGCAGGTAGATGCAGCATCGAGATATCGTTAATTTGCAGGCAGCTGAGCACAATCGGAATTTTTGCCTCCACACGCTGCAACCATGCCAGCTCAAAGGCTGGACGATTGCGGCCTACAACGGCATTTTGCTTATTGGCGATCGCAGCGGCCAGTTGGGATGCATTCAGCGTACCGCGTGGTGTTGGCAGAATGTCTGCTGTTCGCCACTCGGCGGTATCCACGGGTTCTCGTTTCAGATCACCGTCGGCAGCCACGATTCCGTCATAGACGCGTCGGGCGAGTATCGCTCGCATTCCTTTCGTCCCGTCATTGTACTTGCCAGCGGCCACGTTGCCCGCGCAACCTGTAAAGTACAGATGCGTCGTTGCAGGCTCGTCCTGCTGACGCTGCTTCCTTGCCAGTCCAGGAAAGTCGCTGCTGGCTCGACCATCTCCGTAGTAGCTCATGGGATGCGTGGCATAGTAGTGACAGCAGACGACTTTTTTCTCACCACTGTAAAATGCAATTGTTCGCAGCCATGGGTCAATCAATCCTTCAGTCATCGCTCGCAGTGCCGGATCCGTGCAGGCGCTGCCTCGCATCCCGAGGATTTTCCCATCCGGCCCCTGATGAATACGACGATTGGCCGCAACCTCAGAGACACGCCCTTTGCCCTGTCCGATATGTGTGACCGGAACAGCCCGGAGAATGGCCGCTGAAATCGCTGACCTCAGCCGATCCAGACACTGTTCGAAGAAGTCCGGCAACATGATGTTCGGTAAATCGCCCTGTTCGGCGACCAGACGCTGCGCATCAAGGCAGGCAAATGGGGCATTGTGCTGGTGCACACATTGGACTGCAGCCCGGTCCGGAGTCGTGCCGGCCGCTTCCGCCATCGCCGTACGCCATTTCACATGGGTTTGATTCAGAATGCCGGTCCAGTCGACAGCACACACGACAATCGGTTTTCCGGCGCCCAGAAGCACAAAGCCAATCGCTTCCTGCGCATCATCCACGGCTTCAATGGGTTTAATCCAGCCGCCACAGCACCCATGACCATTGGGGGTTGTGACGTCAATTCGAAATGGGGCGATGCTAAGTTGCGAGGATGAACCGAGCACTGCGGCGGGAAGCCCACTTACTCCCAGCGCTGTCAGCATACCGGAACTGGCCTGAAGAAAACGCCGCCTTGGAAATTCAGACATGACTAGCGCCCTTATTGCAAAGACGTTCGGGATGTATCCACGCCGGGCATTTTGATTGTCAGAAATCTATGACATGGAAACTGCAGCGGCGCTCCACTTCACTGAGGATATTGCCTGGCTGCGCCAGAGTCCACCCGGTTCCACGTCCCGCGGCGGTCTCCGTTGCAGAAATCTGGTACTTTGGGATCACTGCCCCGTGAGACGTGTTTCCCGCTCCGGACTCTTCCCTGCTGATTGCTGCAGAAACAATTCCATGGCCCGACGATTCGACTCAAAGGCCATGCGTTTCAGTTCCCGACGCCCCGGCTTGCAGAAAATCCATCCAGAGACTTCGTCGTCTCCCGGTGCAAGATCATCAAATGTTTCTGCTTCCATCACGAAAAACATGTCCGTCACCGGCAGTATAAATCCCTGATAGACATACTCGTTGGGAAACGTTGCCAGATAACGAATCGAACGAATTCGTAATCCAACCTCTTCACGCACTTCACGTTCCAGTGCCTGCTCCGCCGTCTCTCCCGCATCAATAAATCCTCCGGGAAGCCCATACAGTCCCTTCCCAGGATCTTTTGCACGCTCCAGCAGCAACACTCGTCCTTCCGTATCTGTTGTGATGGCACCAACGGCCGAGACCGGGCCGAAAAAATGCGTAAATCCACAGCTTCCACACCGAAAGGGATGCAGCCCTGGCTTCACGGAACTCTGGCCACATCTGGGACAAAATTCCCAGGCCTTCCGGATCGGCTTTGCTACGCTGCCCCGGGATTTCTTCGCGATGTTTTTTTTCATGATTGTTCCTGTATCACTCCGTTGCGTCCTTATACGCCGAACTTCAGACGTGTTTCCGCGAAACATCCGTCCGAAGTTAATAGTCTCCCAACAGGCCTGTTTCAGTCTTTCAGCCAGCCCTCGTCCGTCCAGCCTCGGGCCCGATTGTAGGCGAGAATCAAATCCTGCAGTCTGCCCTTCGGCAAACAGGCGGCAGGATCATCCGGCAGAACGCTGCTCAACATTCGTTCCGGCAGTGTGTCCTCAGCCGGAGTCCATCCGGATCGAATATTGAATTCCTTCTTCTTACGAATTATTCCCTCCGCGATCTCACGGAGTTCCCCGGCGTTCACGTCCCACCCCGTGACAAGCCGCAGCATCTCGGAGGTTTCTCCCCAGAAATCCTCCAGGACTCCCCTGATAAATTTGCATAGGATCAACGAGTCCATCACGGCCGCTCGATTTTCCGTCTCGATCGCACGCGGTACATCAGCGGTCATACCGTGACGCCGATCCACCTCCGACGAAAAATCGACTTCATAGGCGCCCGATCGATTGTGATCAGCGCCGCGAGTGCCAACAGCAAATCCCAGAGCCATCATCTGCAGACCACGCGGATCATATCCCGGAAGTTCCAGTCCCTTGACCTGCGGCGCAAACGCAATTGAATCTCCGCCTATCTTCAGAGCCATCGACCGACTGCCGGCACACAGCAATTCGCCGATTCCCTCGCCACGGACAATCATCTCGAGACATCGTCTCAGTGCTGTTCCGTCCCCGAAACGCAGCCACGGCTCATCAATCAATCCCCGCTCCGCACATTCCATGGCAAAGGCAATTGTTCCGCCGGCACTGATCGTGTCCATCCCCGCTTCATCGCAGAACTGAGAACTCTTCAGCACCGCCTCGCTGCTGGAAATGCCACACATGGGGCCCAGAGCAAACAGGTTCTCATACTCCATCCGCACCGGCTGAGACCCGTCTGACATCTGATAAAGATGCTCGCAGCCAATTGTGCATGCCACGCAGGACGTACGTATCTTTTCGTGTGTCTGCCCCATCTGCTCAGGCGAAATCGGATCAGCACCTTCAAAGCTGCCCTGCTGAAAATTGCGTGTGGGCAATACATGCAGTCGATTAAAGGTCAGGAGATTCGTGGCCGTCCCCAACTCCCGATACTTCGCCGTTGCCGGACCAAAGGATCTTGCGGAAAGATCCTTCGAGAGTCGTATCAGCCCTTCCGGATCAGCCCAGTTTGTACGCTGATTGCCACGAACCAAAATGGCTTTCAGATTTTTTGCACCAAAAATTGCCCCGGACCCGCCGCGACCGGCATGCCTTCCATGGTGAGAAATTGTCGCAAATCGTACGCCCGCTTCTCCTGCCGGTCCAATCACCGCGGTTTCATACTCTTTGCCGTAATGTTGCCGAAGAAGCCGCTCTGTCTGACTCGTGGACGTTCCCCGCAACTGTCCCGCTGGCTCAATTCGTATCGTACCGTTCTCAATAATCAGCACCGATAATTCAGAGCAACGCCCGGTAATCAGAATTGCATCAACCCCCGTTTTCTTGCCGGCGATGGCAAACCCGCTACTGGCCAGAGAATCATTGATGCGTCCCGTCAACGGGCTTCTACTGACCACAGCAAACTTGGCAGACGTCGTCAGCGGGCTGCCAACAAGCGGGCTGAACACAAACGCAATCACCGCCTCCGGAGACAACGGATCCACCTCCGCAGTCCCTTCCTGCAGCAGCAAGGCCGTACCAAGACCACTGCCCCCGGGATATCGCCGCAGCAAGCCCTCATCCAGCAGCAGTCGCTGCGCCGCTCCAGCGGACAGGTCGACTTTCAGAACCGCTCCGTGACAGCCAAACATTGCTTCCCTTTACCGCCATGTCACGGCATCAAATCGCTCTGCCTGAAACTCCTCGCCACGCTGATCCCTGAATCGGCAGACACCCGCCGTTGGCAGACAAAACCTGTCAGAGCCTTTCACGCACAGAACTTCTGCGCACAAAAAAGGGTTCTCGACAGTTGCCCCATCGAGAACCCTCAGGAATCATGGCACATTCCCATCATGGATTGACCGGAACGTTTTCCTGCTCCCGGCCAAAGATGAAGGTCTCGCGACCACCACCACCACCAGAAGATGGATTCAGAATGTAATCTGCATCCAAAGCCTTGGTGATGCGGTCCCGTGCCTGAGCAAGATGAGCCGCAGTGTACGGATCATGCTTATCTGCAGCAGCAGCCTGTGCGGCTTCAATCTTCTTTGAAATCTGTCGCAGTTGCTCGCTAGCCAGCGTGGAAATCGTCTTTCCAGCAGGCCCCTGAGACCTGCCAGGCAGAGTCAGGTCGATCAGTCGCTCCAGATGTTCCCGCTGCAGATTGCGTCGCAGGCTGGAAATCAGTGGCTTGCGGGCCGTGTACTGCCCTTCAGCCTTGACGTCCAGTTCGGACCAGACAGCCGCTGACACTGTGGCCAGCATTTCCGGAAGAGTCAGAGAATCCTGATCCGCCGGGATGCGGAATTCGTTGTCATATACGTGACGCAGAGTCGATGGATTCATCAGGCTGGTCAGTGCTGAGGCCTGAATTCCCATGATCCGATCATGAATCGGCCAGGTCGACTCTTCGCTCATTGAACCGCTGTTGTCGTACCACTTGTCCAGTCCCATAGCTGTCACCAGCTCTGGTGTCAGTCCAAAGGATTCGTCCCGGAAGGCATTCTGGAGAACGAAATTCAGTGCGGCCCTCTGAGTCTCTGCGGGAACCACTTCGATCGGCTTGCGACCATTCGGGTCACCCTTCTTATCACGGTTAACGTGCGCACCACCGACCCAGTTGGACATCATGGAAATCGAACGCGTCTGCAGAGACAGAATCATTTCATAGCCGTAACGAATTCGATCCCAGCTGTCCCCGTCCTTAATGAAGTCGGATAGCAGCTTGCTACGATGATGAGTCACCAGCTTCATCTGCTCGTTGGCAAAATCCAGCGGGTTCTTCGAAAAGTCATAGCGACGGGCCAGTGGGTCTGGACCGCTGGTGTCTTCGTCAGTCGCAAAGACCAGTTCTGGTTCGGCGACTCGGGCAAGGATCGGTTTTGTGTCACCGAATGTGTAGCCATATTCGATAGCCCACATGTCATAGGGACCAACACCAGTCATGCAGTAATCGCCCTGTGTGTTGCCGGAATCGAAGCGGACGTTGGTTCCGATGTAGTCCATGACGGAACCAGCAAGCTGCTTTTTACCCTTCACCTCGTCGCTGTTGATCTGTGCAAGTGTGAAGATGCTGGACGCTTTGAAGTTATGTCGCAATCCCAGAGTATGGCCGACTTCATGAGCCACGAGGTGGGCCATCAACGGTCCGACAAAGGTCTCTGGCATCCCATCCAGCATCTGCTCCTTCGGTGCATCCGGCTTCTTTTCGGCCGGAGTTGCTGCGGGAGCGTCCTGAGTGACACCTGCAAGGATGTCAAACGTCATCCGGGCGAGAGCAACTTCCATCGACAAACCGTCGGCGGCGAGACACAGCCCGTTGACCTGACTTGCCCGATTCAGACCGTCAAACTCTTCATCACCCATGATCTCAGAGTTGGCGGAAAACAGAGGATGCCCGGCATACGGCAAGGCTGCAGACTGAGCGATTTTGCGACCAATAACCTGACGCATTGAAGGAGGTGCCAGACGAATCCGCGGATCCCACTCGGGATGCTCCGCCAACCAGGCCAGAGTGTCCGGTCCATAACCTTCCATCGCGATTTTCGGAAGAGTTTCCGAGAACTGCTTGCGATAATGACGAATCCAGCCGTCAGTCAGAATGATGTCCGCATCAAGTATCTGTCCAGTCAGCGGATGTACACGGCTAGGGCCAATGGCAGTACCAACGTCGTTGTTCAACCAACGCACGAAGTTGTACTGGACGTCTTCCGGATCCTTGTCCATGTGGGCGCCAGAGGCCGCATCCTGATAGTAGACCTCAACGGCATTCGTGATGCCTACCTTTTCGAAGGCCGCGTTCCACGACAGAATTCCATCGCGTACCCAACGTCGGTAGCGGACCGGCGTCGTGTGTTCGATGTAAAACACAATCGGGTTCTTCGGCGGACTTAACTGCAGTTTGGGATCGGCTTTCTCCAGGAACCAGCGATTGATGTAACGAACACGGGTCTCCCGGTCGTCATACTTCGCAAGGTCAGAGTACGACGTGGTGAAGAAGCCAACCCGACTGTCAGCAACTCGGGGCTGATATCCGGTGCTGTCCGGAATGTTGCTGATCGAGAAGTGCAGGATCTTCAGGGTTCCGTCCTGTGAGGCCGGAACTTCAAAGGCAATTTCCACGTTGTTCTCAAACGCCTTTGCTGTGCGAATCGAAAAGATTCCACGCTGCGTCAGGCTGGGATTGAACTGAGCCGGGCCGATATTGAAACGCGGATCCGGATTTAACAGCATCTGGTCCACATCAACTACCGGGCCGCCGTTAGGGCCCATGGTAATGATCGGCACTTCCATGATCACTTTGTCCGTGAATAATCGCTTCACAGACGCTTCGGCTTCTCGCTCACCAGTCGCGCGAATCTCGATGTTCGGAGCAATCAACGCCAGGTGCTTGTCGTACTTCCGCCAGTAGACGTACAGATCGCCCGCCTGCAAACCAGCGTAGTCTTCTCCGCTGGCCACCGTTGTGGCAATAAAATACTTCCGCATCTGAAAATCGCGGGGCAATTCGGCGTACATCTGGCCATCTTTTGTCCGTGTATACAGCGTATACATCGGGGTGATGTTGGCCTTTGTGACGACCTTATCAAAACCTTCCAAAACCTTGGCCGCTGGCGGATACTCCGGTGGAGGCCCACCGTCCTGGGCCAGCGCTGAACCGCCTGCCAGTGCCACGACAGCAGCTAGCGTCAGCTCGCGAAGATGAAACACTGAAGAACGCATTGGGAGCCTTTCGTGAACAATGTTCCCTGGTGCTCTGTTGATCAAAATTTACGCCCTGATGTCGCTATAGTTGCCGTCCGCTGGCGATTGCCCAACCCAATTCTCTGTAATTTCAGGAAATTTGGAGACTTTACGTACCCCTTGGCGCCGGGGTTTCAGGCCAGACACGCAAACTGACGAACGACATCGTCGCCATCCTCCCAAGTCTACCTCTTTTCGCAGCAATGAAAAGTACTTCGCGGAATTCATGTCATTTTCATCCAATACCGCCAACATGCCCCCAAAATCATTGATACCCGCGCAGCAGTTTCACCAAATCCCCCGGGGGCGCAAGGCGTTAAAGACGGAAACTCATGGGCTTCCTGAAATCGCATGTCACCAAGGCCATACACAGCAGTCGGAGGTCGCCGGAAACAGGCACTCTGCGAATAACGCCACGAGATATTCCCGTTTGCCCCAATCAGACACAATTCAGGACGGACAGACACTTTAATCCGTCCTGGGATGCAGACAGTGTTCACTCCGCAGCCAGAACCCCGATCTCGTCTCCATTCACAGGGTTCAGTCGATGCAACTCCACCAGCTTCCATTGCCCGCTCTGCAACTTCCAAAGCGTCTTCCACCGAGTTATGGCATGGTACGGCGTGTTGTTCTGCCGCAGTGTCAGTGTCCCGTTGCCGCGCAAATCCACCCAGGCAGTGTTCCCATTCTCCCCCAGTTGCACCTCGACATTTTTCAAATGAAATGCAGGTGAGACAGAAACCAGATCCAGTCCCTTTGCCGCAATATCACGCAACTCCGAGGAATCGTCCGAGATCCAGCGAAAGATGTCCGCCTTCGATTCCTTTACAAACCCCAGTCGCAGTTCTTCAAGCCCCACAACAATCTGTTCCGAAGGCGTGACAATCGATCCCTCAAGAACGTAAAGCCCAGCTGCAAGTCCCAGACAGAGGAATGCTATCCAGTGTGATCCTGACGCCCTGATGATCAGACAAAACGCCGCAAGGCCCGAAAGGATCATGATGCCGGGCCAGGGATTCTCTGTAATCCATGTCATCGCTGTCTCCTTAAGTTACATCTATGAGCCGAAAAAATCCTGCGACATACATCCAGCCAGGGCACAGTCACTTCGCCTGCCCTGTCTTGTGCCACTCATGGCCAAATTTCCCTCCATCAGGCAATCTACAAGCCATCCAAAAACGCAAAAACAGGTTGCACTGCAGTCGGCATGCATTCATGAAATCCGCGAAGGCTGCTGTTTCGTCTAAAAAATTCTGGAATTCATCAGCCGGACACCAATTCGCCGGTGACTGCAGCAGCCATCCGGCACACGCTGGATTGCTGCATCACCATTTTCAGATCCAGACAGGATCCGGTGCTTCAAAATACACCGACGCGCCGCGACCATCCAGCAGCCGGATTGATTTGGCGTGCAGACACATCGAAGGCTCGTTCGGGGAAAGCGTTCTGCCGGATCCAACCTGGCCGTCAGGCAAATATCCAGGATCGCCAACGATCGGGTGCCCAAGAGCCCACAAATGAATTCTGATCTGATTCGTTCGCCCCGTTTTCGGAAACGCTCTCATCAATGTGGTCCCGTCTGCGTAACGCTGAAGAACCTGAAACTCTGTGCTGGCGACGTCCCCGTCTGCGTCCGGCAATCGAAGCCCTCCAGCCTCGGGCTCTCGACCCAGCGCCAAATGACATTCCATGGTCTCGTTGACAGGATGCCCGTGCACCCTCGCCAGATAGATCTTTTCCACGGTTCGCTTTTCAAACTGCTTCGAAACCAGATTGGCAACCCGCTTGCGTTTACACAGCAGCATGACTCCCGATGTATTCGCGTCCAGTCGATGCACAATATGCGGGCGCTGAGGAAAGTACACCAGGTTCAGAATGTGCCTCAGCGTATTTCTGTTAAACCGGCCTGAGGCATGCACGGGCAGCGGGGCCGGCTTGTTCAATACGATCAAATCGTCGTCTTCAAACAGAACTATCGCCGCGGCAGAAACAGCGGGCTCCAGAGACTGCTCTTCCAGTTGATCGAATCGTTCTCCTTCCCGAACAATTCGAGCCTCCGACAGTGGCAGCGCTTCTTCGATTCGATGACCCGGACGACGGCGGCGACGTGATGGTTCGGCCGGCACAATCACACATTCCCGAATTCGACGGTTCCATTCGTCCCGCTCAATTTGAGGATGCACGGCCACAAGAAAGTCCAGCAGTGTCATCCCGGCACATCGCAGAGGGACATTCAGCGGGCGTCGGTTTAAGGACGGGACGCTCCCCGGAAGCGGCGTTGTCGCCTCGGCGATCTGGTGGGCGCGCCGAGCAAGGATCTGCTCCAGCGTTTCCGTCTCACTTCGAAAACAGGCCGGACACGATTTGCCCGGAACGTATTCCGGTAACTGCTGTTCTTCCGCAGTGACCACCGCCTGACAGATGTAACACTGAGTCGTCTCGGTTTCCTTCAAAGATGGATCCACGGCAACTCGCTGGTCAAACACAAAACATTCACCATCCCAGTGATCGCCCCCGACCTCCTCGAAGTACCTCAGGATGCCGCCGTCAAGCTGGTACACGTTGCGAAACCCGGCAAGCTCCATGTACGGCCCCGCCTTCTCACAACGAATGCCCCCCGTGCAGAACATCACGATCGGCTCATCCTTCATCGCCTCCGGTAACCGCGAAACCGCGTCCGGAAACTCCCGGAAATGATCGATGTCCAGTCGGATCGCATTCTGAAATGTGCCAATCTTTACTTCATAGTCGTTGCGAGTGTCCAGAAGATGCAGTGGACGGCCTTCATCCAGCCAACGCTTCAGCTCTTTTGCCGGCAGCTTGGGAGATGTCTTCTGTTCCGGCACAACGCCGTCGATTCCAAACGAAATGATTTCCTTCTTCACTTTGACCAGCATGCGATTGAATGGCTGATACTCGTTGAGACTCTCCTTCGGCTGCAGGTCGGATAAGCCCGGATCCTCCCGCAGGTAGGCTACAAAAGCATCGATCGCACTGCGCACTCCAGCGACAAACAGATTGATCCCCTCGTGACTGAGCAGTACCGTGCCCTTCAGGTCCAGCTCAGCCGCCTTATCACGAATACTGTCACGACGCTGCTGCAGGTCCTGAAAGCGGACAAACTTGTAGCACGAGATGTTAATGATTGGATCCACCACACAGGACCCTTCCACAGTTGAATGCGTTTCAGCCACAAAACACCAGATGTATGCAGAGGTAATCTCAGAACGGACCGGGATGCGAACCTATCCAAACCGACGGCCTGGCAGCGGTCAGCAGGTTCCCGGAAAACCGAGACAAACTGACGGTATCCCGTAGGAATTGCCACACACGCCATTTTCGCATGTCCAATGTAGCGAAAAACCTGGACAAACTAAACCAGTGGACTTCCCCAAAAAAAGCGGGCGCTCGAAAAGTGTGTTAGAATAGAGAGCACAAGGAGCGCAAGGGATGACGAAGAAGCCGGTTGGTAACACGGGTAAGGTTTATAAGAGTTACGCGGAGGAATTCCGTCGTGAGGCGGTGCGTATGATTGAGATGGAGGGTTTGACGACAGCGGAGGTTGGTCGTCGACTGGGCGTGAATTCGAACCTGCTTCGGAAGTGGCGAGAGAAGTACGGTAAGAAGTCAGAGTCTTTGTCGGTTCAGAGTGATCTGGAGGCAGAGAATCGTCGTCTTCGTGACGAGAACCGTCGCTTGTTGATGGAGCGAGAGATTTTAAAAAAAGCGGCGGCGTTCTTTGCGAACGAAAAGAACTGAGATATGAGTTCAT
>CAIQIE010000370.1 GCA_903871805.1 uncultured Planctomycetaceae bacterium | reverse complement strand
CTTGTAATCGCCTCGCAGGAGGTCTGCGACGGACCAGATGAAGGAAGACAGGTTGGTTTGTGACATTGAGTGGTATGCAGCTTCAGAAGAACAAGGGCCCGGGAACAATCAGGACTAGTGGCGACCCAATGCCCGCCGCGGATGATGATAACGAGCCTCAGGGCATGCCATATCTGGTGCCTGCTGAATACTCACATTTTTGGGGTACAATTTCGCACTTTATGACATGAACAAGCGTACAGATTATGCCGGCGAGTGGGTTGTATGGACAGGTCTGTAACCACAGGACGGCTTGCCAGGACTTTCAGTCGGAAACATGGGCTGTCCGGTGAGACGCATAAATCCCCCTGTTTTCGACGATTCACATTGGGGCCAAAACGCGAAATCGGCATCCTGCCCCCTCGCTGTGTGAAGCTGGGAGGATGCAGGCAGTGCTGTTTATTGGGGATTTGCCAAATCGGCCTCCTCCTTCCTCGTTGGTCGGTAGGAACAGAGTTCCCAGCAGGCTGCTCAAAGGACTGCGGCCATGCTTCTGCGGGATGGTTGGTAAGTGAGCACCACAGTCACGCTCTTCACTGAAAGTGCGTAACCTTCCTGCACCCTCGACAGGCGCTCGCCACGCATTCTCAGTCGCCGATCTTCCGAAGTCCCAGCCCCAGAGACTTCGCGACTTTAGCTGCAGCATCCAGCAGCAAATCACGCTCGCCCTTCACGAAGCGGGACAGTTGCGGCTGACTGATGCCAGCATTCAAGGCGACTGATCGGACAGACTTGCCGCTGTCCTCAATCGCCTGGATGATGGTTTCTCTCATCGATGGACTTGTTGCTGGCGGCGTTGCGCCATTGGCCGGGCGTTGGCTCGCTGCCGCCTTCGTGGTTCTCGTTGTTGCCTTCTTTGCGGCCTTCTTCGCCATGAGTCAGCCCCCGTAGATGTCTCTTGAAAGCTCGCCTTCTGCTCGGCGGAAAATCGTCGAGAAGCTCACTGATCCGATCGATGGCTGATCTCTGCTCATCGGTCAGCTGCGGTTCTTCGCCATCAGGATGTTGCGAACTGTCGTTCCCTGCCACCTGGCACCGTTCTTTTTCGTGGGGACTGATTTCCTGTTGAGGAGCTCAGCCACGGCCCCATAACTGAGGCCAGAGTCACGAAGCAACTCCAGCAATTCAATAATGGCCTGCTCTCGTTCTTCTCTTTCCAACGTGGGCGGGACGGGAGCACAGTTTCTGTCAGCAATCGGTTGGTGTTAGTGTTATGCCGATCGCCGTTTTTTTTGTGGATTGTGTTGCTTTCGTCGTGATGTTTCGGGGAAGTCGCATTTTGGAAGAGGGACGAGTGCAGTTGATCATGGGCAGATTGCACTTTCGCTTGCACATGCTGTGTCCCCCTTGGGTGTTCTCCGAGCGCATCTGACAGAGAGATGGTACGATGTCACTCTGAGCCGTTGGTGACCAAGTTAGGGAAAAACGCGGAAAAACGAGTTCAGGCAACTCGCTTGTTGGGTACCCCCTATTTCCGCATGTCACGCAAATTAGTCTTCGATCGGCGAGGTTCCAAACCACTTCGAAAACAGCTCGATATGGTTCTTCAGATTGCTCCGGATGTCGCCGATAACTTCCCGGTCAGCTTGCTTACCAGTGATCGCATCAAGGCGTTTCAGCGTCGTCTGTAACTCGACGATTTGCTGCACAGCGATGTCGCGAAGTTCGCTGTGAACACGTTCGCGTATATGATCCTTCGGGAAAGGAAAACGATCCCTGGTGCTGAAAATCCAATGCGCGTCCAGTTGTGACAAGGATTGCGGCATAATCGTGCACCTCGCCTGCAATTTGACTATGGCCGTTGGCCAAATGAGTGCTGTGGGGTTCGTATTCCATGGGCGTTGCCCTTGGCTATGGTGAGTATGGCCGTTGGCCAAAGGGCAGTTCGTTGTGTTGGGTGACAAACTGGTTTGTCCGTAATTTTTTCGCCCAAGGCGATATTCATCGTAGCCCGGCGACGAAACCCATGGGTGCATGGCACTTGGATTTACTAGGGGTGCATGGCACCTAGACGTACGAATGGCACCTGGACGCACCGACGTTATATCGCCACGCACCCCGAATCGAGGTGCCAGAAAATAGCCGGGGGTCAGCGCATCGCCACCCCCGGAAACGGGCCCCACGCACAGCCGAATTCGAATCCGCAGCGATGAGTCCGCCCAAGGCAATTCCTCGGCCGATGATCAGGCGCGGGGTGGGCTGTCACCCCTTCAGGGTGCAAAAT
>CAIQIE010000369.1 GCA_903871805.1 uncultured Planctomycetaceae bacterium | reverse complement strand
TGTCGAATTACCAGCGTCGTGTCGATGCCATCGATCGGGTGTTCGCCAGGATCCAGATCCGGCGGCAGCAAGCTATCCGCATTGCTCAGCGTATCAAGCCACTGGCACTTTCCGGTTCGATGGGCGAGAACGAGTTTATTCCTGGCGCGCGTAAAGCCCACGTAGAGCAATCGCAGGTTTTCTTCCCTCTCACGAACTACCTGCTCCTGACCTTCGGGTGATGTCAGGGCATCAAGTTCAAGACCGCTGCCGCTCTTGATTTTTGGAAACGGGCCGTCGGACATTCCAAAGGGCCAGATCCAGTGCCGAATTTCTCGATTCAACAGCGGATCGTCTTCGAACGAGGGGCTGCGTACGACCGGTTTCCACATATTGGGATCACGGTCGGAATTCAGTCCGCTCAGAACGACAACTGGCCATTCAAGACCTTTCGCTGCATGATAGGTCAGCAAAGTTACCGCATCGTGTCCTTGCGACGTATACCTCAGGTCAGTATTGTCGGCGGCGAGTTGTTCAAAGTAGAGAATCAGCCCGGCAAGCGTTGCGCTGCCGCTTCCGGAAATGGCTGCGTCCTCGTAGTCGCCCGCATGGCGAATCGCTGAGTCAAGGTTCGCACATCGCCGGATTGAGTCTCCCCAGGCATGTACTCGCGTGGGCAAATTCAGTGACTCGATCACCTGCTGGACCACGAGTGAGGGTGCGAGACAACGGAAGTCAATCGCTTCAAGTGGAAGCAGTAGTTCATGCTCTGCCCACGGCAATCGAAATCTCGGCTTACCGGTGTCCGGATCGATCTGTGAGTCGGACAGGGACTGCAATCGATCCGAGAGCCATTGTGGCGTCGTTTCGTTCGGATCGGTGGAAAGATGGAGAATTGTTGCTGCTGCCAGTGAATCATTCCGATTGGCGACTAATCGAAGCCCGGCAAGCAATAGTTCGCCTTCCCTCGTTGAGAATAGCCCCGGACTCTCAATCAGGTACGGAATGCCGAGTTCATCCAACGCATTGGCCAGTGCATTTAACTGGGCGTTGCCACGCTCCAAAACTGCGATGTCTCCGAAGCGGATCCCCTCCTTGTGCAACTGAGCGAGGCCACACCCGAGGGACAACGCGTCATGCTGGTTATTCGTGGAACTGAAGAGCCACCGTTCAACTCCTTTTGCCGCACGAGGTTTCTGCGGTTGCTGGCGGGGATCTTCGTCGAAGTGCGGTGCAAATAATTCACCGACAAGCTGTACCAGACCTTTCTGGCTTCGATGATTGTTCGGCAGTGTGGACCGAAACTCTTCGGGCACTCGATCCCACACCTCCGAAACCAAACGCGGATCAGTATCCCTGAATCCGTAGATGGCCTGACGCGCGTCACCGACCCACCGATTTCTGGGGGCAATGGTTCGCAGACGTTGAAAGATCGCCAGTTGAAGTGGATTTGTGTCCTGAAATTCATCCACGAGAACCAGGTCGTAATCCATCGACAATCTTGATTTCAGCGACTCGTCCTCAAGTAGTGTCAGCAGGAGCGTTTCCAGATCGGTAAAGTCCACCAGACCTCGCTCTGCTTTGTAGGCGTCGTACTCCGCCTCAAGAGCAAGTGTCTCTTCTGCAAGCAGCTGAGCGAACTCCTTCACATTCTCGTGTAGCCGTGGATTTCTCCGTACATCCGCTGCGTGCAGACGCAACGGGTCCAATAACTTATCCGCGCCGGACCTTTTACCTGCCTTGATCGCCATAGCGTCGATATACGATGCCCAGAACGCTCCGTTTGCTGACATAATCCGTCGAAGCGTGCGTTTTGCTTTTGTTGTGTCATTGGTGGTGTCGCTTGCCAACGCTTCGATCTGTGCCAAAGCGTCTTCAGCAAGTGCATGCAGATGAGTCACAGGCAATGCTTCTGCCGCCGGGCCACCCGGGGCGAGCAACTCACAGACGCGATCGGCACTTGCCGCCAACTGCGTAACGAAGACTGAATTCTCGATCCGGTTGCCACGTTTTGATGCAAGTAGGGACAGAATCTCGACCGGAAGATTCGTCACGCCAAGGCGATCTGCACGTTGAGACAACGCGTCCCATCGCGCAACGGGAATCGTTGCGAGGAGATTGCTGAGAACCTTCTCCGTACCCTGTTCGAACACTTCCAATCGAGGCGACAATCCGAGTTCAATTGCATATCGACGCAGCAAATGATGAGCGACGCTGTGTACAGTCCCGATCGCGGCCAACTCGAGGCGATCGGCATGTGCATGGCCGCTGACTTCCAGCAGCTTCGCCTGCACCCGCCCCTTCAACTCGGCAGCCGCCTTCCTGGTAAACGTGGTCGCCAGAATTCGTGCCGGGTCCAGACCACTTGCGACTGCTTTCGCGACGGTCTCACAAAGATCCGTAGTTTTGCCGGAGCCGGCACCTGCGCGGACGACTTCGAGTACGTTTGTCATGTGAGTTGCTTCAGCCCGCAAAGATGTTGGTAGTCGCAATATTTGCAAACAGACTGGACGTCGTTCGCCTTGAGGTCAGTTTGGAGAACGATCGTGGCGCCCGCCGGCCAATCGTCTGACTCCTGGAGCGGTCGAGCCGGAATCTGGCCATTTGTCGTCAGCCACTCTTCCGCGCCTGTGATCGCTGCCCGGAATTGTTCCCACACGGCGCGAATTTCCGGTCCGTCGATAATCGTTCGGCCGCCATCACCGTTGATCGGTCCGCCTGATGGTGTGAAGAGCAGGCCATTGGCCAGAACCAGATAGGCAACTGCCGGGAACCGCCCCGTTGTGATTGACCGGCTGTAGGCATAGGTAGCAAGTTGGACGGCCGTACCTTCAGCGATCATTCGCTCGTACTTCTTACCGCCATACTTAAAGTCAATG
>CAIQIE010000368.1 GCA_903871805.1 uncultured Planctomycetaceae bacterium | reverse complement strand
TCACACCAGTTACACGCGAGTGGGTGGTGTGTTATTTGATGTCAATATGGACTGGATCAACCGAGTCCGGAAGTTTATTCGTGAGTTTCCGAAGGTCTATGAGGAAGTGGACCGACTGCTGACGAAAAATCGCATCTTTGTGGACCGGACAAAAGGGATCGGATTTCTTAGCCATGAAGACGCCATTAACTTGAGTGCCGTAGGTCCGGTAGCCCGTGCCAGCGGAATTGAGCGGGACCTGCGACGAGACGAACCTTATCTGGCTTATGCGGATCTGGACTTTGACGTGATCTGCTCCAAGGGTGGCGACTGCTACTCGCGTTATCTTGTTCGCATGCAGGAACTTCTTGAAAGCCTGAAAATTATCGAGCAGGCCGCAGAGAATATTCCTGGAGGTCCGGTGAATATCGGAGTGGAATCTGACATGGTTCTGCCAGCGAAGCCTGCCGTGTACCGCAGCATTGAGGGGCTGATTCAGCACTTCGAAGTGATTATGCCCAATCGCGGGTACGAAGTGCCACGTGAGCAGATCTATGCGGCGACAGAATCACCCAACGGCGAACTGGGCTTTTTCATTGTGGGTAACGCAGAAACGCGTGCCTATCGTGCTCGGACGCGACCTCCGTCCCTCGTACATTTCTCGATGTTTCCTCATTTGATCCGCAACCATCAGCTCAGCGACGTGGTTGCCGTTCTTGGAAGTATCAATATTATCGCCGCGGAACTCGACCGTTGATTTTTCTGACTCTTTCCTGATGGCTGACTGACAATGAGCGTTCTGAGCGAAGAACTTCGCGAGAAGATCCGGGCAGAGTTCCCGAAGTATCCGAACAAGCGTGCTGTCACACTGCCGGCACTGCACCTGGTGCACGATACGCTGCGTGCTGTTTCGCGTGAAGCAATCGTAGAGATTGCTGAATTGCTGGAACTGCACCCATCGGAAGTTCACGACACGATGACGTTTTACAATTTCTTCAAGGATGAGCATCATCCTCTGGGGAAACATCGTGTCTGGTTCTGCCGCAGTATTTCGTGCATGCTTCGTGGTGGTGAAGAGCTGCTGGAGAAAGTCTGTCACAAATACGGGGTCCATCCGGGACAGACCTCTCCGGATGGGAAGATCACAGTGGAATTTGCCGAGTGTCTGGGGGCCTGTGAAGGGGCGCCCTGCATTCTTGTAGACGACGTTTGTCACATGGATATCACGCCGGAATCGGCAGCGGCCCTGATTGATAAGCTCTGATGGTCCCGAAGTTGGAAGACCGGACATCCTGAATCAGGTCAGTTGAACTTTCGTTGCAGTCTCATAAAGAATGACTCAGAGGTCAGTTGTGGCAAAGTTTGAACCAGTACTGTTGGCCCGGATTCACAAATCAGACAGTGCGTCGCTGAAATCCTATCAGACAGACGGCGGGTACTCACGTCTGAAAGAATTCCTGAGCATGGCTCCGGCGGACGTCACCAGCATCGTCAAGGATTCTGGATTGCGTGGCCGTGGGGGTGCTGGATTTCCGACGGGACTGAAGTGGACTTTTCTCCCCAAGGATCATCCCGGTCCGATTTACCTCGCCATCAACGCCGATGAAAGCGAGCCCGGGACGTTCAATAATCGTTACCTGATGGAAAAAGACCCACATCAGTTGATTGAGGGGATTATTCTCGCCTGCCACTCGATCCGATCCAACAAAGCTTATCTGTATCTGCGTTACGAATACGGGACCAGTTACCGAGTTCTGGACGCCGCGATTAAAGAATGCTACGCAGCCGGAATTCTTGGGCAGAACATCAAAGGTACCGGATTTAACCTTGATATCGTGCTTCATCGCGGAGCGGGAGCTTACATTTGCGGAGAAGAAACCGGGTTGATTGAGAGTCTGGAAGGCAAGCGTGCCTGGCCGCGAATCAAGCCACCATTTCCGGCGATTGAAGGCTTGTTTCGCAAACCCACGATTGTCAACAACGTGGAAACGCTCTGCTGTGTGACTCAGATTCTTTACCGCGGAATTGAGTGGTTCAAATCGATTGGCGTTCAGCCGGATCCTGGTAATCCTCGTGACCCGGGTAGCTACGGCCCCAAACTGTACTGTGTTAGTGGTCACGTTAATAAGCCCTGCTGTGTTGAGCTGCCACTGGGAGTCACAGCCAGGGAGTTGATTGAAGAGCATGCCGGAGGCGTCTGGAAGGGTCGCAAGGCCAAAGCAGTCGTCCCGGGCGGTATCAGCATGGGGTTTCTTTCTGACAAAGAGCTGGACACCAAACTCGACTTTGCCGGTCCCGGAAAAGTGGGTTGTCTGGGGTTAGGAACAGCGGCTGTCGTGGTGATTGATGACCACACCAGCATGGTGGACGTGCTGTACAACTGCTGCCGTTTTATGTCCCATGAATCCTGCGGACAGTGCACTCCCTGCCGTGAGGGTACTGCGTGGATGACCAAGATACTGGAACGAATCCGATCCGGTAGCAGTCGACTGGAAGACCTCGATCTGCTGATGGAAGTGGCTGGATCGATGGGGATTATGCCTGGAACTACGATTTGCGGACTTTCGGACGGAGCCGCCTGGCCAGTGAAGAATGCAATCAGCAAGTTTCGGGGCGAGTTTGAGGATTATATCCGAGGTCAGCGGACGACAGTGACATCAGCCCAGAAGCTGATGGCGGTGCATTGATTTCGGCTGAGGACGATTGACACCGAAAGGCGTCACTCAAAGAACATCAGGGTAATTGACGGAGCCAGCAACGGCCTTTCAGAAAATTCATCTGAGGGCGGTTCGGAACCAGCAGACAGAATTCTCAGAATCTGAGTTCAGCGATCAGGTAGCAGCATGCCAACAGTAACAGTGAACGGTAAAGACGTTGAGATCGGCGCGAGCGAGCGGCTGAACTGCATTCAGGCCGCCGCGAAGGTCGGCGTTGAGATTCCCGCGTATTGCTGGCATCCGGCGTTGTCGGTTGTCGCCAGTTGCCGCATGTGTCTGGTCGAAGTGGGCGACAAAAAGCCAGACGGCACGGTGGCCATGCAGCCTAAATTGGTTCCAGGCTGTCAGACTCCGGCAAAAGACGGCACCGTGATCATCTCGGACAGCCCAAAAGTCAAAGAGGCTCGCAAGGCAACTCTGGAATATCTGCTGCTCAACCACCCACTGGACTGTCCAACCTGTGACCAGGCCGGCGAATGTTACCTGCAGGATTACAGTTTTAACTACGGACGTGGCTACAGCCGGCTGAACGAACCCAAGAACATCAAGCCGGACAAGACCTACATTGGCGACCAGATTACGCTGTTCACGGACCGCTGCATCATGTGCACGCGATGCGTGCGGTTTACTCGTGAGGTCTCTGGTTCGTCAGAGCTTCAGGTCGTCAGTCGTGGCAGTCATGAGGAAATCGATATTTTCCCGGGCTTTCCGGTCAACAACCCGCTGGCCGGCAACGTTGTGGATCTTTGTCCCGTAGGGGCTCTTTGCAGCAAGGACTTCCTGTATCAGCAGCGAGTCTGGTGGCTCAAGAGCACCAATTCCGTCTGCACTGGCTGCAGTACAGGGTGCAGCGTGACTGTCGACCAGAACGACGAGCGCGTCTATCGACTTAAGCCCCGAACCAACGAAAAAGCTCAGGGGCACTTTATGTGTGACGAAGGCCGCTTCGGCTGGAAGTACACCCACTCCGATCAGCGTCTCAGTTCACCGGAAATCCGAACCAACGGCCAGGTCACATCGCGAGACTGGGACCAGGTCCTGAGTTCCGCCCGAGCGGCTCTGCGAAAGACGGCTTTAGCGGGTAAGACAAAGATTGCTGCGGTGCTTTCGCCGTGGATGACCGTGGAAGAAGCATGGATCCTGGCGAGTTTCCTCAAGTCGCTGTCGCCAAACGCTGTGCTGGCGATGGGACCGGTGCGTATTGCCGGGAAAGACGAGCACTTCCCGAAAGACGTTAAGGGCAATGTGGTTGAGCCAGTAAAGTTCACGATTCGAGCCGAGAAGTGTCCGAATCGTGCGGGAGTCCAGGCGGTTTTGTCGCACTTCACCGGTGACGTCATGCCGTTTGAGGAATTGCTGCGGCTGTCATCCAATGGACAGTTCGGAGCGGTCTATCTGGCTGGTGGGGATCCGGAGAGCTGGATCTCAGAGATCCAGGCAGAAGCGTTCAGCAAAGTAGAAACGGTGATTGTTCAGGACTTCCTTGCATCCCCGGTGCTGAAGCATGCAACTCATGTGTTGCCATCTGGCACATTTGTGGAGCGTGAGGGAGTTGTCGTGAATCACAAGGGCCTTGCTCAGTTGATTCGTCGATCAGTCCGAGGCCCTGACGGGACTCGCCCTGATTCCCGAATACTCTGGGAACTGACGGAGCGCAGTGGTTTGGTCCAGGTGGATGTCGTCAGATCCGAAATCGCTTCTGGTATTCCTGCACTTGCGGGACTATCGGATCCGGCGCTCAAGGCTGACGGTGTTCTGCTGAATGTTGCCCAGGCAGCAGCCGCACACTGACGACTGACGTGTTAAGATCTTGTGTTAGGGTACTATGCAGGATTGCGTTGACTGTTTGATTTTCGAGTCCTTTACTCGCTGACATATAAGCCATGCCGGAACTTCTGATCACACTGATCACAATCGCCGTAGTTGTGGGAGCAATCCCGGGCGTGTGCAACTATCTGATCCTGCTGGAGCGAAAGCTGTCGGCATGGATGCAGGACCGTGTCGGGCCTAATCGTGTTGGGCCAATGGGACTTTTTCAACCTTTGGCGGATGGCCTGAAGCTGTTGCTGAAGGAAGAAGTCATTCCCAGCCATGTTGACCGAGTTCTGTTCTTAATTGCACCGGGGATCTCGGTATTCACCGCCCTGCTGGCGTTTGCCGTGGTGCCATTTGGGCCGGTCGGCGATGCATCGGTTCCTTCCATTATTCGCTTCATCATTGCCCCGAACATTGACATGGGCATTGTGTTTATTTTTGCTGTCGGCAGCCTTGCGGTTTACGGCGTCGTTCTTGGTGGCTGGGCTTCAAACAACAAGTACAGTGCACTTGGCGCACTGCGAGCAAGTGCTCAGGTTGTCAGCTATGAAATTCCGCTGGGAATGTCGGTGTTGGGAATCGCATTGCTCTCCGGCACGCTGAATCTTGAGCAGATAATGAAGCAGCAGGTGGACGGCGGAATCCTGGCTTGGAACATTTGGTTCCAGCCGCTGGCCGCGCTGATGTTCTTTACGGCGTCCCTTGCTGAGGCGAATCGACTGCCATTTGACCTTGCAGAGTGTGAACAGGAATTGGTCGGGGGATGGCACACTGAGTACAGTGCTTTGAAGTGGGCACTGTTCTTCCTTGGTGAGTACACGCACATGATCACTATCAGCTTTCTGACATCGATTCTGTTTCTCGGTGGCTGGCATTTCCCGGGAATTGCAGAAGCGGACAGCGTCTACATGGGCGCGTGGCTGGTGAAATTGCTGGTTTTAATCAGCAAGGCCTTTTTCTTTATCTGTGTCATGATCATGCTTCGCTGGACAATTCCGCGATTTCGCTTTGACCAGCTGATGGAACTGGCATGGCGTGTCATGATTCCACTTTCTCTGGCTAACCTGCTGATGGTCATGTTTTGTGCGCACTTTGGTGCCAGCCGCTGGTGGCTGCTGCCGGGGTCTCTGATGTTGTTTGCTGCATGGGGCATGATCAGTGCCTCATTGCGAGACACGGAGCGACGTGCAAAACCCGGTTATGTTCGTAAAAAGGCCGTCGTGGCTCACGACAGTCACTCCACAAGTCACTCGTCAGCCCACTGAGTACACTGAGCGGATCCATGGATCCGCGGGAAAAAGAACAAAGACGGAATTGTACGGGAAGCGATAGGGTTTCCTGAGAATATCCAGAGGTTTGAAAACATGTCACAAACGCCGAAAAAGAAGAATGTGCGATGGGTGGAGGAGCCGGAGATCGGCTTCTGGGAATCGACATTCGTTCCCGCGATCATGCAGGGGCTGAAAACCACGTTGAAACACGTGGTGGACCGCAAACCTGTGACTCAGCAATACCCTGAAGTCAAACCTGAACTTCCACTGCACTACCGTGGAGTCCATCGTCTGAACCGGGACGAGAAGGATCGGGTGAAGTGTGTGGCCTGCATGATGTGTGCAACCGCATGCCCCGCGAACTGCATTACGATCGAAGCACAGGCGGCACCGCCTGAATGGCCGGATCGGGATAAGTTTCCGAAGTCGTTCGTCCTGGACGAACTGCGATGTATTTACTGCGGCATGTGCGAAGAAGCCTGTCCGGTGGATGCCATCGAGTTAACTCATATTTATGACCTGACCGGCGAATCCCGGGCTGACCTGTTGTACGACCGGGAAAAACTTCTGGGGGTCTATGACCGCACGAAAAACGACCCAAGAGATCCGGTGCGAACGCGCCGGGGCATTTTGGGCCCGGCGGCGGAATTTCAGCAACTGCCGGCCCTTGGTCCGGCCACTGTGGTTCCGCAGTCAGATCGCTCGGCTAAATCCGAGACCGCGGGCGTGATCAGGACGACCGGAGTGGAGGGTCAGAGATGAACGTTTGGATGCAACAACACCCCGCCACGTTGCTGGGTCTTGTAATCTGGGCCTTTGGGATTTTGTGGTTAATGCCCTCGCGCAGGCCAGGCCAGATCCGATCACAGCGGATTGGAATCTCGATCGCTGCAGCAGGTCTTTTGCTGTTCTGCGGAAGTTTTGGCAAAAGCACCTCCGACCTTGCCAGCGAAGTCATGTTTTGGGTCTTTGCAGCTGGTGCTCTCGGATGTGGCGTGCTGATGATCACATCCAGAAATCCGGTGTACGGTGCGCTTTGGTTTGCGTTGTCCACACTGAGTACCTGCGGGCTGTTTATGGTGCAGAGTGCGCCTTTTCTTGCTGCGGCCACTATTATCGTGTACGCCGGAGCAGTGATCGTGACTTTTCTGTTTGTCATTATGCTGGCACAGCAAAGTGGAGCGGCCGGGTATGACCAGAGATCGCAGCAGGCGATACCGGCAACAGTGGCGGCCTTTGTGCTTCTGGGCGCATTATCGATGACATTGCAGTCGGCCCCGCCACAATTTGTCCGGGTTGAAATTCAGGCACCTGTGGTTCAGGAACAACAGGCCGGAACGATGATGACACTGGACCCAAACAAGCCAGTGAACCCTCCGGAACCGGATGCGATTCCAAATTATCTAAGTCGCGCGGATTACAAGACACCCGTAGGCAGCTTGAAGGGCCTTGGGCGTTCTCTGTTCGGCGACTATCTGTTCGCGGTGGAACTTGCAGGAACTCTGCTGTTGGTTGCCAGTATTGGCGCCATTGCAATTGCACCTCGGCGTGAAGAGGGGGCTCTCTAATGACACCAACACCGATCACACCTGATGAAATTCGCGTACTGCTTGTAGCAGCCGGGCTATTCATCCTTGGCGGCATTGGCTTTATCACACGACGAAACCTGATTCTTCTGGTGTTGTCCGCGGAGCTGATGCTGCACGGGGTATCTCTGACACTCGTCACGTTCGGAAAGATCCACCAGAACAATGAGGGCCAGGCATTTACTATATTTGTGCTGACTGTGGCGGCCTGTGAAGCGGGACTGGCTTTGTCGCTGGTGCTGTCGCTTTACCGTAAGTCACATTCACTGGATATTCGGCTCTGGTCTGAACTGCGGGAATCTGATGTTGCACCGCCGGACCAGGGCGAGTCCTTACCGGCGGAAATAGCGAAATCTGCATACGATGGTATTCCAAAACTAACTCCAGCTGGTGTGGCTCCGATGGGAAGCGCAGGAAGATCCTGACTTTGTCCTTGTGAGATAGTCTGGATGACGAGAATCAAGTCTGCGTCGCCCGGAGTATTCACAACTTCGAACCACCACAATCCGGAAACGTTGGCGTTACCTCCGAAACTGGCACTGATCCTTACTCTGAAGCCCGGTCTTTAAGGCTGGAAGCTGGCGAATATGTCTGAAGAATTTCTTTATCCCCTTCTTTGGCTGATTCCGGTAGCCCCACTGGCATCCGCCATTGTAACGGCATTACTTGGTCCAAAGCTTCTGAAGTACAGAAGCCACATTCCGTGCTGGTCGGCTCTGGCTGTTTCCTTCCTGAGCTCACTGGTGCTGCTGTATTCTCTTCCTTCGGTGGATGCACAGGCAAACAAACCTGCGGTCTGGCAGAGCGCAGCTAATGCAGAATCCGCGCCCCCAGGTGACTCTGCAGGCGCAACCAGATCGGACGCCGTGGACACCGGAGAGACCTCCCCGGAAGCAGTGAGGCTCGCAGCCGCCATTGATGCAATACAGCAAAAGCAATCTTCGGCTGCGAAGGTTGGGCCGGAAATTGTGGCCTTTGGTTTTGAATGGCTGCATGTGGGAACGCTGGAAGTTCCATTTGAGCTTCGAGTGGATTCGATTGCGGCGATTATGCTTTCGATGGTCACGGGTGTCAGTCTGCTGGTCGCGATGTTCGGTTCAGGCTACATGCATCATGACGCGGGATACCCGAGGTTTTTCGCTGCGGTATCGATGTTTGTATTTTCGATGTGTATGCTGGTCATGGCCAACAGTTTTGTGCTGTTGTTTGTGTTCTGGGAAATGGTGGGATTGTGCAGTTACCTGCTGATTGGTTTCTGGTTCCACAAGCCGTCTGCGGCTGCGGCATCAAAGAAAGCCTTCGTCGTCAACCGCATTGGTGACTTTGGGTTGATCATGGCGATTTTCCTGATCTGGACATCGTTTGGTTCCGTGAGCTTCGCTGACGTTCTGAATAATCCGAAGACGATTCTGGATGTTCATACGCAATCACCCAACCTGATCACGCTGATTTGTTTCTGTCTGTTCCTTGGTGCGATGGGCAAGTCTGCTCAGTTCCCCTTGCAGGTCTGGCTTCCGGACGCGATGGAAGGGCCAACTCCTGTGAGCGCCCTGATTCACGCCGCAACGATGGTCACAGCAGGCATTTACCTTGTGGCTCGCTGTACACCGTTGTTTGTGCACGCCCCACTGGCACAGCTGACGGTATCCGGTACGGGCGCGATCACTGCGGCACTGGCGGCTTTGATTGCGTTGACGCAGACTGACCTGAAGCGGGTTCTTGCTTACTCAACCGTAAGTCAGCTGGGTTTCATGTTTATGGCGCTGGGCTGTGGTGCAGCGGGTGCCGAGCTGGTCACTCCTGCAGTTACCGCGGGCATGTTTCATCTGTTTACACACGCCTTCTTCAAGGCGTTGTTGTTTCTAGCTGCGGGCAGCGTCATGCATGCCATGGGTGACGTGATCGACATGCGTCGCTTCAGCGGTTTGAAGCGGGCTCTGCCGATTACGCACTGGACGTTCCTTGTTGGTGCCGCTGCACTTGCGGGTGTTCCTTTGCTGGCGGGTTTCTGGAGCAAAGACGAAATCCTTGCGGTATTGATTGCGGCAGCCAGGACAAGCCAGTACGGGTTGTTTTTCGGAATCGTGCTGGTGATCGCTTCGGTCACGGCATTTTTGACGGCGTTTTATACATTCCGAGCCTATTTTATGACGTTTTGTGGTCCGGAGAAGTTTCCAGAGGAAGCAGGTCATCATCCTCACGAAGCAACCCCGATCATGGCATGGCCTCTTCGTATTCTGGCGGTATGTGCCGCATTGATTGGGCTTGCTGTCGGTCCGACGCATTTGTTTGCCGGCTACCTGCAGAGAACCACCGGTCTGACTCCTGTGGAAGG
>CAIQIE010000367.1 GCA_903871805.1 uncultured Planctomycetaceae bacterium | reverse complement strand
AGGATCAGTGTGCCGGGTGTTCTGGGGCGTGTAGGCTACGACGAGCCTGCGGTGCCGGCGAAACTGGGGGCGATTCTGGAAGTGGATCCGATGTCTGGATTTCTGAGATTCCGCGAAGTCAGCCCGAATGGACCCGCGGCGGCAGCAGTGATTGAGGCGGGCGATGTGCTGCTGGGGTTGGATGGCCATGAGGTGCGGGATCTGGGAGGGTTGGCCAGGCTGCTGGGGGGCAGGCAGCCGGGAGATTTCCTGAGTTTTGACATTCGCCGTAATGAGCGTCGTCTGGTATCTGCACTTCAATTGGGGCACGATCCAGCGGAGCGATTTGAGAAGCGAGAGTATCTGGACGGCCGGGCGGGAGCGGTGAGTTTTCGACGGACGGGGTTTCGCGGAGTGTGTCAGCATGACATTCCGCTTCAGCCGTTGGAGTGTGGCGGAATGCTGCTGAACAGCCGTGGGCACTGGGTCGGGATCAATATCGCCCGTCGATCGCGTGAGTCAACTCTGGCAATTCCCGCAGATCAGTTGTTGCAGAAGGATCAGTGAGCAGAAGCAGAAATTGCCGGAGGCGGTGCGAAGCTATGCTCCTGAATGGGAAACGTGTTTCAGGAACGATTCTCCGTGTGGCAAAACGGGAGAGATAACCGGGAAGAATCGGTTGTGCTCAAGAATCCGTTGGCGGTGGTTCGATGAAAGAGGCGAGGCACCAGGCTTGCTCCGGGGCATTTATCCGGGCTGGCAGCCGCACTGAATGGAATCAGTATGTACGAGACACATTTTGGATTTCATCGCCAGCCGTTTCAGAGCGTGGACCTGGCAAAGCTCTTTTATCGGTCTGAATCCATTCGGGGTTTGCTGCCGCGTCTGACCCGTTGTCTTCGATCCAGCCTTGGGATTGGGATGGTCACTGCGCTTCATGGGGCTGGTCGATCCGGGCTTTTGCGTTATCTGAAGACGTCGATGGAGCATGAGGGACGCACGGTCTTTGTTTCCGGCTCCGGGCTTGGATCAGCAACACTGCTGCATCAGTTGCTGATGCACTGTGCTGTCAGCCATGCAGGGGCAGGCTTGGCGGTGGAGAGTGTTTCGGCGGACATCAGTCGCTGGGGCGTGGCTGAACATCTGCGGCGTAGTATGGACTTCTGGGGACCGGTGCTGCTGCTGATTGATGACGTGCATCTGGTTCCGATCAGTGTTTTAAATGAGTTGCGTGCGTTGAGTGAGGAAGACTGGAATGGCCGGACTCTTCTGCGCATTCTGGTTTCTGCTCCGGTCACGTTTGAAGTGGACCTGTCACGTCCGGAATACGAAAACTTTTCCCATCGAATACGGTGTCACGAGTTTCTTCAGCCCCTGACAACGCAGGAATCGTTCGAGTTTCTGAAGCGACAGATTGAGTCAGCGGGACCGGCAATTTCCAAGACCTTCTCAGAAAAGGCGCTGGAGTTTATTGTCTACGCCTGCGAGGGGCTTCCGAAATCCCTTTGTCTGCTGACCGACGAATCGCTGGCAATTGCAGCGGAAGAGGGCATACGGCCAGTGGAGGAAGACTGCGTGAGAGCCGCGCTGAATCGCATGAAACACTTGTCCTGCCACTGGAATACATCCGTACTGGAAAGCTTTTCGGATGAGCAGACATGGAAGACGTCATCCGAGGGGGCGTTTGGGGAATCGCAGACGGGGTTTGAACATTCTTCGGTCAGCGATTACCCGACATCAGGTCAGATGCTGTCGGCCGGGGTGCTGGAGATCGGTGGCACACAGTTAGCGCCCCCGCCCCTATCGCCCCTGCAAAACAATTTTTCGATGCTTCCATGGGAAACTATTCCGGGGCCACCGCCTCTTCCGGAATCTGCGTTTGCGGCAGGCAGTGAATTTCCCGCGACGGAATCATTTGACTTAACTGAATCCACGCTGGAGTTTCATGGGAACCTGCCAGACCACGACGCTGAGTTTTCTGAGAGCGTTGAATACGTTGAGGACACATCAGAAAATGGCCCTGAAGGGTTCGCCATTGGAATCGAAGCGATCTTCCCTGAGTATATGAATCCCGTTGTAGCCACACCGGATGCCTTGATGCCGGCGATCGCTGAACTTGCAGATTCTCTTCCTCCGAGCGAACAGCACCTGACGAACACCTCATCAGAGTTACAGATTGACCCGGTTGACTACTCTACGAGCGTTCCGGTTCCGGATCGTTACACCTGGATTGCGTTGGGGCGTGAAGGATTTAGCGGCGATTTTTCGCTGATGAACACGGAGTACTCCGGATCGCTGCCTGATCCGGAACTGTTTTTGCCATCCGAGATTTTGAACAACCTGCCGGTACAAAACAGTATCCCTGTACAGACTGTAACGGATCAGGAAATTCTGAATCTCCTCGGCAGGCATTCAGATGCGGCTGTCGAGGGCGTTTATCGAGTCCCGGTAATACAGGAACGCGGTTTACCGGCTGCTGCACCGGAGCCGGAAACGAGTGTGCCGTTTGGTTCGTTTCATTTTATTCGACAGGCAAACAACCGTGAGCCGGTTGAATTGATTCCGCGCAGGTACACGAAGGAGGACGCTGTATCTCCGACGGCGGAATCTCAGGGGCAAGCGCCCGAGGGTTCGACAAAATCGGAACCGCAGGCCTCTGCTTCGGAAGAAAAGATCACTCTGCCGATGTGGCGAGATGGATCACTTTTGCATTCCCTTCATCCTGGGCGAAAAACTTCGGAGGTCGCTGGGAATTCTGTGCAGGATAGCCGCTCTTCTGAGCGTCCCATGCTTTCTGCAACGGAAGTTCCGGGGTCGTCCGAGCAGCAGGTTTCTGAAAGGCAGCATAGTGCTGCGCCGGCAAAGCCGACCATTCAGGTGGCTGCCAGAGCGAATCTTGTGTTTTCCGAGCCGGCGGACAATGACAGTGAGGCCGCAGGTTCGGCCGAATCGTCTGTGGCAGACCGATTTTCTACACTGTTTACTCGCCTGCGAAACCTTCGCTCACAAAAACCGGATGCTCCCTGACAGCAGTTTTTCAATTGCAGGCACTGACTTCTGACGCGGATGGAATCCGTTGACGTAGATTGCCGTTGCCGCCCTGCCAGGAGGGTTTTCCGGTCAGCATCCTGGACCGGGCATTGGCACTTTGACTGGGTACGGCAGTACACTCAGGGCTTGTCGGTCCGAAGAATCAGTTCAAACCGTGTGAACTCAGGGGCCGTCGTCACGGTGCGACGATTGAGTTTCATAGATGACTGAACGGCCTCTGTTTCTTTGGAATCTGACGCCGGCACTGCGACGACTTTGGTGCCTTGGTATGCTGTTGCCTCTGGTTAATTCCGCAGCACTTGCACAGGGCTTGTCTCCGGAATCCGCCGTGCAGCAGCAGTTGCGCGACCTGTTTGCCTGGATTCAGACGGCAGAATCCCCGTGAGTCCATGCAGAGTGTGAGTGCAGCGGAATGCGTTTGTAGTGGACTGGATAAGGGACGTTGGTTTGGGTTACTTCAGCGGATACAAGAAAAATTCAGAAGCTGAATGCGGATTCTCGAGGAAGGCATGGTGTGCGGAAGGTCCGTACGACCTAGACCTGTTCGGCGATCATTCGTCCGATATTCAGGCATGCTGTGGCAGCGGGTGAGGGGGCGTTGCAAACGTTAATGACGCGATCGTGACGCTGAATTAGAAAGTCATCAAGCAGTTTTCCGTCAAGTCCCAGGGCCTGTGCACGTACACCAGCCGGGCAGGATGTCAGGTGTTCCTGGCGAATTTCCGGAATCAGCCGCTGCAGCGATTTGACAAATGCGGCTTTGAAAAGCGATCTGCGAATTTCAGCGATGCCGATTCGCCAGTTCCGGGCGATCAGCCGCAGAAATCCCGGATAGGTCACGGACTCCCACAAGTCTCGCGGATTGATCGTCAGCCATGTGTACCCTTCCCTCGCTAATGCGAAGACGGCATTCGGCCCACACTCCACACCACCATGGATCATGCGGGTGAAATGGACCCCTAGAAAAGGGAAGCGAGGATCGGGAACCGGGTAAATCAGGGTTCGGCAGAAGTGATGAACTTCCGGCTTCAGCTCGTAGTATTCGCCACGAAAGGGAACGATGCGTTCTCGCAGGGATTGTCCGCTGAGTCTGGCAAGGCGGTCGCTGTGGAGCCCGCCGCAGTTGATGACCTGAGACGCCTCTACGGTTTCATCAGAACACAGAAGTTGTACGCAGTCGGTTTTCTGGTGTATCTGAAGCACCCGGCAGTTCAGGCGAATCACGTGACCGGCGGCCTGCAGAAGTTTGCCAAGCTTCTGGCAAACGCCGGGATAATCCACGATGCCGGCTTCAGGAACATGAATGGCTTTCAGGCCGGCACAGTGCGGTTCCAGTTCCCGTAGCCGATCCGGGCCGATCATTTCGCATTGCACGCCGTTCTGACGGCCCCGATCAAGAATCATCTCCAGCTGAGAAAACTCGTCTTCACGCGTGGCCACGATCACTTTGCCCGTGCGTTTCCATGCAACACCATACTGTTCGCAGAACTGTTCGAGCGCCAATTTTCCGGTTCGACAATTGCTGGCTCGCAGCGAACCGGGGCGGTAGTAAATCCCGGAGTGCAGAACGCCTGAGTTTCTGCCGGTCTGGTGGAAGGCCAGTTCCGCTTCCTTTTCAATGATGACGATTTTCAAGCCAGGCTTTCGAAGATGCAGCTGCCATGCCGTTGCCAGACCGACAATTCCTCCGCCAATGACAGCCACATCAAATCGGGACATGAACGACGGCTTTCGTAATTGAGGAATACGTCACGCAGAGCAGTGCATTATGGGCTTTGAAAGACGGCAATTCATGAGTGCTGCAATCAGGTCGCCTGCAGCCCTCAGTCTGAAGATTATTGATCAGGCCGGATTTTTTCTGGCAACCGTGACGAACCGTGTGGCACACAATGTGCGTTCCCCCTGAAATCGATAGGCTGTCATCAGGCCATCCTTCGCAACACTGTAATCAAGGCAGGCTACGTTATCGGTCAGGGGTGCCGGTTTTCTGTCGCGCAGCCAGTAGTGTCCGATAAAAACCGGAGGAGCATGCTGGGGGTAGGGGCATGGCTGCACGTTGTCCGGCACGGTCAACTGATGCAACTCTGCGTACTGTTCTGATGGAAGTGCGTAGGCGGCGCAGCTTCTGCCCTCCGGCATTTCAAACCACCGAATGCGAACAGTAGGCCTTGACGTTCCTTCCTTGTCAGTGACCAGCAATCCGTTGGGCAACGTCATTTCCGGTCCCTTCATAGTGCGTTCGATGGAGCGAAAGACCGGATCGTTTCGTGTCGCCGCACGAACCAGAAAAGGATCGCTCATCCAGCCCAGTTCGGTACTGACCTGGTTAAGCACCTGCAGATCTGTCGGGTCCCAGCAGGCATGCACGGCACGCACGCCATCCAGCTCCAGGCTGGGCGGAAGAGTGCGAAACCAGGATAAGGCATCAGTCAGATCCCTCTCGTCCAGCTGCGTCAGAGTTGCCTGGTGCTGTCGAATGTTGTGCTCTGTGTGGCGTCGAAGAAACTCACCCGGGATCAGGGGATTCGGGGAGTGAAATGTGAGCGCATTCAATTCATGGTTGCCCATCACTGCCATCGCTGCTTCCTGCTGGCACATGCTGCGACAGATCTGAATCACATCCCGAATCCGTGGACCACGATCGATAAAATCTCCACAGAAAATCACTCTGCGATTTGCATGACGGAAAACGCCACTTTCTTCTGAGTAATCCAGCTTGTGCAGAAGTTCAACAAGTTCATCCGCGCAGCCGTGAATATCACCGATCAGATCGTACATGGGCCTGAACAATTCCGGACAGAGAATTTCTGCTGCTGACTAACGTGATCCGGCATCGGAATCCACGGGGATGTCAGAAACCGGCCGTATCATGTGTCAGCAGCAAGTAAGAGAGCATTGGAAAAGATCAGGCTGATGGAAAACCGCCTGCAGGATTTCCTGCAGCAATTGTGACGAATTTCGCGACAATTCACCAGATTTTTGCCCACAATCGCCGGATAAAACGAGGGATTTCGCGTTTTCGAAAAGCAACAGAATGCGTCCTGCCACAAGCGATTCGCCTCCACACTGCCCCATCCAAACCGAAATCACTTGCGATTTGCCGAATTTGGAATCAGACTGAAGGCCCGTAACAGCCTCTTGAAAGTCGGTTGCCATTTCCGCGAAGGCGGAGATCCATCATCGGCGTTCTCAAGCATCACGTGATTTCCGCGCGGGAGTGACGTGACAGGGGTTGTAACCACCAGCCTGCGTTCTTCAACAAACTGGTGACCTCGATGACTTCCTGCCGCTGTTTACCAATGATGCTCAGCACATGGATATCACGGACCTTCGTCTACCGTCAATGGCAGTCGGAATCGTCGCTTTTAACTCTTTTACATTCCACCCCTGTCGGTTTCTGACCGGAAAGTCCAGGCATGTCACGATCCACCCGCCGTTCGTTCGTCCGCAGCAGTGCCGCAATTTCTGCCGGGCTGTTTCTCGGTGGTTCCACACGGGCAGCCTCCCGCCTTGATAAGCTCAGGATTGCTGTTATTGGTTGTGGGGGCCGGGGGGGCGGAAATCTGCAGTCGGTTTCTTCTGAACACATTGCAGCTCTGTGCGACGTAAATGAAGGGAACATGCGCCGCGCCGCAGAAACACATCAGCAGGCCAGAAAGGATACCGACTTTCGCCGCATCTTCGATCGCGCCAGTGAGTTTGACGCAGTGGTTGTCAGCACCTGCGAACATACGCATGCCTTTGCCACACTGCCCGCACTGCAGCTTGGAAAACATGTCTACTGCGAGAAGCCACTGACGCACAGTGTTTACGAAGCGCGGGTGATTCGGGAGGCCGCCGTGCGAGCCAACGTGGCAACCCAGATGGGGACGCAGATTCATGCAGGCGACAATTATCGACGTGTCGTCGAACTGGTGCAGACAGGGGCTATCGGCAAAGTCTCAGAATGTCATGTCTGGGTGGGGCGGTCATGGGGGCTGCAGTCTGCAGAAGACGCAAAAAAATTTGGTGACATCGTCCATGTGGAAAACCGCCCTGAAAATGCCGATCCCATCCCCGCAGAACTGAACTGGGATCTGTGGCTGGGACCAGCCCCGGAACGGCCCTACAACAATGTGTACTTTCCCGGCCCCAAATGGTACCGCTGGTGGGACTTCGGCAATGGTACCATGTCGGATCTCGGCAGCCACTGGGTGGATCTCGCGTTCTGGGCGCTCAAACTGAAAGCCCCCCGAACCATCGAAGCCTTCGGGCCACCGGCACATCCCGAAATTGCCCCCGCCTCAATGCATGTCCGCTACGAATATGCTGCCGATGGCGATCAGCCCGAAGTCGCTGTTTCATGGTACCAGGGAACGCATAAACCCGATCTGCTGACCAGCGGCAAAATTCCCGCATGGGACAGCGGTGTGCTGTTTGTCGGCGAAAAAGGGATGTTGCTGTCCGACTATGGAAAATACCTTTTGCTGCCTGAAGATCAGTTCAGTGATTTCAAGCGACCCGATCCGTTCATTCCTGCATCGCGCGGGCATCACGAAGAATGGATTCATGCCTGCAAAACCGGGGACCCAACGACATGCAATTTTGAATATGCGGGCTGGCTGACCGAAGCCAATCACCTTGGAAACGTTGCTTACCGCACCGGAAAGAAGCTGGAGTGGAACGCCGCGGAAATGAAGGTGACGAACACGGCCGACGCGGACCGATTTATTCGTCGGGACTATCGCAAAGGCTGGCAGTTGACATAAGCAGCAGGCAGACCGGTGCAGGTGCTGGCCGTTCAGCGGGCAGCACCACAGCACCCCGAATCCCCTGCCGTAACACTTGTCTGTGCCACGACAAATCTCAGTGTTTTTTACCCGTTCAGAAGTCGCCATAAGATGATTTCTGAACCCAGTCCCGGTGAGTTGTTATGAATTCGCTCTGCTTCCAGGATCAAATCAATCGCCAGGCATTTCTCAGATCCGCCGGAGGGCTTGGCGCCGCGGCTCTGTCCACACTGCTGCTGCCCGAACAGACACGGGCCGACACCACAATGATCCCGGGGCTGCCGCACCTCGTTCCCAAAGCACGCAGAATTATCTACCTGTTCCAGTCCGGTGCACCGTCCCAAATGGATCTGTTCGATCCAAAACCGCAGATGCAGGACAGACGTGGCGAAAATCTGCCCGAATCGATCCGAAAAGGACAGCGACTGACCACCATGACTTCCGGCCAGGGCAGCTTCCCCGTTGCGCCCAGCGCGTTCCGGTTTCAGCAGCACGGCGAAAGCCGAATGTGGTTCAGCGAAATTATGCCCCACATGGCGTCCCTTGCAGATGACTGGTGCATGATTCGCACGATGAATACCGAAGCTATCAATCATGATCCTGCCATCACTTTTTGTCAGACAGGATCGCAACTTGCCGGACGCCCCAGTATCGGAGCATGGGCCAGCTACGGTCTTGGCAGCGAAAACAAAAGTCTCCCGTCCTACGTCGTCCTCACCTCATTTGGATCCGGACGGCCCGATGATCAGCCACTCTATGATCGACTCTGGGGGGCTGGATTTCTGCCCTCAAGGCATCAGGGTGTGAAATTTCGAAACAGTGGTGATGCCGTTCTGTACCTGTCTAATCCCCCGGGGATTTCCACAGAAGCCCGCCGCAGTACCCTCGATCGCCTGAAGTCGTTGAACCAGCGGCAATTTGAAACGCTGCATGATCCGGAAATCCAAACACGTATCGCCCAGTACGAAATGGCCTTTCGGATGCAATCCAGCGTTCCAGATCTTCTGGACGTATCAGAAGAACCCAAACATGTGCTGGAAATGTACGGCCCGGACGTCCATCGACAGGGCTCCTATGCCGCCAACTGTCTGCTGGCTCGGCGACTTGCAGAAAGAGATGTGCGTTTTATTCAGCTGTTCCACATGGGCTGGGACCACCATGGAGGTTTGCCACAGGCCATTCGCGGCCAGTGCCATGATACCGACCAGGCCACGGCAGCACTCATCCGCGACCTGAAGATGCGAGACCTGTTAAACGATACGCTGATTGTCTGGGGCGGGGAATTTGGACGCACAATCTACTCACAGGGAGGCCTCTCCGTTGCCGACTATGGTCGCGATCACCATCCACGCTGCTTTACCATGCTGATGGCCGGCGCCGGCATCAAAGGGGGACTGACGTGGGGCGAAACTGATGACTACTGCTACAACATCGTCAGAGATCCTGTTCATGTCCATGACCTCAATGCGACCATCCTGCACCTGATGGGAGTCGATCACACCAGGCTGACCTATCGTTACCAGGGACGCGATTTTCGCCTGACTGATATTCACGGGGAAGTGGTCAACGGGATTCTTGCCTGAACTGAACACGCAGGAATACGCTGTCTTTCGGCGACTGTCCCGAGAAGTTATCAAGCGCCCAACGTGTCGCGGATCAGTTCCTGCAACGAATGATCCTGCACGACCAACAGGAAGCCTCCGTTGCTTCAGGTTCGGGAAAATACTGCTGCTATCAACAACTGGCACACGCCATTGTTTGATTGCAGCAGTCGACTGCCGCCCCGTGGCTGATAATGCCTGCCGTTTACGGTCCGATCAATCCGGCCACGCTGGCGACACTGCGATTGCTGTTTGATGCTTCTCGCGACCCTGCACATGGAAGATGAATGTTTGCTTCAGCCAGCACAGTCTGCGGCAAGCCGTTTGCCCTGAGTGCCTTTCGGATGAGACCACTGACGTGCCTGAAAATGAAACGCGACACTTGAACGTGGCCCACATTCTTCTGACACGCGCCGCTCGCAGCAGCACGTCAAACACGAGGACTCGTTCGTCTGTACAAAGCTGCTTACCGTTGCGTCTGCTGACAAGACCGATTGACCGCTTCGCCCTGCATGGCAGCCGATGCTGAAATGCACGGCGCCTGGCGAGTGCGCGGCAATAAAAAACGCTGTCCGGTTCGTTAAGAATCCGGACAGCGTCGGCATTGTCAGTTTAAGAAATCCATCGAGACTTAGCGACGGCGTGGAGGACGTCCGCCTCCATCGCGTGTTCGATAGCGGTTTTCTGTTCTACGGGCATGGTCCTCTGTCGGCGTTCTCAACGCCAGACAGCCAATTGCTTCTTCCCATGTCGGAATGTCACGAAATTCAGGAGCGACCTGAGTTGGCGTCGAAGATCGCTCTTCACGTACTTCACTCGCTGGCTCTGAACGGTCACGCTCGCGACCGCGACGCCGTCCCACGCGTTCCTCTCCCTGTTCAAAGTCACCGTGTTCCTCATGTTCGCTGCGGACCGGGCGTTCATCCCGAGCGGGTCGTTCGCCACGCGATGGTCGTTCACTGCGTTCTGGTCGTTCGGTGCGTTCTCCACGTTCCGGCTGTTCACCACGCGCTGGCCGCTCGCCTCGAGCTGGCCGTTCGCCACGTTCTGGCCGCTCGGTGCGTTCCCCCAGTTCCGGCTGTTCACCACGCGCTGGCCGCTCACCTCGCGCTGGCCGTTCGCCACGTGCTGGTCGTTCGGTGCGTTCTCCCAGTTCCGGCTGTTCACTACGTGCTGGCCGCTCACCTCGAACTGGCCGTTCGCCACGTGCTGGTCGTTCGGTGGGTTCTCCCAGTTCCGGCTGTTCACTACGTGCTGGTCGCTCACCTCGAACTGGCCGTTCGGTGCGTTCGCCACGTTCCGGCTGTTCACCACGCGCGGGTCGTTCGCCACGCGCTGGCCGTTCGCCGCGTTCTGGTCGTTCGCCGCGTTCTGGTCGTTCGGTGCGTTCTCCACGTTCCGGCTGCTCACCACGCGCTGGCCGTTCGCCACGCGCTGGCCGCTCGCCTCGTGCTGGCCGTTCGCCGCGTTCTGGTCGTTCTGGTCGTTCTCCACGTTCCGGCTGTTCACCACGCGCTGGCCGCTCGCCTCGAGCTGGTCGCTCGCCACGTTCTGGTCGCTCGGTACGTTCTGGTCGCTCGGTACGTTCGCCACGTTCCGGCTGTTCACCACGCATTGGCCGCTCGCCGCGTGCTGGTCGTTCGCCCCTTTGATCTCTTCCCCGCTGTGGAACCGGTGCCTCTTCCACCAGATCATCATCAAACCCGACCGGTCCTTCGTCTTCAATGCTTTCCTCCTCGGCATCGAAGGTATCTGCAGGCTTTCTGGCGGAAACATCGGCACGTTCCGGACGCGTTTCTTCACGATCTCGACCGCGTCCGCGGCGGCCGCGGCGACCCCTGCGCCGTCCACCGCGATCGGCGTCATCATCCTCTGCTCGTTCTTCCCGATCTTCAACATCTTCCGGTTCTGTTTCCCGTGCCACCGGAGCGTTTGGTTCGACTGGAGCCCGTCTCTGGGCACTGACGCTGCCAGCAGAAACGCTGACGATATCTTCCTGATCTTCTTCGAACAGGATTTCGCTCAGGTCATCATCGACGTCAGACGAAGCGGCCGCTGAATCGTCGGAGTCACGTTCCGTGGTCTCTGCGAACTCGTCAGATCGTCTGCGATTGCGGCCTCGACCACCTCGCCGGCGGCCACGACGTCTGCCGTTTCGTTTTTCTGCGGAATCGTCTTCGAAGTCGGGCGAAGGCGTCTCTTCCTCGGCTTCATCGGCTTCCTCTGCTTCGAAACTATCGACGGGGGCTACTTGCTTTTCTGGAGGTGCCGATTTTTTCTTTGCGTTGTCGGCATCATCCCAGACCCAGCTATCTAGTTCGTCCCAGTACGAATCATCATCGCCGCCGCCAGCGGCTTTGCCTGTTGATTCTGCAGCGACGGGGCTTCGTTCCGGAGTTCGCTCATGGGAACTGCGGCTTTCACTGATGTCCCTGCCTGGGCGATCCGCACGTGGGGCGCGATCAGCCTTTGCTTCAGCGAGAGGCTGACGTGATTCCTGAATTTTTGTAGCGGCGCGTGGAGCAGCACTTTCTACATCGGGGCCGAAGTCAAATTCATCGTCTTCATCACCCTCTTCTTCGTCTTCATCTTCCTCTTCGAAGTCTTCATCTTCCTCGGCATCCTCGTCGTCATCATCATCTTCGCCGAAGTCAAAGTTTTCATCGTCCTCGTCGTCTTCTTCCTCGTCGCTCTCTTCTTCGTCTTCGTCTTCGTCAGAAAAGACAATCAGATCGTCGAGGTCTGCTTCGTATTCCACGCCGTTACCAAGCCGACTGTTTTCAAGCGAGTCCGTCACGGCATCAACGGAACTTACGACATCCTGTGAAGCGTTTTCGGCAGCGGCAGAAACAGACCGGGCAGCAGGAGTATCATCATATTCATCAAACAGGACTTCTCCACCGACGTCTTCCGGCAATTTGTCCAGCCCGAAAAATGTTTCGGCCAGTTGACGTGTCAGGTCATCGTTCTTCTTTTTTGAGTCACCACCGGAACTGGTCATGTCAATCCGTCTTTCACTGCAGGCCGCGTAAATCGGGGCGCCGCAAAATTCCTTGGAACCGTATTGTGGATTCAGTTATTTCATTGCGGCTGCAGATCAACCGCTTGTGTGGTTTCAGATCAACCGCGTGCAAACCAGGTTGCAGGCCACCCCTGCAATCGGCACGGTAATTTCCGGGCCTTGAAAAGAGTGGCAGATCAGGAAAAGACTGACAAGTCTTTCTGGACCCCGATCACCCATGAACGCAATACGCCTGGGTCGCTGCTGGGTTCCTGAGATTCAGAGTTTTTCCGAAAAGAACCTTTGCCTCTGCAGGGACTTTAACCGGGTCGGGGAAGGAATTCAATTGGCCTCCGCCCCATCCGGAATGTCCCGAACATATTCCTTTGCCGCCAGCCTGCTGCGAAAATGCGCCGAGTCAGCATTCGGAGCGGTTAGAGCATGAGTTCAGGTTACCGTCGAGCCCCTGACGCTGCTGCAGCGGGCCATCAGGCGTATGCCGGAAAACGGGAACTTTGTTGCTCTCTACCGGCCGCGAATTATGACCGCAATATGAAATCGTGGGAGGAAAATTCCACAAATTCCCCGAAAGTTCCCCAAGTTTCCATCGCGCGGTCGAATGGCTCGGGCGTTTACGATGGCTTTGGCGAAAAGTCGTCTCTTGCCCGTCATCTTCCCTCGCTTTCCTATGGTCGGCAGAACTCCAACGAACCTTCAGAGCGATCAACGGGCAGGAGTTCGTGACAATGGCGGGCGGGCGACTGAAGTTTGAATCCGTTTTGCCGTGCATCGGCCGGATTCTGAATCGCAATTCAGCATTGTGCGGCCGGATTCGGACCGAGTTGCTGCTGGCATTCGCTCTGCTGACTGCGACTTCGGAGTTTGCTCCGGAAAAACAGGAGGAATCCGGGCTGCTGGATTTTCAAAAGCAGATTGCTCCGATTCTGGTGGCTCACTGTCTGAATTGTCGTGCGGGCGATTTTCCGAAGGGTGCCGGGATCTGACGTTGCGGGAGGGCATTGTCGGGAAAGGTTGTTCTGGCACCGCATTCGATGCAGCAGTGCCGGATTCCAGTGCGCTGATGAAGGCGATCCTCCACGAAGGTTCAGAAATGCCGCCAACGGGGCGGATGGCATCAGGGCAGACGGCCCGCGTGGCTGCGTGGATTCGTAGTGGACTTCATTGGCCTGCAGAGATTACGACGCTGCACGTGGACGCACCATGCCGGATGCCGGAAGTGAACGCAGAAACACGCAGGCACCGGTCGTTTCAACCTGTTCAAGAGTCAGACTTGACCACATCTAAAGAGACGTGGGTTAGGCATGAGATCGATTCACTGATACTTGCCGGTCTGCGGGAAAAGGAATGACACCCAATCCCGCGGCAGCCTCGGGAGAACTGCTGCTTCGAGCAAGCGCCTTTCTGCCGGGATGACCACCAGACGAGAAAACGGAGCAGGCCTATCGCGCAAATCCGACTCCTGAAACGTGGGTTGCACTGATTGATCAGTTGCTGGAGCCACCTTGCTACGGCGAACGCAGGGGCCGGCGCTGGCTGGCGAAATTCCTCGCCGGAAGACCGGTCGCGTCGACGTGTCTCGATTCATGTAAAGCGGTTTCTCCGGGATCCGATTCCTGAATGTTTGGATGCGGCCGACACCGACCAAACCTGTGCGATTCGGTCAGTGACCACACAACCGACTCAGGCACATGGGCTGCTGAACAGTGATTTCATTTTGAGCAGGCGCGGGTCCTGGCGAAACGAATTACGGAAGCGTTCCAGAAATCTGAGGCTGAGCAGGTTCGGTTTGCCCTGAAAATGGTCACACAGAGAAATCCGACGGATGAAGAGATTGACCGCGGGCAGAATTTGATGCAGGAATTCCGCGAACGTGACAGCCTGAGCAAAGACGAGGCATGTTACAACTTCTGCCTGATGGCACTTGACCTGAATGAGTTTCGTTATGTGGCCTGAATTTGTATCCGGATGGCGCAGATGCATGAAAATCTCCAGAGTCTGTGGGGGATCCTGAAACCACACCGGGTGCCATGTGAACGGAAAAATCGTCAGATTTTTTCGCGTATTTTCCCGTGTTTTCGGAAAATCCCGTCTCAGCCGTGCCATGGAGACGGTTTCCGCGTACAAAACAGTTCCTACCAGATCCACCCAACACCGGCGAAGGATTCCTGAAACAACAGTGAATGGTTCTGAAGACTGGCGACATTTTTCATGAGTGAGCTGGAAATACGTTCGGCGGAATTTCTCCGGCTTGAACAGGAAGAAGCCCGGGCAGACTCAGCCAACTGGAAACGCTGGGGACCATACCTGTCTGATCGACAGTGGGGTACGGTTCGGGAAGACTATTCGCCCGACGGAACCCCCTGGACCTCATTCCCCCACGACGACGCTCGTGGCCGTGCTTACCGCTGGGGTGAAGACGGCCTGCTTGGATTTTGCGATCGTCAGTGTCGGCTGTGCTTTTCTGTAGCCCTGTGGAATGGTCGTGACCCCATTCTGAAAGAACGGTTATTCGGGGTGAATGGCCATGAAGGCAATCATGGCGAAGACGTCAAAGAAGAGTACTACTACCTTGATTCCACGCCGACATACTCCTACCTGAAGGGCCTGTACAAGTATCCGCAGAGAGAATACCCGTATTCGCGACTGGTCCAGGAGAATCAGCATCGCAGTCGGCAGTTGCCAGAGCTGGAACTGGTCGATACAGGGGTCTTCGAACGAAACCGATACTTCGATGTGTTTGTGGAATATGCCAAAGAGACTCCGGATGACATTCTGATCCGCATCAGGATTGTCAATCACGGTCCGGCTCTGGCATCGCTGCGAGTCCTGCCAACACTCTGGTTTCGCAACACATGGACATGGGGATGCACCCACGAGGGATGCTGGCCAAAGCCTCGGATGTTTCTCAATGAACATGGCCGCGTCCTGACAGAACATCAGACGCTTGGGCGGTTCGTTCTTGCGGCCGACATAGGGCCGGATGGAAAGCCACCGGCATGGCTCTTCACGGAAAATGAATCTCATCCGCGATATCTGTCGGATCCAAAACTGGCAGGAAAGTTCTACAAAGATGCGTTTCACCAATATGTGATCGATCGCCGGCATGATGTTATCAATCCTGATCAGTCTGGTACCAAATCGGCCGCAGACTACCGTCTATCGCTGCGCTCCGGCGAATCGGCAACTTTGCAACTGCGGCTCTGGGACTTTGAGCATCCCCCTGAACATGTGTTCGGAGAACCGTTTAACAGAGTCTTTGAAAAACGGACTGCGGAAGCCGACGCTTTCTACGCCCAAAAAATTCCGGCCAGCATTCCCGATGTGAGAAAGCCTATTCTTCGGCAGGCGTATGCAGGCCTGCTGTGGACAAAACAATTTTATCACTACGTGGTTGAGGACTGGCTGAAGGGCGATCCAAACATGGCGCCGGTGGCAGAATCTCGCAGTCACATTCGCAACGGTGACTGGCCGCATCTGTTTAACCGCGACATTATCTCGATGCCGGACAAGTGGGAGTACCCATGGTATGCCGCCTGGGACCTCGCGTTTCATATGGTTCCCATGGCAGACGTTGACAACCTGTTCGCTCGCGAGCAGTTGCTGCTGTTTCTCCGGGAATGGTATATGCACCCCAATGGCCAGATTCCCGCTTACGAATGGAATTTCAGCGATGTGAATCCGCCTGTTCATGCGTGGGCCTGCTGGCGAGTTTACAAAAATACCGGACCTCCGGGGGAACGCGATCGACTGTTTCTTGCCAGAGCCTTTCAGAAGTTGCTGCTGAACTTCACCTGGTGGGTCAATCGCAAAGATATGCTGGGAAAGCATGTCTTCAGCGGCGGGTTTCTGGGCCTTGATAATATCGGCGTCTTCGATCGTTCAAAGCCACTACCCACAGGCGGCCATCTGCATCAGGCTGACGGCACAGCATGGATGGGATTCTACTGCGCACGAATGCTGACCATGGCGCTGGAACTGGCCAGCGAAAATCCAGCGTATACAGACATGGCATCCAAGTTCTTTGAACACTACATCAACATCGCCGATGCCATGAATTCCATCAATGATGTCGGGCTTTGGGATGAACGGGATGGATTCTACTACGACCATCTTTACAACAATGGACAGCATGTTCCTCTGCGAGTCCGGTCGATGGTCGGCATTATTCCCATGTTTACCTCGATTATCCTCAGTGATCTGGTCCTCCAGAAACTGCCGGGGTTTCGCAAACGCATGGAATGGTTCATTGAGCATCGTGCTGATCGCATACAGAACATTACCTTTATGCAGGTGTCCAAGGAAGCTGATGCGACCCGACCAGCACGAGGACTGCGGCTGCTGGCGATCCCATCACGTGAACGCATGGAACGCATTCTGAAATATCTGCTGGATGAAAACGAATTCCTGTCACCATGGGGAATTCGCTCACTCTCCAGGATTCACGAGCAGCACCCGTTTGTTTTTCGTGTCAACGGCCAGGAACACCGTGTGAGCTACGTTCCCGGGGATTCAGATTCCTCAATGTTCGGAGGAAACAGTAACTGGAGGGGACCGGTGTGGTTTCCCATGAACTATCTGCTGATTGAGGCCCTCGAGCGGTATGACGAATTTTACGGTGCGGATTTTAAGGTGGAATGTCCCACCGGTTCAGGCATCCTGATGACACTTGGGCAGGTCGCGGAAGAACTGATGCGCCGCCAGATCAGCCTGTTCCTGCCGGGACCGGATGGTCATCGGCCCTGTCACGGTGGTGATGAGCGGTACCGTGATGATCCAACATGGAATGAACTGCTGTTGTTTCATGAATATTTTCACGGAGAATCCGGTTGCGGGCTCGGAGCCAGTCACCAGACGGGCTGGACGGCACTCGTGGCAAAACTCATCCGGAAACTGCATCGTCGAGGAATGGCGGTTTCCTGATCGATGCAAATGTCTGCTCGCGATTTTTCGACGGAACGTCTAAACTCTGCCCACGGTCGCGTAAAGATCTCCCGTGGACTGACCACAGCACTGTCGAAAACAATGGATTGGATTTGTCGGCGTTTT
>CAIQIE010000366.1 GCA_903871805.1 uncultured Planctomycetaceae bacterium | reverse complement strand
AGAGTCCATCCTGACGTGTTCGGTCGACGGTGAAATACGACAGTGGAGTGAAACGCAAATTCAGTCAAATCAGTTTGCCGCAGAGAAAGTCCGTCAGTGGCAGTTGCTGCCGGACGGTCAGGGGGTTGTTTGTCTGCTGGATGATGGGAAGGTGGTGGTCCGTGATTCGGTCGGAAAGACGATGTTTGAGTCAGACCGTCAGGTGGCAGATCTGACGTCAATCGCCGTAGATACGACTGGAAATACGTTGGCGCTGCTGCAGGCCGATGGGACCGTGAAACGCGTTTCGGTGGTTCGTGCTTTGAAGAATGTTCAGCCTGCGTTTGAAGTGCCTGCGTCCACGTCCGCTGTTCAGCTGTCCCGCGATGGCAGCCGCCTGCTGGTAATTACGCCGGAGTCGGGGCTTGTCTTTGAGACGGAATCCGGGAAGCTCCGACAGACAATGAGTATCCAGGCAAAGCAGTCGTTGCTGCTGTCCGACAGGTGGACCGTTTATACTGGTGCGGATGGATTGCTGCGTCGGCTTGGGGATGCACAGTTGGCAGAGTTGAATGTTTCCGCCGAGTCGGTGGGATGCGTGGCCTACAGTGATAATGGAGACCAGATCGTCACTGGCAGTGGTGATGGGATAGTCCGAGTGTGGAAGCGTGATTCCGGCGAGTGCAGGATTGCCGGGGAGTTGGCTGCAGACAGTCCAGTTCGGCAGGTCATCTGCAGTGGCAATGTCATAATTGCCCGCACAGATCAACCGGTCATCAGCATCTGGCTGATTGAGGACTTCCAGAAGCCGGACGGCGCCGTCAGGCAGACGATGCCGTTATCGGGGGTACCATCGCTTTTCAGGCTGGACGAGCGTCAGGAGCTGCTGCTCACCGCTGGTCCTGGAAAGATGGCGTCACTCTGGTATCTGAATTTCAATCCCGGACCACCGAAGCAGGTCGTTTCGCTGGAGGGGAATGAGCGGCCTCTTGCAAATTTTGCCTTTACGGAGTTGTCCCGAAAAATTGTGACTGTGGACCAGAAGGGCCTCGTTTCACTTCAGCAAATTCCGGATGTTGCAGCGCTGCGAGGAATGGCGGGCGTTACGGCGCTAAACTCGGAGGCACAGGGAACGCTGGAGGAATTACCAAAGCTGGATACTGGGCGGCAGCGTACAGGTCGGGACGCACTGACGCAGCAGCTTCGGACGCAGGAGAAGTTTCGTCGAGAACGGTTGAAGCAGCGTATCAGGCAAAAATCCGGTTTGGCTGCAGGCGACACGCCAGAAGAAAATGTCGGAAAAATGCGTGAAGCCCGAGCTGCGCAGATGATGCTTTCGAATGCGAATTCTTCTCCGGAAACCGATGGCGGAGGCAGTGCCGGAAATGGGCTTTACCTCGGACTGCTCAGCAAAATGGCGTCACAGAATGCTGCGAGTATTCCGGACATCAGCCTTCCGGGAGACGCGGCATCGCAGAAAATGGCCGGAATGTACCGTGAGATTGATGGCGGGCCGGAAGAGATCGTGAAAGCTGCTGAGTCGGAAAAGAGTAGTGGCAAAAAGGGGCAGACAACCGCCAGAGCACTGCAGCAGAAACTGGTGGAAAATCAAAAAGCTTTCATCAGAGAATTGAATACATCCGCGACCGACATTTTCCTGAACAGGCTGTTTGGGCGTGGTGGCGAAAGTCGGGAAAAAGCAGAGGCTCGTCAGGTCATTTCCCAGGCGATGGATAGTCGGTCGGTGCAGACAATTCAGACGGACTTCCGATATCCGAAGAGTGAGTCGACTCGTATTGTTCCAAACGTGGTCCTTTCCAGGGATGGACGCTCGATTGTGACTGGTTTCCCAATATTCAAGGATGAGGAAAAAGCTCCCACCGGGACGCGTATTGACGTGTGGGACATGATTTCCGGAGTTCCACTGAAGCAGTTTGAATCCTCGGACGTGGCTGAACAGCTGGCACTGACGCCTGCGGAAGACAAGGTCATTTCGCTCCCTACTGTGGTGAGTTACTCGTTGTTTGAAGATGAGAAGGCAAATCCGCTCACGAAAGCGGAATTCGTGAATTTTCGCGGTGGTAGCGGGTCAACGATTGCTGCCTTTGCCAGAAAAATGGAGGCAGATAAGCTTGGGCCGCTACTGCAGTTCTATGACGCCAACTCAATGGAATCGCTCCCCTTGAGAATGCCCGAGGGATTTAACTCTGTCGTCAGGGCATTTGATTTTTCGCACTCCTCGGAACTCATTGCCTTTTCCATCCTGAAATCCGCCGGGGAACAGGAGCGGAGTTACAGCCAGTTGTATATTTGTGATCCTGAGGCACTTTCGTCATTTGAGACACTGACGCCGCAGGACGAGATTTCGTTTGACGAAGACAAGCTTGCGGGCTTTATGTCCGTTGCTTTTTCTGCCGACGATCGTTTTCTTGCTGTTCTTTCTCAACGTATGGTTGATGGCCAGGAAACTTTTGGAATTGAACTGCTGGAGCTAAGAAAACAGAAATGGGAGCGAGTTCAGGCTGTGCCGCTGGACCGCGCCAGTGGAGTTACAGCTTCCAATTCCCGGATCCATTTCATCGGTGAATCTTCCAGACTGCTGCTCTCGACACCTGATGGTTTTCACATCGGTGATGTGTCTGGCTCAAAGAGTCGCAGGCAGGATTCGGTGAATTGGCACATTCCTTTGCCTGATGACGCGTCAGTAACAGCGCTGACTGATCCTCCACGGTGGCTGGCCATTGGTACAAAGTCGGGGACGATCAGGCTGCATGACCTTGCTTCCTCAAATCCCGAACTTTCAATTCCGCTTCCTGAACTTGGCGCACCCGCCCACAGTGGCCCTGTCCTCGCCATGCAATTCGCCCGCCCGTTTCCCGGGGTCTCCGATCCAGCGTATCTCATCAGTCTTGGAAGGGAAAATCGGATCAAGGTGTGGAGTTGCACCGAGATTGAAAAGCTGATGACGAAACGCATTGCCGACGATCGGAAATCAGCGCGAAAATCTGATCAGCGTTAACTGAAAGTGTGAGAAACTGATATGTCTCCGAGCGACGACAGCCTACCGCTTTTGAATACCCAGCCTGACCTGCAGAACACGCGTTCAGACACCAGTTTCCCCACTTTGCCGTCAGTGGCTTCGTCCGCTGAGTTTGCTTTGATTTCCATTGATCTCGTCAAAGACGCCCCTCCAAAGACACTTGGCCGATATCAGTTGCTCCGGGAACTTGGAGCAGGGGGAATGGGAACCGTCTATCTGGCGATGGATTCTGTGCTGAAGCGAACGGTTGCCCTGAAGATCCCAAAATTCCCGAATGAAGACCGAAAAAAAGTCGCTATTGAAAGGTTCTACAGGGAAGCACGCGCTGTGGCCCGCCTTTCTCATCCGTGGATCGCGATGGTGTTTGATGTGGGCGAGGTGGATGGTCAGCACTATCTGTCGATGGAGTTTATCGCCGGAAAACCTCTCGATACCCTGATCTCAGAGAAGCGATACACCAATCCCGCCGAGGTCATTCAGCTTGTCCGGCAAATTGCATTGGCGATGTACCACGCACATGAAAGTGGTGTCGTGCATCGCGACCTGAAGCCCGGCAATATTATGATCGCCACGGATGGTACCCCCCGCGTCATGGATTTCGGACTTTCACGAATCGACGACGACGCAGAAACTCGTGTGACCCGGGATGGGCAACTGATTGGCAGTCCCGCCTACATGTCTCCGGAACAGATTGAAGGCATCGCAGTTGACAATAGGTCCGATATTTACAGTCTGGGCGTGGTCCTCTACGAACTTTTAGCTGGAAGTCGGCCATTTCAGGGAAGTCTCACCAGAGTGCTCACCTGTATTTCGAAATCCGATTTTATTCGACTTCCCGATATGCGTCCCGATGTCTCGCCACGCCTTGCGAATATTTGCCACAGGATGATGGCGCCTGACAAAGATCAACGCTTCCAGTCCATGCAGGCTGTTGCTGAAGCACTCGAAAAGTCTACAGAGGTGGATTCCGGTATTCAGCGACCTGGCGATCCAGTGCAGAAACCTCCGGAATCACCGCGGCGAAGCGGAAGCACGGCAATTGGAAATCGTTCTGCCGATGTGTCGAATCGCCCACAGACTGCGAAAAAACGCAGCAGGCAAGATTCCGACAACGCCATTCAGCATGATTCTGT
>CAIQIE010000365.1 GCA_903871805.1 uncultured Planctomycetaceae bacterium | reverse complement strand
GGCCGCTTTCCAGAAATCAGTCTGCGATTACCATTCAAGGCGGAAAAAATTTCACAGCAGGAGTCCCGGGCATGCCGAATTTTGGTGGACAGGAACTGGCGGCAAGAACTAAAGGCATGACAGCGGGGTCTTGTGCGGCCAGCGTCGGACAGCGCCTTCCGAAATGTGTTCGCAAAATCCGAAGCGTCGGCAGCCGACATCTGCTGAGACTAATCAGTTGTATTGTTCTGGCCTTCGGTTTACCCGCCATGGCATCGGAAAACCCTGTGCGAGTTGCAACGTTCAACTGTAGTCTGAATCGCGAACAGACGGGCCAGCTGCAGCAGGATCTGGCGGGCGGTGGCAACATCCAGGCCCGCAAGGTGGCAAGAATTCTCAGGCAACTGCGGCCTGACATCGTACTGCTGAATGAATTCGATTTTGACGAATCCGGCACTGCGGCTCGAACATTTCTGACCGACTACCTGGAAGCCTCCGCGGAATGGGCTCCAGAGGCCCCTCTGCACTACGAAGTGACAGTCGCTTTGCCCGTCAATACCGGCGTCCCATCGAGCTGTGATCTCGATCATGATGGCAAAACGGATGGGCCAGGGGACGCGATTGGATTTGGCAAGTTCCCGGGGCAATACGGCATGGTCATTTTTTCGCGTTTCCCACTGGCGTCGTCCGGGATTCGCACATTCCGCCAGCTGCTTTGGAAGAACATGCCACAGGCTCTGCTGCCCGCGTCACCCGAATCCGGTCTGCCATGGTACTCAGACAAAGACCTGAATCTGCTGGCGCTGTCTTCAAAAAGTCACTGGGATGTGCCGCTGCTTGTCAATTCGCAGGTCGTTCACATTCTGGCCAGCCACCCCACTCCGCCCGCATTTGACGGACCCGAAGACCGCAATGGACGCCGAAATCACGACGAGATTCGCTTCTGGAAGAATTATCTGACAGAAGGTGAGGACCTCTGGATCCGGGATGACAATGGTCAAAACGGCGGACTGCCAGCCAGCGAACAGTTTGTCATTCTGGGAGACCTGAATGCCGATCCGGTCGACGGCGGAAGCGTCGAGGGAGCCATCCAGCAACTGCTTCTGCACAAACGCGTCAATTCAAAAATCACTCCGGAAAGTGCAGGGGCCGCCACAGCATCAACCTTACAGGGTCAGGCCAATCTGAAACATCAGGGCAATCCCCGTCAGGACACCGCGGACTTCTCCGATCGCTCAGTGGGCAATTTGCGAGCCGACTATGTGCTCCCCTCCACCGGTTTCACGATTGAGGGCTCCGGTATTTTCTGGCCGGCCGCAGGCGAACCGGGGGCGGAACTGATCGACTGCTCAGATCATCGGCTGGTCTGGATGGACCTCGTTCGTTCAAGTCCCTAAACCCCGCCGGAATGCGACGCCCCGGGCAGAAACACAGCCTGAACGCAGCCCTGGGGGGAATCAGTCCAGGAAACGATCTCGTTCTTCCGGCGTGGGGATCCGGCAGGCTTCCAGCTTGCCAAACAACAGATACCGGTACCGGGCAACAATTCGATAACCCAGATCACGCAGAGGCAGGGGGACCAGCCAGAGCAGCAGCCCCCAAAAGTACCAGACGCCGCCAAACAGCATCAGAATGCGGCAGATCGCCGCGCTGCGAATGTAGCTTGCTCCATTGACCAGCAGCACCACGCTCGCCACGTTTTCTCGAATTTCAGGCTCAACCAGCCGACGAGCATGCTCGCCCTGCAGGGGTGCCAACAGAAACGTGCGATTCCGGTCGTGCCGAAGTACCCAGTTCACAGACCGATTGCAGAAGCCACACACACCGTCAAAGAAAATGATCGGAGTGCTGGGCGCTGAATCGGCCGCGCGAACCGCAGCAACGAACGAACACTTAGCAGGATTGACGGACATGCACACATCCACTCTGGATCATGGGCCCGAACACTGGACCAACCACACACACTGGACCAACCACACACACGCCAACGCCCCTGGTGTCTTGACACAGCCGTTTTACGGAGCGGAGCCGCTGCGGGATACGCAGCAGAAAGCCGCGGCCCCCCGGTTTTTTTACTGTAGCCACCGCGCGAAAAAAAAGGAACGGCAGATTGCACTGCCGCTCCCTTGAAGGTCTGAGATATCATTCCCTGAATGATACGCCGTACCAATTAGTCCTGATAGTCAACTTCGATGTGACCCTTCTTCACGCGTACGTCAACGGCGTACTTGCCGAAGTCGTAGCGAACGCGATCGCCATCACGGCGGCAGATCACTTCTTCTTCGCAGCTGCATTCAGGAACGCAGATCTGGATGAAGACCAGCTTCTTCTCGACGCAGCCGCAGGTCTTCTCGCAACCACAGCTCTTTTCGCAGCCGCAAGCCTTCTTGCAGGCACAGGGATCTTCGCAGGCACAGGGGTCGTTCACTGCGATAATTCGCGGAACGGCGCAAGGAGCCATTTCGTTCAGGTCCTTGTACTTCACGTGAGGAAACAGCGCTTCTGGAGCTGCTTCAACAATCGTGCCATGCTCCGGAACCGGTGTCGGAGCAGGAACGGCTTCCTGGCCATTCACATGGCTCAGTACGAAACCACAGAACATCAACGCGACAACTGACAACGCCTTCATAAAACCCTCTCTCTTTCTCAATACGAACAACCTTACCAACCTCATGCGGCAGGATACCGTTTCACTGCTCTGCCTAACCCAGGGGAATGCCCCCCGCACTGTTCAGCAAAAATGCTGGCCTTCCAGCCACTGCGCCAGAGACCAACACCTTAACCATTCAACACTCAGAACACTCGGTCAAGCTCCATTGAGAAACTCTGCCAACTTCGCACCTTGCGAAGACCAGACACGACGCCGGGGAAATATAAGTCACCTGCGTCGCCGTGCCAACCCTAAAAGAATAGGCGGTTTGCGGACTTTTTGCGAGCGTCCCAACGCAGGAAAATTGCGATATCTGATTTGCCGGAATTCCCACCACCTGGTACTTAATCCACCAAACACCCAAGTGCAATGCACCTCAAGCTGCTTACTTGGCGTCTTAGCGTCTTTGCGTGACAAACACATCCTCACGTAAAGACGCAAAGTCGCAAAGATAACCCAGTAAATCAATACCGTGGCAGTTCTCATTTTTTCAACGCGGACGGCAGGCGTCGAGAGACCAGGGGCCATGCACCTCATGCTGCGTTCTTGGCGTCTTAGCGTCTTTGCGTGACAAACACATCCTCACGCAAAGACGCAAAGGCGCAAAGAAAACCCAGTAAAGCAATCCCGTGACAGTTCTCATTTTTTCAACGCGGACGGCAGGCGTCGGGAGCCCACCTGCCATGCACCTCATGCTGCTTGCTTAGCGTCTTAGCGTCTTAGCGTCTTAGCGTGACAAACACTTCCTCACGCAAAGACGCAAAGGCGCAAAGAAAACCCAGTAAAGCAACACCGTGACAGTTCTCATTTTTTCAACGCGGACGGCAGGCGTCGGGAG
>CAIQIE010000364.1 GCA_903871805.1 uncultured Planctomycetaceae bacterium | reverse complement strand
GTGTCCGGACAGTATCTCAGTTCCGGTCGTGGGGGCCATGCTCTCACACCCCCTAGACATCTAAGCCTTGGTAGGCCATTACCCCACCAACTAGCTAATATCATGTAAGCCGCTCCCCCGGCGGAATCACACCTTTGCTCCACAGAGATCATCGGGTATTACCTACAGTTTCCCGTAGCTATCCCCGACCAGAGGGTACGTTCCTACACATTACTACGCCGTTCGCCGCTCCCACCATTGCTGATGAGCGCTCGACTTGCATGCCTAATCCACGCCGCCAACGTTCATTCTGAGCCAGGATCAAACCCTTCAAAAGTATGCTTTAACTGAAGTTTCCCTCAGCAATCAGCGAGAAGAGTGACCTGTTTGCTACCCCGGTCAAAGGGTAGCAGAAAAAATACCAACGATTCGAAGGCCAAAATCTCAAAGGCTCACAAACTCAATCATGTTGTCAAAGATCAAATGAAAGCACTACCAGAAGTAGTTGACTTTCCTCACCACCACTTTTACTTGCGGTTTTATTCGCGTCGTTTCGTGTTCGGTGAGTCGGAAGTATAGAGGACACTCAGATTTAGTCAAGGCCTCTCTGTCAAAAATCCTTAAAAGTTTTTTTGACACTCTCCTGGCCTTCCGGGGCCAGTCCCTCAACCGCCCCTTCTTTGTCGAAGTAGCAGTCGAGCGACAGCCACAAAGATCGGGCATACCGGAAAAAAACTACAGGGAATGTGACACAAAATGCAACTATTCCCGGAATCATCGTCCGCTGGTCAATCTCCAGCACGAATCTGCCAATGATATAAGTCCACGTCGTGAGCAGTGTTGTCAATCCATAGTTGATGTAGGTCGACCCCAAAAAATATCCCGGCCCTCGCTCATATCGAAAGCCACACCGGCCACATGACGACTCCATGCTGATCAACCCCGTAAACAACTTCCCCCCGCCGCATAACGGACATCGCAGCGATAATCCACGCCTAAATGCCTGGCCCAGCGAATCCGGCGGCTGGCAATGACCCGGATCCCCATCTTCTTTGATCTGCATACCTCTCGCCCTCCCCACAATGAATGCTTGCGAATCTGCAAACGCACAGGTCACACGCCGAGCAGCTTGCTCAGACACTGCAACAGAATTGATACCAGCAGCCAATCTCTCCCTGCGAAGAATTGTACACCAACCTGTCCGAATTGAACGCTGCATTGGACGTTTGCCGAATTCACAGACACAACCGCAGCTGCTTCAGTACTTTCGAACTTCAAATGGATCCCGGTCCTCCTGACTCGCTAAACACTCAACCCCCGGAACTATCTCTCGAAGTCTGGATGCAAGAGCGACGATTGCAGGCCGCTCACTGGCGTAATGCCCCATGAGCACAAGGTTCATCCCGTTCGCTTCAGATTCGATTGCTGTATGAAACCTCGCTTCTCCGGTCACAAACGTATCACACCCCGCTCGTCTGGCGTCTTCCAGAAAGTCCCCAGCCGCGCCACATGCAATTCCAACCCGCTCAATTCGACGCGGCCCACTCATTGATGCCTGGAGCCATTTCGCACCGACAACACTCGCAACAAGGCCAAGAAACTCCTCTCCACTCATGCCAGCCGCCAGTCGACCATGCCTGCCCGCGCCCTCGGCCTGACCATCTATGCGCCCTTTCAAGGAGTGAATGTCCCGAAGCCCCATCGCTTCCGCAAGACTCTGGTTTATCCCGCAAATGGCACTGTCAAACGCGGTGTGGGGGCTGTAAACGGCTATCCCCGCCTCAGAAAGAGTCATGACCAGACGGCCCTCGGCAGTCTCATCCGTCAGGCGACGAGTTGCCCGAAAGAAGATTGGGTGATGCGTCACAACCATTTGCACTCCCTCCCGAATAGCTTCACCTGCAACCCGTTCTGTCAGCGTAAGACACGTCATCAGCCGAGTTACCCGTGACCCTCGGCGGCCAAGAAGCAGTCCAACATTGTCCCAGGGCTCAGCCAGCCCGGTAGGTGCCAGCTCTTCAAGGACCCGACAGATCTCATGAACCGTCGCCATTTCACAGCACTCCCGTCTGCCAGATTAAAAGCCAGTCCCGCAGGACACTCTCCGCTCGCACAACACTCCCATTTGCATTCTTTCCTATCGACTGGCAATCTCAAGCCCACCGATCTGCCGATCCTGGCCGATTTTTCCAGCCCAGAGGCGTTGATTGCGATGCGGCGATGCCCGCTGTTGCCTCCCGCTACCAACCGTTGCTACGCCTTGGACATGAAGAAATGGCTCCCCTTTAGTCCTCAATGTCACAACGTCGGAACGACTCTCGCTTCAAACGTACATCCCGGAGGGTTCTAATCGAGCCCATGCAGAAGACCTTTCTGAATGGGTCACCCCCGAAGACCATCGACTTCCCAAAACCCGCAGATCCCCGCCAATGTGAATTTCCGGAAGAACTCAATTCTTCACTACTTCCGCTACTCCACTGGAGTTGACGTCTTCAGACACTGGGATACTCCGGGTATTTCTCCATTCCTCCCATCCCTGCGGAATATCATTTCCCTCTGTCTCCCGTGGCCGTCGGCCTCTAGACACATACGCACAAGCAATCTCTCAAAGCCATTCGCAACTGCCATAGGCCTGACTATGCCCAAATCCTCCGCTGTGGATCGCAAAACTATCTACCAGAAAATCCTGACTCGGCTGCTGGATATGCCGGAATTTGCGATCGAGGAACTTCAGGTGACCAGTCAAAGTGAACACCCTGTCGTCACTCAGAGAATCATTCAGCAACTGGTCGAGGAAGGTTCGCTGCAACAGCTGCCGGGTGCAGATCCGTTTCGCTGTCGTTACCGCTGGCAGTCCGATGCGCGGGACCTCAATATCCAGAATTGGGTGTGCAGCAACGTTGTTGGAACCCAGATCACGGCGGCCCCGGTCAGCGACCGACCCCGCGAACGACTTATGGAACGAGGTCCATCCAGCCTCCGCCTTTCAGAACTTCTGGCAATCCTGATCCGCTCGGGACGGCCGGGAGAATCGGCATTGCAGGCCGGCGAAAAAATCGCCGGCAGACTGGCGGATCGACTTGAACAGCTGCCAGATCTGGGCCATTCAGAACTCAAGGAGATCAGTCGCGCAATCACGGAACCTGCGTTCTGCCAGATCATGGCCGGAATTGAGCTGGGACGGCGGGTCAATTCGGCACTGGAACAGGTCTTCGGCAATCGCATCCGTATCACAAGTCCAACCGTGGCTGTTCGCTACTGTCAGGAACGGTTTGCGCGCCTGGCTCGGGAAGTGAAACAGGAGGAGTTTCATATGGTCAGCCTCGATACCAAAAACCAGCCCATCGCCTCGCACCAGATCACAGTGGGAACACTGCGAAACAGTCTCGTTCATCCGCGTGAGGTGTTCAGGGCTGCAATTCGGGATGCTGCAAACTGCATTCTCGTGGTTCACAATCATCCTTCAGGCGACGCGACACCCAGTGATCAAGACATTGCAGTTACTGAACGACTTGAGGCTGCTGCAGAAATTGTTGGAATTCCGCTGGTCGACCATGTCATTGTGGCCGGCGCCAAGGCCACAAGTATACAGGAATGGCGGGCCAACAAGGGGTGGTGAACATGCTCCACAGAGTTCGCCCGTCTCGTCGTGCAGCAACTGGCAACGCGCGGCTTTCGCGAAGGGACGCCGTTTACCATTGTGAGCCAGCGACCGCATGCACAGAGTTTCACCGCTGTGAAATGATCGATAATCTGTTGGAGGGTCCTGCAACGCTGACTATTTTGGCTGCGAGCCGTCCAGTTTGTCGAAATACTGTTTGATACCATCCACATATCCCGGAGGAATATCCTCGGCCTCAATGGCAGCCTGAACACCAGACTTGATTTCCTGCACGGAATTCTCGTACTTTCGCAGCTCATCAGGATCAAAATCCTTCTGTGTCGCGGCTTCCCGGGTCTTGATGGAAAGCAACACTTTTCCGGCCTGAATCTGACTGCGAGATTTTTCGTCTTTGTAGCCCTCGGGGTCACTGTTATCTTCGGACATCATCGCTCCGGGCGTCTCTCGCCGAGCCTCACCGTCCTGACCGTCGCCACCCATCATGCTTTTGAATTTCGCTGCGTACTCGGCCATCGACTGGCAACCCTCGCACTCTTCACCATCCAGTTGCCCGTTTTTGTTAAGTTTTTCAGCCTGCTGGAGTGTCTTGAGCGCTTCTTCAAGCTTCTTCAAATCACCTGCAGATCGCGCAACTTCCTCGAGCTCCTGTCGCGACAATTTCAGAGCTTCCTGCAGAGCTTCCTTTGCCTGCTCGGATAATTCTGACTCCTCGCCCTGCTGTTCGTCCGAGGATTTTTCGTCCCCACTTCCCTTATTGGAGAGCGATTCGAGCGACTTCAGGGCCTGATCCAGGGCACGTTCCAGTTCTTTCGACCCCGCTTTCTTCGAAGAAAACTTCTTCAAATCCTGTAACTGTTTTTTCAGCTCGGAGGCCAGTTTCTGACGCTCTTCCGCCGTTTCTGCCTTCAGCATGGACTGCATAGTTTCCTGAGCTTTCTGCATTTCTTTCTGAAGTGCATCACTCTTCCCCTGCTGTAATTCCCTGAGCCATTCGCTCATTTTCTGCGATCGTTCACTGCCCTGCATGTCATTTGCGGTCTGGCTGAGCATTTCACGCAGATCCTCGCTGGACACCTTTTTCCAAAGCTCGTTCAGCGATTTCCGCTGATCATCCAGCACTTTGGAATTGGGCTGCGACTCTGCCGGCTTCATTTTCCGAAGCGCAGCCATCATTTCCTTTGTCTGGCTTTCTATTTTCTGTTCGCGCTCTTCCGCGGTACGCACCTCCCGGCTGAGCTGCTCTTCACGAGTTTTCACGGACTTCAGTGTCTGCTGTATCTCTTTCTGCTTCTGCTCAACTTTCGCTGCCGCTTCGACTTTGCCAAAGGGATCCAGTGTCGGCACGAACCAGATCACGCCAGCCAGCGTCGCCCAGACAAAGGCCTGAAGCCCAAGTGGTCTTTGCAGAGCAAATGGAACGACCTTTTCCGGCATAATTTTCGGTGCAACTGCCGTCGCGGACTGCTCGACCAGCGGCTGATACTCTCCGGCTGACGTTGACAATGTGGCCAGAGTCAGGAACAAGTCATCCGTCTTTGCAAAACGATCGACGGCCCGCGCCGCTTCTGACTTTTCCACTCGCCGGTAAAGAAAGACCGCCGCAATGGCCACAACGAATGGAATTGCAAGCAGCCACTCAATCTGCTGACGCCCCGGAGGTAGCATTCCTGACATCCGAATTGCAAGGACAGCCACACCGACACACACCAGTGCACCCAGCATCCAATGATGCAGCGCCCTGGCAAATCGGACGGCGGTTAGTCGCGTCTGCACCTTCTGCAAAAGAGTTGACGCCCCAATTTGCTGTGACATCCCATTCCCCCAGAACAATTTACCAGGACACCGCCACGCTAGCATCGACTAAATCGACGATTTCCGACTTCCTGTAGTCATGCCAGAACGACACTCCGAGGACAGTCCTGAAATCGCCCAAGTCCGGATCTTAGTCTAACAAATATTCCAAATCGCTCAAATTCAGGGAATTCCTGACTGCTTTTCATCGAAAATCAGGCGATTCAATACTTGAAACGCCCCCTCCACCATGTTCGAAAAACCGGGCCCTCGAACTTCCCGGTCGCCGGTGCGCACAACGGATCCCCAACACCCTTTGGAATTCCGACGGCAAAGCTGACACCCCACGGCATTTCGCTTTTCATCGAGAAACCGGCACACTGCATGATACAAGGTTCCAGAGGCAGGCGTGATCACTGCGGTCAGCAACGCCCCATTTCCCTGACGATGATCCTATTCGTCTACGCCAGGGGTCCCAGCAGATATCGTTACGATTCTCTGGATGTCCTTTCATGGGATTACACGCAGGATTACACGGGAACGAGGAACTGAAAACCAACAGTTGCTCAGAGTCGTCACCACGGGATTTTCCGAAGCTGCCCAATACATGCAAACTCAGAAAGGGTCAAAACATTGACCGGCCACTCTGAATTCTGTCCGACTCCGGATGGACCGCTCTCAACACGCCACGCAGTCCCCATCTGATTTCAGTGTCTGCAACACCAATAGCCAGTCAAGTCCCGCAAGTGACTCCCGTGGAGTTTACCAAATCTCTCGCCAGGCCGCGTTACACTCCGGGATGGCGCATCCGGAAATCACAGTACAAGGAAATGCCCTGCCCACGATCCTTTCCAACCGTGACAAGAGTTTTCTGAATTGCCGGATCAGGTACAATCGCGGAGTCCGTAGTGCGGTGCTGACCATCATGAATCGATCCATTCCGGACTAAGTTTCCATCGCCCCCATCAATTACTTCGTTCTCACCATACTGCCTATGGCCGATTTTCGCCGCAAACGCCGACATCTGGGATTGCCCATCTGGAGCAGCGTGCTTCTGATGGCCGTCAACATTGCGCTGATGGCCATCCTGATTGTACAACTGGCTCGACAAAGCTCGTGGCTCAGTCTGATCCTGGGTTCCGCAGCACTGGCCATCAGCCTGTTTGGTATTTCCTTCTACTCATTCCTTACCATCAAGGAAATCCAGCTCAATCGCAGACAGTCCAACTTTGTTGACAGTGTCACCCACGAACTCAAAACACCAATTGCCGCCCTGCGACTGTACATCGATACTCTGCTGCTTCGTGAACCCGAAGCCAGAGACCGACGAGAATTTTACGAGACAATGAACTCAGAGCTCGCCCGCCTTGATCGACTCATTAATCAATTGCTCGAAGTCGGACGGCTGGATGCTCTTGGAAACCAGTCCGATCCCGAAACCGTCGAACTGGAAGATCTGCTCCGACAGTGTGCTCAGGCTGCATGCCTGCACCACAAAAAAGAGATGAACGAGGTTTTTCGGTTTGAAGTTCCTCCGCTCGCATTAACCTCCCGTCGATTGCTGCTCGAAATGATCTTCGGAAATCTCCTCGACAATGCTGTCAAGTACGGCGGAACTCCACCGCAGGTAACCGTTCAGGCCTTTGCCCTCGGAACCAGCCGTGTGGTTGTTCGAATCCGCGACAATGGTACGGGAGTTGCCCCGGAAAATCGTCGTCGAATCTTTCAACTGTTTGTGCGCGGTAATGACGAACTTCAAAGAACAAAAACCGGTACCGGACTGGGGCTCTACATCGTCAGAACCCTCGTTGGACTGCTCAAAGGACGCGTAACCGTTGTCGATGCCGATTCGGGACCTGGCAGCGTCTTCGAAGTCATACTTCCCGGTCGCCAACTCAATCCAGCCATCGGCGGAAATCGCGAATCCCGAAGTCGCGTTTCAGAACTGGCTCTGTCCAGCCGGGAGAAATCAAGATGAGAATCCTGGTGGTTGAAGACGAAGACGCGATCGCTCGAGGACTGCGATTCAATTTCGAACGCGAAGGCTATCAGGTTGACCTGACAGACAATGGCCCCGCCGCACTGGAACTCTACGAGTCCGCTCAACCACCAATCGATCTTGTCGTGCTCGATCTTATGCTGCCTCAAATGAGTGGCTATGAGATCTGTCGGTGCCTTCGACGACTTGATCTCGACATTCCCGTCCTTGCGCTTACGGCAAGAACGTTATCCGAAGACAAAATCCAGGCCTTTGACTGCGGCGTGGATCAGTACATGACCAAACCATTTTCTCTCCCGGAACTGCTCAGTCGCGTCAGAAACCTGCTGGACAAACGCCGACGACATCTGGATCGCCGGTCCGTCCGCCCTACCGAAGACGTCGTTCGCTTCAGCGATGTCCTTGTGGACTTTGGGCGTTTTGAACTGAAACACCGCGATGAAGTCCATCCACTCACCACCCGCGAACAGGAACTTCTGCGCTACTTTCTGGAAAATGACGGAGTCGTTCTGTCGCGTGCCCGACTGCAGTCTGAAGTCTGGAAAGACTCTGCAGAAATCTCCAGTCGATCCATCGACAACTTTGTAATGCGGCTCCGACGCATGATCGAAAATGACCCATCATCCCCAAAACATCTGCTTTCAATCCGAGGTACTGGATATAGATTCCTGCGAGAACCGGCCTCCGAACAGGGAATCGCAGACACCCCATAGTCTCCACCAGTCAACGTTCCCGACTGGCTTCTAGGCTACCTCTCGGTGCGATGCTTCCAGCACTTCCTGTCGCCCGGAACTTTTCTGGACGATCCGCGCCGTGACCTGCCACAGCACCTCCCGCAACTCCTCACGACTGCCATTCAGGTGCTTCTGCAATAACACCAGCTCCCGCTCGGCTGAACTCCCTGCGGCCTGCAATTCCCGAGGTGCTCGGAAAATCTTCTCGTGAATCCGAACAGCATTCCGCTCGGTTTCATAAAACAACTCTTCATACATCTTTTCGCCCGGACGCAATCCGGTAAACACAATATCAACGTCCTCTGGATATCGTTGACCAGACAGACGAATCATGTCCTGAGCCAGATCCATAATCCGAACCGGCTCACCCATGTCCAGGATCAGAATATCGCCTCCAACACCAATCGCCCCGGACTGCAGCACCAACTGTACAGCCTCCGGAATCGTCATAAAATAACGCTGCATGTTCGGGTCCGTCACAGTCACCGGACCACCCTGCTCTATCTGACGCCGAAACGTCGGCACAACACTACCGGCAGAGTTCAGGACATTTCCAAATCGAACCGTGATAAATCGCGTCTTCGATCGGTTTGAGACCGCAAACAGGTATTCTTCCGCAATCAGCTTGGTCGCCCCCATGATATTTGTGGGGCGAACCGCCTTATCGGTAGAAATCATGACAAACCGTTCCACCTGAAACCGGTCTGACAGATCCACAATCACTTTGCTGCCAAACACATTGTTTCGCACGGCAGCCTGCGGATTACTCTCCATCAGTGGCACATGCTTATACGCCGCCGCATGAAAAACGACGGCAGGACGGTTCATCATGAAAACACGAGCCATCGCGGCTTCGTCAGTGATATCCTCAACAATAAACTCCACAGACACACTCGCACAGGTCGGATCCTGCTGCAGCACCCGGAACTCCTGCTCCATCTGAAATATGCCAAACTCCGACTGATCCAGCATCACAATTCGACGCGGACCAAATCGCAACAACTGGCGACAGACCTCCGAACCAATGCTGCCCGCCGCACCTGTTACAAGCACCACCCGATTCTCAATCGAATCCTGAATCTCATGCAGGTCCAGTTGATTCGGCTCCCGACGCAACAGGTCGTCAATCGTGATCTCGCGCATTCTAAGCTGAAAACGTCCCGCGGGAATTTCCTCTACCGATGGCACCAAATGCGCCGCGATCCCCTGCTGCCGACAAATGTCGCTGACTTCACGGATCGTTCGACCAGACAAACGCGATGGCAACAGCACCATCTGCGCCCCCGTCTTCCTGATAATTCTCTCCAGACCACGTGAAGCATCGAACGTCTGCACACCCGCAAGCAGCCCGTGATGCACATTTGCTGCCGGGGACACAATTCCCACAACCCTCAATGCCGAGGATCCGGACTGAATCGATGTCAGCAAACTGACCGCATCACTGCCCTTCGCATAGATCAATACTTTCGATGCTCCGGGATGCCGACGGGCATTGATAACTGTTCGCAATGTATGAGCCAGAACGCGAGCTGAGGCCAGCAGACCCGCCGATATGATCGTGTCAATCACAATCACGCCCCGGGAAATCTGGGGCATCGCCTCATGAGCCAGTTGTGAGGCCGCCAACAGAATTCCGCACACCAGACAAACACCTGATGACCACGCAAGGTCATGAATCGTCGAATAACGCAGATGACGCCGCCAGTCCCGGGAAAACAGTACCACTGCAACTTTCAGCAGCACCAGCAACAGCAGACTGCTGCGAAACACCCGCACAGCATACTGAAACTGCTCCATCTCAAATGCAGCACGACCCATTAGCCCCGGCGGAATCTCTCCAATGCCACGCAATATTCCACTCAGAAACTGAACTGGTCCCAGATCAAATCTGAGCATCAGCGAGCAGAAAAATGAGGCCAAAAAAATCACTGCATAACAGCAGACGGCTATTGCCAGTCGCGCCATGACAGATCCCTGGGAAAATAGAGAGGAACAGCAGGGAACCTGCTGCTGGTGACAGGAGCATAGACAGGCAACTCATGCTCCGCAGAGTCTGCGTGCAGAAGTTGTGAATGAAGACTTCAATCTCTTGAATAGACTGAAGTGCAGCAGATTCTGCCGAAACCCCGATTTTCTGTCCAGACCAGCTTTTCACTGCAAAAATACTGAATTTTGTGGTCCACAGACTCCCAGATGACCAGCCTCCCCGTCTTCAGCCCACCCTTTCATTTTCCCTTCGTATCGTACGGCTGCAGCCCGTCTGCTTCCGATTTCGTCTTCGTACTCAATATCAACTTCTTCTGCTTTTCGTCCACGATCAATACCAGCGGGTCACGCTCCTTCGCATAGTTCTCCAGGATCCTGTCGATGGCAGCAAGTGCCGTCACCGACCCCATATCCATCGTCTGCGGCATGTTCTGAGTAAACCCAGCTCCCTTAAGTGCGTCGCCATCAATGGATACTTCCGTCTTAATCGACTCACCAATAAATCCAAACGCCTCCTGCAGCGGTGTTCGCCGAAAATCGATCAGCACATTCATCTTCAACCGATCCGCCACCCTGTCAGGAATTTCAGTGCCTCCGGATTTCGTCACGGACTCATCTTCGAAATTCGTCAGCAATGACTGATTCCATGTCATCAACGTTCCCGCCGCCAGATTCGCTGCCGCCTTACGAGGCAGCAGCGTAACCAGACGCGCAAAGCCTGGTCCCACGTGCGCCGAAGTCCCGACGTTCAACGCCTGAAGCATCGCCGGAAATCGGCCAATGATCTGACGACTTCCCTCCGTCGCAGGCTGCATCCTGCTGACAAGTCCCAGCATGTCCTCTCCCAGTCGATCCAGCTGCACCTGCATGAATCGCTGCACCCGCTGCGCTGTGCTGGCACTGGTGTTGCGAACCAGAGTCTCCATGTAGAACGTTGGCTCCAGATGAAAACTCCAGGAAATCGTCTCAATCTGGTCACCAAACCAGAAAAGTACTCTGTCCGCCGCAGGCTGCAGTTGCGGGATAAAGGCATCTTCCCGATGCGAATCCAGAATATTCAGGTCAAAAATTACTGACAGGTGCCGTTCCCTGTCAGACTTCTGCAGCAAAGGTTCCATGTCCGGTGATGCCAGCGCTTCGCCACGCTTATACTCTGGCAAATCCTCCGCCAACTCCAGCGGCGCCACAACAAATGTCCGATCATCAATCACAAGGAACGCAAAGTCCTCTGCTTCGAAAATTTCCACGTTCGGATCCGGTCTGAGCCGCCCGTTAAACTTCTTCATCATGTCCGAGGAAGTCTGACGCTCTCTCAGCCTGACCACCAGGGCCACATCCGGTGCAGCCATTCGTGCGCCAAAGTTCAACGCAATAGTCAGTTCACTGATGTCCTGTGGCTCAAATCTTGCGCGTGTCCTGATCTGGTCCGTCAGCCAGATCTCAAGATCGCTGAGCATTGCCCGAAACTCGTTCATCACATTGTTGTTCTCACTCCACAGTTCAGCCGGTCGAAGGTGGCACAAAATATGTGGAGTAAACGGAATGTGAGTCAATGGAATTGGACTACCCTTCGTCGGACTCAATAACTCCGCCGAACTGTTGGAAGCCGTCTGCTCTGCATTCTCTTTCTGCCACTCAACATTCTCCCGCACCGGTTGGCGTGCCACCCTGTCCCCGCCATCCCGATCAGAAAGCAAAAGGAAAATCCCCGCTCCCAACACAATCAACCCCGTGATCACCATCGAGATCCATGCGGCCCTGTTGCTGCGACGTCTTGTTCCCGGCAGGGAACCGACTGGCCGCGATTTCCCTTTTCTACCAACTGACGAGGTAACCGAAGTGCCACCTGCGGCAACGGAAAGATCCGGAAATGGAAGCACGTCTGGGCCGCTGGGGAACAGGCCGGCAGCCGCACCAGCCTCTAACTCCGGAATGGTCAGACCCTCAGCTGACTCCGCCGCAGCAGTTCCTGCGACCGGAACATCACTCGTATCCGGAACCCAACGCGCAGCCTGACCCAGTTTGGGCGCAAGCGGAAATACCGGGATCTCCGCTTCCTCAGGTACCTCCACCGTCGGCGGGAGAGTAATCACAAACTTGTGAGCACACTTCGGACACCTGGCCTTCTTTCCGACAAAATCGGAGTTTGGCATCTTCAGCGTTGACTTGCAGGCAGGACAGGAAACCGTAATCGAAGACATGACTTTCTCTCCGCAGTTGACATGATGCCTAAGTCTAGCGTGTCGGCAAACTCAGGAACAATGTTCCCGGTCACTGTTCACTATTCCCTGACAGATTTTCTTTCCCATCTTCCGATATGATATAAACACAAAGTACGGTTTTCTGCACCATTTTGATCACACCACTGACAATCTGCTCGAATACCGTATTCATGTGCCCCGATCGATGGGATCTCCGAATTCTCTGTCTCTGTCCCGAACACAGGGCCTTTCACCATGCCCAGCCATCATGTAGTCATTCCGGCAGATTTTCCGCCGCTGGTCTCCGCTTCACCCCTGCTGCCACAATTGCGGTCCATCGCGAATTACACACTCCATACAGATCGTCCCCAGTCCGATGAAGAAAAAATAAGCCGCCTTCTCGATGCCGATATCCTGCTGAATTCGCGGGGAAGCCTTTCCTTCCCACGCCATGTGCTTCAAAGTCTTCCCCGGCTTAAGATGATCGCAGTCTGCGGCATCGGCTTTGACTCCATCCATCTCCCGACAGCCACAGAGCAGGGTATCGTCGTCTCCAATGTCCCGGGACGCACGGCAAAAGTTGTTGCAGAACATGCACTCGGCCTGATGCTCGCCGTGTCCCGGCGAATGGCCTGGATGACGTCTGAATTGCGTGCCGGACGCTGGCGAGGCGACCTCGGTGTCTCCCTCTGTGGAAAACAGATCGGTGTCATCGGAACCGGAAACATCGGCTGCGAAATGCTGCGGCTCTGCAAAGCCATCGGTATGACCGGCAAAGCATGGTCCCTCAATCCCTGTCACGAAAAGGCTGCACAACTCGGATTCCAGTACGTGCCACTTCAGGACCTTCTGCAATCCTCCGATGTGATCAGCGTGCACACGCGACTTTCCGAGCAGACGCGGAATCTGATCAATGCCGAAAAACTCGCCCTGATGAAGCCTTCGGCCATCCTGATCAACACCTCACGCGGAGCTGTTGTCGATTCCAGCTCGCTCGTCTCAGCACTGAACACAGGCCGCCTGTTCGGTGCAGGACTCGATGTGTTTGACACTGAACCCCTGCCAGTGCATCATCCGTTGCTGTCCTGCCAACAGGTTGTTCTCACTCCCCATTCCGCAGACACCACCCAGGAAGGGATTGACCAACTCACTGCCGGCTGTATCGAAAATATTCAGGCCTTCCTGAATGGTCGCCCACAGAATGTCGTCAATTCAGCCGTCCTGAGCCCGTCCTGAACATGCCTGCCATACTCTTGCCAAACGCTCTGTATTGCCAGAAATTCTGTCTCTATTGCGTTTTTTAGTTCAACAACTACCTCGCTCTGCCAGGTTCCTCCGCAGCGTACTTCCTCTGAAGTTTCCATCCTCCGTTCCGGGCCAACCGGGAGTACTCATGCGATACCTGATCCTCGGATTGCTCTGCCTGATGGCCGGAATCGCGTATATACAGCGGGCTGCCATCAGTGTTCCCACAGAACTGATCGCAGCGGATCTGAAGATCACCAATTTCGAAAAGTCCATGGGCTGGGTCCAATCTGCATGGTACTTCGGCTACGCTCTGCTGCAGGTTCCCGCCGGACGTATGGCGGACCTCTACGGAAGCCGAAGAACCCTGGTCATGCTGTGCTCTCTCTGGTCCGCCGTAACTTTGCTGACCGGATTCAGCACCGGCTGGTATTCTTTGATGTTCCTCTGGTTCCTGATGGGAGCCTTCCAGGCTGGCGCTTTTCCTTCCGCGGCCAGTGCCATCAGCCAGACGTTTCAGGAATCCGAACGCGCAAAGGCGTCAGGGATACTTGCTGCCGGTATGGCTGTCGGTGGTGCTGTCGCTCCGATGCTTGCAGGCAGGTCCCTCAGTGTCCTCGAACCACTCGCTTCCTCACTAAAACTCTACCCCTGGCAACTCCTGCTCTTCCTGTTTTCTTTGCCGGGATTTCTCTGGTCGGGCCTCTTTCTAATGGCTGTCCCCCCCTCCACTCTCCCTGTTATTGCACAGCGGCGAAAGTCCTCCAGCCTGAAGCAGATGCTCCCACTGATCCTCAGCAGCACCCCACTTGCCCTGCTGTGCGCTCAACAGTTTCTGCGCGCCGCAGGCATGGTCTTTTTTCTCACATGGTTTCCCGTGTTCCTGCAGAAGACTCGTGGAATCGACATCAAACAGTCTGCTGATCTCACATCCCTCGCTGGGATTGGTGGCGTTCTGGGAAGCCTGACCGGAGGAATTGTCTCGGACTGGCTCCTGAAGAAAACCGGAAATCGGCGCCTGTCCCGCCAGGGAATTGCTGTCGTCGGCATGGCAATGTGCTCTGCACTGATTGTCACTTCGGCGTTTGTCAGCAACGTGCACATCAGTATCGCACTCATCTCCATGGGTGCCTTCTGTGCAACATTTGGCGGAGTCAGTGGCTACACCGTGGCAATTGAATTCGGTGGATCTCAGGTCGCCACGGTCTTCAGCCTGATGAACATGTGCGGAAACTTTGGTGCAATGCTCTTTCCCATCACCGCAGCATGGATGGTCACTCGATTCGGGAACTGGAATCTCATGCTTTACTTCTTCGCCGGCATCATGGCCATCGATGCCATCTGCTGGGCCGCCCTGAATCCCCGCAAACCTCTTTTTTCAGAATCTGAAGCCAAGCACCCCCAATGAATTCCCTCCGATCACCCCAGTTTCAGTGCATCGCGGCGGCTGCCCGCGGTGACATCACGCCACCAGTCGGTATCTACCATCGGATGTGGGGTGCGGCTCTTCACGATCAGGCCACCGGAGTCCATCAACCATTGACAGCGACCCTGCTCTGGCTGGAATCCCGAGACGCCGCGGCATCCACACCACGCGTACTGATCTCCCTTGATCACTGCATCCTCGAATCCAGCGAGCTTGTCGCAATATCAGACTCGGTCGCGACTGCCGTACTGATTGATCCGACGAACGTCCTGATCACACTCACTCATACACATGGCAGTGGCTGGATGGCCAAAAGCCGAAGTGAATTTCCGGGCGGAAATCTCATTGAACCATATCTTCACGACGTCCGCAGAACACTGGTCCGCCTCGCCCTGGAAGCGAAGGCAACCCGAGGCCCCTGTTCGGCGGTTGTCGGCTTCGGACGATGTGCTCTCGCTCGACATCGGGATTTCTTCGATGCCGAACGAAATCACGCCGTCTGCGGACTCAATCCAGCTGGCTTCTCCGACGATACGATCCTGCTGACGCGAATATCAAAGCCCTCCGGAGACCCACTGATTACCGTTGTCAATTATGCCTGCCACCCCACTACACTCGCATGGGAAAATACTCTGATCAGTCCGGACTGGGTCGGCTCCATGCGCGAAGTCGTCGAACAGGAAACACAGGGACTATGCATGTTCCTGCAGGGCGCGTCCGGGGATCTGGGCCCCCGCGAGGGCTTTACCGGCGATCTGCATGTTGCAGAAAAAAATGGCCGGGAAGTCGGATTCGCCGTACTCTCGGCACTGCAATCCCTCCCGGAACCAGGGACTCACTACGTTTACCAGGGCCCAGTCCTCTCAGGAACATGGATTGGCACATGGAAACACATGCCTCTTCCGGAAACTTCAGCCACGGCCCTCGCAGACTTCTCATGGCACAGGCTCGAAGTCGAACTTCCCTATCGCCATGATCTCCCCACGATCGAGGACACCCTGCGAAACCGTGAACACTGGCAGGCAGAAGAAGAAAAAGCGCGCGATCAGGGAAACACGGAACTTCTACGGCACTGCCGCGCAAATTCCGAACAAATGACCCGACAACTGACGCGACTTCAAGCCCTGAAGCCTGGACGATCGTGGTCACTGAATGTCACCGTCGGTATCCTTGGCGAATCCGTCTGGATTTTCGTTCCAGGCGAACTCTACCAGGTCTTTCAGACAGAACTCCGGAAGCGATTCGCCCCCGTTCCCCTGTTCATCACCACTCTCACCGGGGACTGGCAACCCGGCTATATCCCCCCGGCTTCTTCCTTCGGATACGGCATTTATCAGGAAGTCATCGCCGCCACCTCCCCCGGAAGCCTTGAACTACTGATCGAAGAGCTCTCACGAACACTTCGAAAGTTGCTGTATCAGACAACAGGCATCCGCTGAACAGGCGCCCCCCTGCCTTGTCCCGGAAGGGAACCAGGGAACATGCAGAGCCGGCAATGACAGCGGATCCACTGAAAACGTGCGCAGCCCGTTCCCCGAAGATTTCTGTCCTCGAAAAACATCAGCCGCTCTGCATGGCGAGGCGCACCCCGAAGTTGACGTGCGTGTGGCTTTGAAACAGTCTCCGTGTTTATTTCGTCAGTAACACAAACCAACGCTTCCCTGGTCATCAACTCGGAAAGCAAAAAACATCGATCGTCTTCCGCCAATCCGCCCCACCGCTTATGCCTATCCCTGAGCCCTGCCCGCATTGTTCCGGCAAAGCTCTGTATAACTCACCGCGGCCTTGCCTGATCCGACCACGCCCCAGCATTGACTGGCACAATCCACCCGCGGCAACCCTCCCCTGGTCAATTCCATCCCACTGGGAATACAGCTTTCACTCGTCACTGGTCGTCGTCACTGGGGACACAGCTTCCGCCGGGGCTCTCATTGGGGGGCTCTTATCGGGGACACTGCCACTTGCACTCACCATCCGCAGGCAACTTGACTTCAGGGGCCAAACGCCGGGAGAGGCGGGAACACTAGGGAGGAATATTGGGGGAGCACTGGGGGGAGGGAGCACTGGGGACACAGCAAGCAAAAAAACAGCCTGGTACATCAGGGACGCAGCAGGGGGTAAACATCATGAGACACGAAATAGCATCTGCAACGAAATGATGCAGATTTGCAACACTTGATGTGCGAGTGGTTGAGAATCGGTCTAGTCGTTTTATCTGCATCGATTTTTGCGTTGTGATGCTTAATTCTGTTGAACCCAAGACAACCACAGAGTGATATTACACTTCACCCGTGATTCACAATTTATTCCAACTATATGGGGTTAAATGAATGTCACGCATAGCTCGCGCGGAAGTCTTTGCCTCAGACGAGATCGCTATGGTACATGTGATGAGCCGAACCGTCCGGCGTTGTTTTCTGATGGGATATGATCACATCAGTAAAAAGAACTACGACCATCGTAAACTCTGGATCGAACAGCAACTCGCCAACCAGGCTCAATACTTCTGCATCGATCTTTGTTCCTTCGCGCTCATGGACAATCACACACACCAGGTGCTGCGTTCTCGACCGGATGTGGTGACAGAATTGGATGATCGCGAAGTCGCCCGACGCTGGCTGATGCTGTGTCCCATTCGACGTGACGAAAACCGTCAGCCGATGGAACCTACTGAATTTGAACTTAATCGCATTATTAACGACACAGAGCGGGTGCTGGAACTCCGTAGTCGGCTCAGTGATATTTCATGGTGGATGCGACTTCTTTGTCAACACATCGCACAACGTGCAAATCGAGAAGATAATGAACCCGGCAAGTTCTGGCAGGCACGCTACAAGGCCGTTCGACTTTTGGACGAAACGGCGATTCTGGCCTGCACGGCTTATGTTGACCTCAATCCAATTAGAGCAGGGCTTGCCGACACGATCGAGGGCTGTCTCTTTACATCAGCAAACAGGCGAGCGAACGAACTCAAGGCCTGCCATGAGGTCAATTCCTCAGCTACTTTGGCAGTTCCAAAGAATGCCTCTGATTCAGAGGAATCTACGATCGCTGAGGCGAAAGTTCTCCATTCCAGTCATCTGGCTCCCGTAGAGTTATGCGAGTACTCTGTGAAACCGGGTCCCCAAATGCATGTTCAAGGAACCCGGTGTAGCGACAAGGGCTTTTTACCAATCACGGCAGCCGATTACCTCGATTTGCTGGCTTTGTCAGCTCTTCAACAGCAAACGGGAAGATCCACTGCAGCATCTGACCGAATGGATTTAGTGCTTGCCCGGCTGCAAATTACAGGGGACGTCTGGAGGGATCTTGTCAAGGACTTCGGCCGTTTGTTTAACACGGTAGCCGGGAAACCAAATGTGATTGATTCGTATCGATCGCTGAAGAAATCGCAACGCTTTCGGCCTCGGATGCGAGTTCGTGAATTGCTGGCGATCAGTTGAAGCCTGCAAAGTCCCCCACTGCTTCCTGATGTCTGCCCACAGCCTGTGCTGAGGCATCGCCCACGCATCACCAACATCGCGGAACATCCAGGCCGATGTTTTCAAGCGATCCCTCCGTCTTGTGGCTGAAACATTGCCGATGACCGCTGTCGTCTGCCTCTCAGCAATGCCAACACTTGCGCGTCCCGAGCTCTTTCTGCATGCGACAAACGCAAAATAAATCCGGACCGAACATCGGGCATTATCTGCGGTCCTCAACGGATGCTGTGTCCCCCGTTCGATCACCTTGGGGATGGATCACCTTGGGGACACAGCTTTCAAGCGATCTCGTGGTCCGACTGGGAGAATTATGCCCATGTTGGGGGTCGTGGTGGCCTTAGTGCGATGATTTGATGCTGTGTCCCCGAGTAAACGATGATTTGATGCTGTGTCCCCGAGTAAACGATGATTTGATGCTGTGTCCCCGAGTAAAATCTCGGGTAATCTCCCTAATCCATCGCGGTAGGGACGGCTGTTTCCAGCCGCCCCCCGCACAGATCCGTACTTGACGAACTAGGTCATACGGCTCCTGCCTTGAGTCGGTCGCGAAAGCGTTGGTTGGGATATGGATGAGTGATGCGTGGACGAGGCAAG
>CAIQIE010000363.1 GCA_903871805.1 uncultured Planctomycetaceae bacterium | reverse complement strand
TGAATAATCTGAACATGGTTTCGTGCTGGTCTGACTGAGCGTGATTCCTGAATTTCAAAAATGTATGCAGCGGGTTTGCTGGTGTCTCCTGGCCGTCTGGTATCACCTCGCGGCAAAGTTGCCGGCAAACCTGCTCACAGATGTACGGGTTCAAAATCATCCCATAATGATGTTTCTGAATGCTCTTCCGTCCCCCTATTCAGAGTCATAGCAGCCCGGCGCTTCCGCCACTTCCGTAAATCAATCTTCCTGTGGCAGGTCTTTTGCGAATAGAGGATTATGTAGCTCTTCTTTTCAGGATACGAGTTGGAACTCGCTGAGAAAAAGCCGACTCCTGGAAAGAACCCACACATGGCGTTCTTAAGCCGGGTGACAGGCACCTATCGCTGGAACAATCGGTCACTGCCGCGAAAATCAAAGAACCGGGCTGCATTTCAGCGAAGCCGGTGGAGTCCCGAGCCCGCTTGAGGCAGGCATTGTTCCGTATGAGCCGGTTGATATGCTCTTCGCACATCCACTGGGTCGCCCACCTGCCGAACTGCGTTTCGCGACAAGAGCGGACACATCAGGTAAGGGCCGGGGGGTGACTTCCATGTTGTCGTATTCGACAATGAGCAGGATTTCGCGATTTCACTCAGCATGAACAATTGGAAATTTCCGAATCGTTGCCCGGTTGTCGAGTTCCCGGTTGTCGTGATTCCCTTTTAGATCCTTGTAGCCCTGTCGGCAAGGATCCTGTCAGCACGAACATCAGAAGCGGGTTGGCGATGAGCCACAGCGTGGGCCAGATAGAGTAGTACGCCGTCCGCAGGTCGAGCAAAGCCCTGGGTTATTCTCAGGTAATCGGAAACGATCTCTCCAGGATCCCCGAAAGCCGTTACGACTGACTTCCGCATCGTGAGCATTCCTGTCCGGTAAACCCGAAGCTGGACAGTTTCTTAAGGATCACCTGCTACGGTCTGGCCTGCGCAGCGCTGAAACCCGCTCACGGACAACGACTGTTCACGTTACTGCAGTCCCAGGAGCGATGCCAGATTGGTGGCTGACGGAGGCCCGAAGCGGGGCTCCAGTGATACGCCCAGCCCCACGTTGTCTTTGCTGAAGTCCAGACCGAACCCAAAATGCAGTACCCAGTCCAGGCCAACCCTGGACACCGTCAGCGATGATCCACGGGCCTCACTTTGTGCCACATCGTAGGCGAAGGAAGCCGTAGAAATCCACTTGGGGCTCATTTGGTAACTGTAACTGCTGATCAACGTCTGGCTGTTCAGATAACTGCCGGCAGAGACTTCACGAAATCCGACGTAGACACTGCCCCGCAGACTCCGCTGGCTCAGCATCCCAATACTCCAGACACTGGACGCATTCTTAAACAGGTCCCATGAGGAATCTGTCATCAGACTCGTCCGGTCGCTGAAATTCCATCGATAATGACTGTAAAGTAACCCGAAGTCTTTACTGAAGTTGTCGCGTTCCGCATCAGGGAAGTAAGTCGCACCATATTCCCACACCATCCAGTCGCGAATTCTGGGCGCGTTGTCTGGTCCGGTCTTTGTCTGCAGTCGATCACGAAACCCGATTCGCAGGGCCTGAAGATTGTCGGCGATTTCATGATAAGGAGCACTCGTCCAGAGTCCTGCCCCGGTGCGCAGTGCATAGTTTCGTGGATTGAACTGTGCCGGAATTGCTCCGGGAAAAATCTGACTACTCAGGGTGTAGCGTGAGCGGAATCGTTCCTGTGAGTTTTCGTCAATTTCATTGTACTGCGGAATATCATTCAGACTGGTTGTCGCATCCGTGAAGGAATACTCCAGCATGGTATCGTGTTTGTGCGCCAGGCCGTTCACACCCAGAATGGCACTGCGGGCAAACGGAAACAACTTCGTTGCCGAAAGTCTGGCTCGCAAACCGGCGTTGACCAGATAGCGGTCGACCGACTGAGCCGTAAACCCGTCATCCCAGAATGCTGCTTCGCCACCAACAAAAGGTTCAAACGTCATCGGTCCAACATTGACAGGGGCATTAAGTTCGTGCCGAGTCATCGCGACAACGCCGGAAGCGTTCGTCATGTAAGGCAAACCCATAGGCGTGTACGGATCATCGGGATTCGATGGTGCCTGCAGCGGCTGCATGTCCGCGTAACCCACGCTGGAATGCATGTTCCAGTACACACGCCCATCCAGCAACGGCTGCGAAAACGCATACAGATCTCCTCGCGGCAGCCACTGCGTATTCGCCTCAAACCCACTCAGATCCGTCCTGCCCCAGAACATTCCCGACCATGCGTCCGAATCTCTGCGGATACCAAGAACCGTTTCCACATCTTTGGCACTGTCGAAACGCCCCTCGTCATACTGTTCCAGATAATTTCTGTCCGACAGATATCCGATTTCGCCGAACAACAGCCCCTGACCGGGAAGCGTCTGACGGTGACTCCATGTGGCCTCGCCGCGACTGTTGTCCCGGGGATCCAGATGCCGACGATCCAGGCCCAGATTGTCGCTTCCAGAGTCATACTGATAGTACAGCGTACCGCCGCCCTGCCACTGCCCCAGCGAATTCTCACCTTTGTATTCACCGCGAACGCCAGCACCCGGCCCACGCTTGCTTCTGTAGTCACCCAGCAAATCAAATCGCTGACCCGGCTGACGTGGCATGCCAAGGAGTTTGTTCAGATCCCAAACCGTATTCAGCTGCAGTCCAAAGATTCTGTCCTGAGTCACCGTGACGCTGCGAATCGGCACGCCCGGGTCCTCAGCCGGGCCACTTACCTTCGGTAGATACAGCAGCGGAACATCTCCCGCCATAAACTGATTATTCAGACTGGTGATCCATGTTGTATTTCCCAGCACCTGCTGACCAGTCAGCGGGTCAACGCCAGTCAGACTCGATGGCCCCTGCTCCACAAAAATATCACTGGCTTGCAGCCGATACCCGGGTTTGCCATAAGGACTGGTGGTGGCCCATGCATTCTGAACGTGAAATCGATCACTGCTCAGCTGCCGCATTCGCTCCCCACGAATCCGGAAGTCGCTGCCGATTGCAGGAACAAAAGCACGCAGCTCCGCATTCAGCAACAAGGCTCTGTTCCCCGCCGCGTCAAAAAATCCATGCGTGGCCCGAATGGAATTCTGATTCTGCCGAATCACGATGTTTCCCTCGAGGTACACCTGAAAACGAGCATCTGCGGGCTGAACGACGGTACTGCCCGCCTCCAGCGCATCTCCTTCGCCCGCCTGCGTCCAGATCACCACTCGGTCCGCAGACAAGTCCACCAGCCCCGGAGCGATGTCCAGCCCTTCAATATTCGAATCCAGACCATCAATCAGAACGTTCACACCCCCGGTAATTACCGTCACTCGCTCCGCAGGTACCGTATCCGGAGTCGTCGATGACTCAACCCGAAGCGGGTCGCTGGAACGCGGTCGAATCTGAACCCGACGCGCTCCCGATGCGGCACCGGGTTGCGGCAGCGAGGACACCGGAGGTGAAAAGATATCTGTCGGATTCTGCAGGCTTGTCAATGAGACTTCACCGGCGTCACCGGGGTACAATCGGGATACGGCACGTCGAAGCAGTGGCTGATCCGTGCTCTCGGCCGCTGCCGAATCCTGCACCAGAAACTCCGGAGCCTCCGCTGACTCCAGCCGAAACGCCTTCGCTCCAATTGTCTTCCGGCCACTGCGTGTAACGATCGTCAGATCTTCCCCATAAATTGCCGTATCAAACCCGGCAGATGTTCGAGTCACGAAGAAGGCCATGCGTGCGCCGGAAAAAGTGCTTTCCCCCTGCGTCACTTCCGCTTTCCCGGTAATCAGATGGACTTCCGTCAACTCAGAACTCAACACCTCTTCGTACAAACCACTGGCCCGAACTGGCAGCCGAGCGTCCTCGGTAAAACTCTCCGCCGGCGACACCTTGGCTATCGCCGCCTCGTCTCCGCGCGCAACCCAACCCGATGCCACCAAAATGGTCGCAACTGTCAGAGACAACGCTAAAAGAAAAGCGGGACGATGAATCATTCAATCGCCATAACGGAATGAACTTACCAGCAGTGGAATCTCACGGGAAAGGGACGTCATAGGATTCAGCAGCTGCCACATTGCCGCGTGCGTCACAGCACTTCCTGAGTGCCAAAAAGCACGCTCAGAGCCATCGCTGATGCACAACAGGAAATGGGGCAGGAAGCAGAAATCCAAATTTCAGGGAAATCCAGGAGAGGAAACGGGGATAGGAAAATACAGAGGGGACCGAGAGCATGCTCTCGCGGAGAACTATACGGCCGACCGCAAAAACGGGTCAATATCGGACAGCCGCCGCCAGCAAACCGTAAACCGTTGATTCAAAAGACTTTACAAGAAACCCTTGATTCGGCCTCACCCATTTCT
>CAIQIE010000362.1 GCA_903871805.1 uncultured Planctomycetaceae bacterium | reverse complement strand
ATGCTGATTGATGGCGAGACGGATCCCCATGTCATTTGCGGAGCCAATGTTGAGGATGACTTTGGATTCTCATGGGGATTCAATCAGTATCAGACGCAGTGGGCTGGCTGCCCATATCGCGACAATCGCGGCCGTAATGATCAGGATGGGGTATTCTACCGTTTCTTTGGACCAGATCCGATTCTGTTTCGGTCGTCGTTGTTATTTACCTCGAATGCCCGGCCCGATGACTACGAAGCGGTCTCGTACTTTTACAAAGTTCCGCAATCGAACGCTCCGACGGTCAACTCACCAGCGGACTGGGCTGCCGTTGGATTGATTGCGGATGGGGCCGATTTCAATGCCTTCCAGCAGTCGAGCGACGATGTGGTCCGACAATTCTCGCAAAACGAACTACCCGCTTTCGTCAAAGTGGGTTCGACCGAATTGCCCTTGCACAAACTCAGGAGCGAACGTGGCTGGCTGAGGCTGGAGCACACTGTTCAGCACCGGCCACCGTATCCACCCACAGATCATTCGTATTTTGTCCGAACCACACTGCACAGCGAAACCAATCGCGCGGCGACACTTCGGCTGGCGTTCGACGACTGGGCCATCATCTGGCTCAATGGAACGAAGCTGGCTACGCTGGATCATTCCAGTGGGTTCGACACCGCTTCACTTCCTGTATCACTCAAGGAAGGTGACAACCAGCTGGTGATCAAAACGAACAACCGACAAAATACGGACCGATTGATCTGGGTTATCAACTGTGCGATCGTCCTTGATTGACGAGGTATCAGTGACGTCCAATTGCCTTGTCCATGGAAAATCCACAGCACCTATGCGAGCTTTCACTGGTCTCGTCCTTCTATCATTAACGTTGGGTCACGCCGCGCATGGGTTTCAGGATCGCGAGTCGCGAGCCAACGACGACGTTCTCAACAATCAGGCTGTTTTCTACTACCTTCCCCTCAAAAGCAGTACCACGAAATCGAACGGGCTCAAGGGCGGGCTGCCAGTGGATCGTCAGCACTGGGATCCGGTGGCGACGCATGGCGTTCAGTTCATTGATACGGACGACGAAATCTCAGGCACGTTGGCCAGGTTGGATGGCATGAACCTCGTTGAGCTGGCAGGCTCGAGTCGCTTTGAAGCCCAAAGCCTGTCGGTCGAACTCTGGTTTCGCAGTGACCAGGTTTGGGATGCAAAATACTGGCCGGGCAGCGCAACACTGGTGAGCAAGTTCACCGGCGGCTGGGCATCCGGTGATTGGGGGATCCTGGGCGGGAGCCTGACCGATGGCGTGAATGAAGGTCGCATTCTGGTTGGTGTCGGTCCGTCTGGTGGCGGAGATGTTGTCCTTGCATCGCCGTCTGGTCTCAATGACGGCCAATACCATCATCTGGTGTGGACACACACCACAACGGGCGACAACGTCCTGTACATCGATGGGAAACTGGTCGACCGGGCAAAGGACAACGCGGGTTCCATCGTGAATGGACGGCCGATCCAGATTGGTGGAGAGAGTTGGGAGGAAGGTGGCCGCAACTTTACGGGTGCCTTAACAGCAATTGCCATCTACCCGCATGCGCTCACCGAGGAAAGAGTACGTGTCCATTATGATGCTGTGAAAGTAGCGCCGCATCTTCCACTGAGTGCAGATCGCCGTGTGGATTTCGCAACCGACATCAAGCCACTTTTCAGGAAGTACTGCTTCGACTGCCATGGCCCGGGGCTTGATCAGGGTGGCTTTTCTCTGGCCACACGCGGACAAGTGCTGCAGGGCGGTGACAATGGCCTCGGCATTGTCGTTGGCAACAGCATCTCAAGTGCGTTAGTCCAGCGAATCTCCGGACTCGATTCAGAACAAGCCATGCCGCCTGACGGTGATCGCATGTCGCCGGAGGAAATCGGATTGATACGGGCGTGGATCGATCAGGGGGTCGTATGGCCTGCCAGTGAAGAGGAAGCTGATCCTCGCATGGAGCGTTATAAGTCTCACTGGGCCTTCCAGCCGCTGCGACAGACACCGTTACCGACACTTCACGAATCCACGGATCCAGGCTGGATGAAGACGCCTGTTGATCAGTTTATCGTGCAGAAACTTGCTGAAATGCGTCTCCAGCCCGCACAGCCCGCACAGCCAGCTTCGCGAGAGGAATTGCTTCGACGTGTTTACTTTGATCTGACAGGACTGCCTCCGACACCAGAGCAGATGCAGGTGTTCATGTCGGACACTCGGCCTGATGCCTACGCACGGCTCATCGAAGAACTGCTTGCATCAACGGCGTACGCCGAGCGTTGGGCGAGGCATTGGCTGGATGTGGTGCGCTATGCGGATTCCGGTGGTTTCGAAACCGACATCCTTTATGAACAGGCCTCGCATTATCGAGATTATGTGATTCGAAGTATCGCCGCCAATAAGCCGATCGATCGATTTCTTATGGAGCAGGTTGGCGGCGATGAACTGTGGCCAGAACAAGCGGAAGAGATGTCGCATGCCGTCGCCCTGTGGACGCTGGGACCGTGGCCTAATGCACTCGATCAATATCCGGAGATGCTTGAATACGTGCGGCGAACGGACCAGGTTTCCACCTTCGGGGAAGCGATGCTGGGGTTGACAGTGGGTTGTGCCAATTGCCACAACCATAAGTACGACCCGATCAGCCAGCGTGATTACTTCGGACTCGAAGCGGTTTTTGCGGCGAGTGAAACGTGGGATCGCAACACAAATAAGAAGGGCTGGGGCCGAGGCGAACGGAACCATTTTCGGATCCTGAAGCACGCCGCGGAACCAACGCCGATCCGACTGCTCGGGCGCGGGGAACTCTCGAAACCACGAGAGCTGATAGCACCTTCGATACCTGCGTTTTTTCCGGGGGGAGGAGAACTTCCAGACGGCGACAATGAGAATGTTCACCGCCGTGCGAAGTTGGCAACATGGATGGTTTCACCCTCGAATCCTTTGACCGCGCGAAGTTTTGTGAATCGCGTCTGGCAATGGCACTTTGGGCGGGCAATCGCTGCGACTCCCAACGATCTCGGACTCAAGGGAGCCCCTCCGTCCCATCCGGAACTACTGGATTGGCTGACTTTTGATTTCTGCGAGCACGGATGGGACTTAAAGCATCTGCACCGCCGAATACTACTTTCCGCAACGTACCAACAGTCCGTACATCGGTTACTCAAGGCGGAGCAAGCGGATCCCGAGAATAAGTTGCTGTCGAGTTTCCCTTCGCGGAGATTGTCAGCCGAGGAGGTTTGGGATCATCTGCATGCTGCAGCAGGAACCCTGGACCTGAAAGGCTATGGCCCCCCGTTTGTCCCCGGGCTTTCCGAAGAAGAATTGCTGGGAATTTACGATATCGAACAGAACGCGGCCAAAAAATGGCCCGTGACATCAGAACAAACTCGTCGTGCAATTTATATCCTGAATCGTCGTTCCTTTCGGTTCCCCTTCTTTGAGGCCTTTGATCCGCCCAACAACAGCGTCAGCTGTCCAACACGCCAGACGACCACCGTTCCTGCTCAGGCCCTGACGATGCTGAACAATTCGACCGTTGCGCGTCAGTCGATGGCCATGAGCGAGCGATTGATTCGAGAGGCTGGAGCGAACGAAGCCGCCCAAATTGGGCTGGTCTGGCGATTGGCATACAGTCGCGAGATTTCGGACGAAGAACATCAGGCCGCTCAGGACTTTCTCGCCAGGTCGCGATCAGGTTACGAGGCAAAAGGAAGCGATCGCGTTTCCGAGCGTGCCCTCGCCGATCTCTGTTTAGGAATCTTCAATACTTCTGAATTCATTAGCGTGAACTGAATGAAAAGCCACCCACAGAAGATTGTCAACTCGTGCTTGAATCGACGATCCCTGCTTGCTCATGCGGGCATGGGGATTGGTGCGTTGGCTCTTCTCGATCTGAATCGACGTTGTTTGGGATCGGACAATCCGCTCGCTCCCAGCGAAATGCATCATCCTGCAAAGGCGAAAGCCGTTATTTCCTTGTTCATGCACGGTGGCCCCAGTCAGGTCGAT
>CAIQIE010000361.1 GCA_903871805.1 uncultured Planctomycetaceae bacterium | reverse complement strand
CAACACGCTCAGCTACGGGATTCGCATTTCGCCTGGAGAAGTGCATGCCCGGGATTCGACTTGCGTGCTGATGGAAAGCGGATCGAACGGCAATTCGCTGATCCGCAATGACTGTACGTATGGCGGGGACGGGATTTTTGTACGTGTGTTGAACGGCTGGTGCAGTACGGGAAATCATTTTGAGAAGAATGATTGCTCGTATGCGAATAACAACGGGATTGAGTGCTGGGCGCCCAGCAACACGTTTACGGGGAATCGGGCCAACCACTGCAGTTATGGATTCTGGATGGGAGGTTCGGACAAATGTCGGTTGATTAACAACGAAGCCTCCTTCAATGGGCTTCCGGGGGGCCAGCATAATTCTCCGCATCTTCCGGACCGGGGGCATGCGGGCATTGTCTTCATGTTTGGTTCCTCCAGTCACACGCTGGTTCGGGGGAATGTGTGTGAAGGCAATCAGGGAGCCGGAATAGCGTTGATTGGTGACTTGGAAAGTTTGGGCCGGAAATGGAAAGCCTGGCACTGGGTTCTGGAATCCAACGTCCTGCGGAACAACCGCTGGGGTGTTTATGCAAAGCATGCGGAATGGCTGGTATTTGCGGGAAACCGGTACGAGGGGAACCTTGTTGCCACAAAGCTGATGGACGGCGACGTGACTCGGATCGAGGACCGCGATGCAGGCGGGGAGCTTCAGCCCGGGGCGTTTGCTGTGGGAATGCGAGCAATCGTGAACGGCCCGGAGACTGTTGTTGTTGGCGAGGAGGCCGAGTGGAACGCCGGGACAAATGGTTTAACCAGTGGGGGCGGGACGCAGCAGCCGTTGACGTTTTTGTGGGACTTACAGGATGGGAAGACGCGAACAGAGGCGATTCTGAAACATCGATTTGAGCGGCCGGGCTTTTATCGGATTGGCTTGAATGTTTCGAACGGGCAGTGGACTGAACCGGCATGGCGGGATGTCTATGTGGTGTCTGAGGGCGAGTTGTCGGGGACGGAGGATCAGGCGGGCGGTTGGACGTTGACGGACTTCCATGAGCGACAGCGCAGTTCAGAGCAGAAATCTCGAATGACCCTGCGTATGGACGAGTCAGAGAGGTTGGTCGGCAGGGGCTCATTGCGGGCTGAGATCAATCCCTATGCGGGATTTCGGGTCGCGATGACGTGGGCCGCACCGGAGTCGGAAGTACTGGCAACGGCAGGGCGAAGATCGTTGTGTTTCTGGTTGAAATCGATCAATGAGGATGTGACTGGCTGGCAGGGAGGTCCATTTATTGTTTTGCGGGGGTTGGATGGCGAGTTGTGTTACCTTGAGCCTGCGAAGGGGCGGGATTTGATGCGGGAGTTGGAGCACAATGAAGCGCGGGACGGTTGGCGATTGTTTGAGATACCGCTTGCGGGAGATGAGCGGTGGACACGGGACGGGGACATACCGCAGACGGTAACGGCTGTCAGTTTGTGTTTTGATTCCTGGGGAGCGCCTCCGTTGCGTCTTTGGATTGATGGAATGGGTCTGAGGTAGCCGGCGAGTGCGAGTTCGGTCTGTGAAGAATTCTCAACGGAATTCTTAAGCGGGTTGCGATCGCTGGCAGCGTTTGCAGGTGATCGCGACAATGAGGGCCAGGCAGACTGGGGTGCAGGGATGGTTTTTCGGGGTTAAAATCGCAGTCTTTTCGGGAACTGACACAGAGGCATTTGTCAACTGAGATTCCCTTGAAATCCCTCTGAATCGAGGAGAGGTTTTTGGACATTTTGCAGAAAAAACTGAGCCTCGGCAACGGAACCGTCCGATTGACATCACACACAACAAATTGTGTTGACAGCTGAGTGAAACACACTATATTGCGTCTGTCGCCAGTAACCGACCGCAGACTCGCCCACCAGAACAGCAGCCGCAAACTGTTGTCAGAGAACGGTTTGAGGCTGCTCAGTTGGGGACTGTTGACAGGTGGCCGGCAGACAATATTCTGCTGTGTATTCCGGTAAGCAGGCCCTCTTCGACAGGAGGTCGATTTCGCAGACAAAACAGTCTTCTATTGCTGTTCAGTGACCTGCACATTAGCGGGCCGAAAATCGGCCTGTAGCCAGCCATCGTTCACCACCTTGATAAGCTGGGGGTGAAGTGACATCAGCCGGGAATTGCGTTTGTTGCTGCGCTTTGGAAGGTCGATTCTGACGGAGGCCGTCGAGGTTGTTGATTTGGGGTAAGTGGGGTGTTTGGTGGGCTTCGTCTTTTTTGGTGATTTGTTTTGTGAGGTGACGGGATCCTGGCGGTGGGTAGGCGAGTGAGTTTTTTCGCTGAGATCCGGGAAGACATCATCAAGGGGGCTGGTGCCGTTGATGAGTGACAGGTTGAGGTTGATGGTAATTGGATCATGGTTGGTGATTGCGGGAACTGAGTTGCGACAGCTGAAACGAATATGGAAACCGTATCTTGAATGCGGTCCACGAAGATTGGGGTCGCAACTGGGGTTGGATAAGAGAGTTTAGTCGTAGAGTTCGAGTGTTCTGTGTGTGTGGATGGGGGGTCTATGCGGGATGCATAGATCGAATAGTAAGTCGATCAGAAAGGGGAGAGCGTCGAATGATTCGAGCAGTGTCAGAATGGATTATCAGGAAGCGGGATGGTCGAACAGTTCCGTTTGACGCGAAGCTGATACAGAAGGCGATCTGCAATGCCTTTCGTGCAGAGTTGAACCTGGCTCACGGGCAGCCCCTGGATGGTGACATTGAGCGGGAAGTTTCGGCGATTACGGGAGACGTTGTCACAGAGGCGGCTCAGGACGCGGCAACGGACCGGGGCGTGGGTGTCGAGCAGATTCAGGACCTGGTAGAGATGCAATTGATGAAGCGGAGTCACTTCCGAGTGGCGCGTCGTTACATCGTGTATCGAGCGGAGCACGCGAAGATTCGATCGCTGCAGCAGCCAGAGGCGATGGAAGCGTCGGAGATCGCGGCGGCGCCGCGGATCCATGTCAAGCTGGAAGACGGTTTGCGGGTACCGTTTGACGTCAATCGTATTCGTCGGCGGCTGGATCTGGCTTGTCAGGGATTGTCAGAATGTGAGCCGGAAGATCTTCTGCAGGAAGTGATCAAATCGGTATTTGACGGAATATCCGTCAGTGAGATCTATCGGGCGATGATTTTGGCCGCGCGATGTCGCATCGAGCGGGACCCGGCCTACGACATTGTTGCCGCGCGACTGCTGCGTATGGTGATCAGCAACGAGGCCCTCGGCAGTGCACCTGCTAACGCCAACGAGTTCGCGAAGCTGTACCGAAATCAGTTTGAACATTACATCATCGACGGGATCAATTCGGATCGTTTGACGCCTGACCTGCGAAATCTGAATTTGACGCGTATCGCGGCGGCGATTCAACCTGAGCGGGATTCGTTGTTCAAGTACCCCGGTTTGCAGGCGGTTTATGACCGTTATCTGCTGCATATTGATGGTCGCCGAATTGAGACGCCGCAATATTTCTGGATGCGGGTTGCAATGGGACTGGCGATGAAAGAAAGCCAGCCGGAAGACCGGGCGATTGAGTTCTACAACATGCTGTCCCTGATGCGATTCACATCGGCGACGCCCACTTTGTTTAATTCAGCGACCAACCACCCGCAGCTTAGTTCTTGCTACCTTTCCACGGTCAGTGACGATCTGGAACACATTTTCAAGTGTGTCGCGGACAATGCAAAGCTGAGCAAGTGGGCAGGTGGACTGGGCAATGACTGGACAAGCATTCGAGCGACGAATGCCCATATCAAGGGAACAAACGGTCGCAGTCAGGGTGTGATTCCCTTCCTGAAGGTCGTCAACGATACAGCGCTTGCGGTCAACCAGGGCGGTAAGAGGAAGGGTGCGGTCTGTTCCTACCTGGAAACCTGGCACCTGGACATCGAAGAGTTTCTTGATCTTCGCAAGAACACCGGGGACGAGCGTCGCCGCACGCACGACATGCACACGGCGAACTGGATTCCCGATTTGTTCATGAAGCGCGTGGAAGAAGAGCGCGACTGGACATTGTTCAGTCCTGATGAAGTCCCTGATCTGCATGATCTGTACGGAAAAGATTTCGAAAATCGTTATCTTGAGTACGAACAGATGACAGAGACTGGCGAAATCCAGATGTTTAAGCGGGTTTCGGCGAATGACCTCTGGAGAAAGATGCTCACACGTCTGTTCGAAACGGGCCACCCGTGGATTACATGGAAAGACCCCTCGAACATCCGTTCACCGCAGGATCATACTGGTGTTGTCCACAGCAGTAATCTCTGCACAGAAATTCTGTTGAACACATCTCCGAAGGAAACAGCCGTCTGTAACCTTGGGTCGGTGAATCTGCTGGCGCATATCCAGAATGGCCGTTTAAACATTCCGATGCTGGAAGAAACAGTTCGGACGGCGATGCGCATGCTGGACAACGTGATTGACATTAACTTCTATCCGACCGATGAAGCGAAAGCAGCGAATGCGAAGCATCGGCCAGTCGGGTTGGGGATTATGGGGTTCCAGGACGCACTGGCGGCCCTGAATATCAGTTACGCCAGTCCGGAAGCGGTCGACTTTGCCGACTACAGCATGGAGGTCATCTCCTACTTCGCCATTCTTGCTTCGACCAGTCTTGCTGCCGAGCGGGGTGTTTACAGCACCTATGCCGGATCCAAGTGGGACCGGGGTTTGCTGCCGCTGGACACCATGGAATTGCTGGAGCAGCAGCGTGAATGTCGGATCGACGTGGACAGATCAGCGAGGATGGACTGGGCTGTTGTACGGCAGGCTGTTGCGACCAACGGCATGCGAAACAGCAACTGCATGGCGATCGCTCCGACCGCTACGATCTCGACAATCATTGGTGTTTCCCAGTCGATTGAACCGATGTACAAGCATCTGTACGTGAAGAGCAATCTCTCAGGTGAGTTTACTCATCTGAACACTGCCCTCGTTTCGGAACTCAAACAGCGGGGACTCTGGGACGCTCAGATGCTGGCGGCCCTGAAGTACTATGACGGAACTCTGATGGAGATCACCAGAATTCCGGGGGATATCAAAGCGCGTTATGTGACGGCCTTTGAGCTCGACCCTCGCTGGTTGATTGAATGTGCGGCACGGCGTCAGAAGTGGATCGATATGGGGCAGTCGCTCAATCTGTACATGCGGGAGCCCAGTGGTCGCAAGCTGCACGACATGTACTTCCTTGCCTGGAGGAAGGGCCTGAAGACCACGTACTATCTCAGAACCCTTGCTGCCACGCAGGTCGAAAAATCCAACGCGGACATCAATAGTTTCGGATTGCAGCCGCGGTGGATGAAATCAAAGAGTGCCTCCAGCGAAATCCAGGTAAATCGCGCTGAAGATGCTCCTGATTCGGCATCAGAAATTGTTCCGGCTCCGCACATACCGGTCACTGAGGCATCGCAGTACAAAGCCTGCAGCATTACAGATCCGGATTGTGAAGCCTGTCAGTAAAGCAAACGTGTCAGATGCAGTGCAGGATGGAATGTGGGGCAGGAGGATTGCGTTAACGCGAACTGCCGAACTTTACTTGCCGCCTCACTGCATCTTAATTTGTTCTTTCCTGAAAAATCTCTGAGGATTCTGGCAGTAGGGCGTGTGAAAAGTCTTCACCGCTTGCGGTCAGACAAAAATCGTTGGCAACTGCTGACTTCGGTTGTACGCATGGGAAGGATTGCTCAGGTCTTCTCGGAGGTAGCTTCAGCTGGTTGGTGGTGAAACAGGCCGCAGGTTGGTGGTGGATACGGTTCCGGAATCGCGGTTCTGAGATCCAGAATTCGGAGTCGTGTGCAGTTCACTAATTGACGGCAGGTTATCTGTCATAGCAGTGGCTACCATGGTTTTTGGTGAAACAGGTCTGGGGTGACAGGGGCGATTGAGGGGCAGTTTTCAGCGGCGGAGAGAACCTGAGGTGAACATCATCGGAACCAGCGATGACAGTCGGGGATTTTGAGGTTCGTTTACCGGGTATGACGAAAGTGGTGTTGGTGAGTGTTCGGAAAGATGCTGCTGACCTGGCGGGTGAGTTCTGTGTCTGCTCGGTTTTTGTTCTGTTTTCAGGCGTGCGTGAGTTGATCCCTGGGCAGCATTGGGATCAGCATGATGTTTCAGAAATCTTAGCTTCGTTTGTTTCTCATGGAGTGAGTTCGATTATGTCAATACTTTCGTTCGATGAACCAGCAGTCACCACGCAGGAACCAACTGGTGGCCGGGTCAAGGCAACAGAGAAAAGGCTGATCAATTGCGCGCAGGTGGACGTCAATCAGTTAATGCCGATCAAGTACCACTGGGCGTGGGAACACTACATGAACGGCTGTGCGAACCACTGGATGCCGACAGAAGTTGCCATGAACCAGGACGTGGAAGTCTGGCGATCGAACAAGCTGACTGACGACGAGAGACTGGTGATTAAGCGAAATCTTGGATTTTTCTCCACAGCGGAATCGCTGGTGGGAAACAATCTGGTGTTGGCCATCTTCAAGCATGTGACAAATGCAGAATGTCGTCAGTACCTGCTGCGTCAGGCTTTCGAAGAAGCTGTGCATTCTCACACCTTCCTTTACATCGTGGAGAGTCTCGGCCTGAACGAGGGTGAGATTTTCAACATGTATCGTGAGATTCCGGCGATTGCCCGGAAGGACGATTTTGAAATGGAGTTGACGGCAGAGGTGCTGTCAGACGGCTTTACAACGGAGACGAGGGAAGGCCGCCAGCTTTTCCTGAAGAACCTCATCGGTTACTACGTCATCATGGAAGGCGTGTTCTTCTACAGTGGTTTTGTCATGGTGCTTTCTTTCCTTCGCAGAAATCTGATGAAGGGAATTGGCGAGCAGTTCCAGTACATTCTGCGTGACGAAACAACCCACATGAATTTTGGAATTGACCTGATCAACGGCATCAAATCCGAGAATCCGGATCTCTGGACACCTAAATTCCAGTCGGAAATGATCGAACGGGTTCGACACGCGGTGGAGCTGGAAATTGGCTATGCGGAAGGTTGTCTGCCGCGTGGAATTCTGGGATTGAACGTAGAGGCCTTCCGTGACTACGTCCAGTACATTGCTGACCGTCGGCTGGAACGCATCGGTCTGCCGACGCAGTATGGATCGGCGAATCCTTTCCCATGGATGAGTGAGACGATGGATCTGTCCAAGGAAAAGAACTTCTTCGAAACTCGGGTCACAGAGTACCAGAGTGGTGGATCATTGAATTGGGATTGAAAACGTGCGTGTGGGGGCTGGATTGACGCCGGCCGGGCATAGAATTGCAGATCATTTAGAACGCCGCCACCTTCATGGGTGTCGGCGTTTTTTTTTGCATATTGAGTTCACACAGCACAGTAACTTCCGGGATCGCTGCGAACGCCTGACGAACATGATTGTCGTCCTGGTTTCCGGGTATCGGCCGCTGTTTGATTCTGTGCCGCTTGCAAGTCGCTGTGATCTGGAATGTTCCTGTTGCAGGACCTGTATCGCTGGCTGCGGCGTCCTGCTGCGATGACACGCGCGGCTGGATTCGCCTTGAAGTACAGAATTCGAAATAACGGTCCAGGACCTGTGCGCGACCTGGTAGAATGGGAGGCCGTAGGATGGCTGTCGCAGGAAATTTTAGACACAGCACTCTGGAATGAGCTCAACGTCCCACACAGCAGTGGAAAATTAGTTGCTTGTCGTGGCAATAAACTGCCGTGCATTGCAAGAGGCTTTTCACCGGAGCGTCCGTTAAATCCGGTGGAATAGCCAATGCCTTGTTCAGTGTGGAAAACTTCTCGATAATGCAGGAAGATCACCCTTTTCAGAAGAATTTTGACCTCTGTTTTTTCGATTTGCTCAGCAAATTCATTATTTTTCGGTGCAGGAGAATTCGGGTTTACCCGACCATGGTGACTCAAGAGTCAAAATGAGCCGAAATGATTTAAATTCGGATTATTTGTTGGACCTATGGGTGGGATTTTGTATTTTACAGGGAAATGGTGTAGAGACCCCTCAGGGCCGGATATGGTCGTTTAACCTACCCGCAATCAGATCGTTACGGCATGCACCACCACAAAATTTCCCGGATACAGGCTCTGTGTTGTCAGCAGAGCTTGAGTCGCCTTGTCTGTCGAAGGGCAATTCCGGCATGAACTCAGGAATTCATCGCAGAAAAGTGGCACGAGAAAGTAAATCATCCAAGCCCATTTCGACAGTTCCTTCGGTGCTTTACCGCAGTTTGAACTATCGGTGTGCGTTCTGTCTAAATGTTCTGGCTACGACTCCACTGACCTTGATGGGGTGGTTTTGGCTGCTTTTGGGCATGCGGAGGCAGTATTGTCCGCACTGTTTCACCACGTACATGGTGCCCTACGGCTGGTTGAAGTACGTTCTCCTGCCCTTCCGGTACATTTACATCGGCTTGAACGACGAAGATGATGACTGACCATCTTTTAAAGCGACAGCGATTTG
>CAIQIE010000360.1 GCA_903871805.1 uncultured Planctomycetaceae bacterium | reverse complement strand
TGTAACTCTGCGATCCATCCGTGGAAACCGATGCGACGTTGATTCCGATAGTTTCGACGTCTGCCACCAGAGACGCAAGGCTTACCGAGGTGGACTGGAACGTCAGAGCATCCGTGCCACCCCCGCCATTGATCGTCAGGGCTCCGGTATTGTTGTGTCCAAAAGTGTCACCCAGATCACTGACAATTATGGTGTCATTTGCGCTACCACCGTTGATTGTCAATCCGTTTGTTGGGTTAAAAGCGGCATCCAGATCTGTGAATGTCACGGTATTGCCGAGGTTGTTCAGATTGACCGTCAGACTGGACGAAGGGTTCTGGATGTTCATGCTGACACCCAGATTGTCTGTCGCTCGGAACCAGCCGTCATCCAAACCACCCACTCCATCCGCATCGACATCGGTAAAGACCAGGCTGGTCATTGTGGAATCAAAGCCCAGCACCAGATCTGATGTGCCACTGACGATCAGCGTATTCTGGCTGATCCCGTTAAAAGTGATTCTCGGTCCATTGGGGATTTCAATCGTTCCGCTGCTCGGTGATGTCAGCTCAATGCTTAATGACTGTCCATTCATGACGATCGTCAGGTCATCATGCAAATCTCCGGAATTTGCATTCATGTTGATGGTGATGTCCTGAATGGACAGGAGTCCGGGATTGGCATCAAAGTCCAGTACCACGTTGTCTGTATCGCCGGCAACGGTGTTAATCGTCAAAGCCTGAGCTTCGCTGGTGGGTGCGTTATCAATCATGACTCCGTCGTCGACGATCTTCACCTGCCCATTCTGTGACTGCAGTGAAATCAAGTTTGTCTTGTCCGCATCTGCGGCAACATTTGTCACTATTTCCTTTGGGTCTACGAGAATGACCACGTCGTTGCCAACGCCGAACATCAGATTTCCAGCACTGTCTTTCAGCAGTGTGCCATCTGAATTGATCGATGCTGTGTAGTAGATCGTGGCACGCTGACCTGTGCCGGCAAAGTTTCTGATCTGATCGCCATCCTCCAGGATTTGTCCGTCGGATGTGAATGTGCCATTGATCGCGTCCGTACCGTCGTTGTTGATGACAATGAAAGTGTCACCTTTTGTCACTCGGACAGCTGCACCGATTTGTTGTGTCAGCAGTTCCGCGCCACCAAGGGACACGCTCCCGGTGACGTTGGTCTGATCGTACGAATATACGTTTCCTGACCTGGAATACTTCGCAGCAAACACGGAGTCGGCCGTGAGACTCAGATTTCCCGTTTTCAGCGTGCCGACTACGGTGGCGGTACCCGATGAGACGATCCCGCTGGTCTGTGCTGTCACTGGACCAGACACAGTCCCTGTGCCACTCAATGTACCGCCATTGATGACCGTGATACTCGCTCCGGCCGCGGTCCTTCCCGTGATGATAACTCTTCCCGCATCAGCCGTTGTTGCACCTGTCCATGTATTCACCGCTGACAGTGTCAGAACACCAGTACCAAATCCCTGAAATTTCAGTCCGCCAGTTCCCGAGATTGCGCCCGAGACCGCACTGCCTGTTCCTGTGGAATTGATGGTCACAAGGCCAGCTCCAGCAGTGATGGTTCCGCTGACAGTGACGTTTCCGCCACTCCCCCGGGTTCCTGTTGATGTCAGGGTGACGGGGCCGTTCGTGGAAACGGAAGTCAATGAAAGATTGGCAGAGCTGGCAATGTCCACAAAGCTTCCCGAGCCGCTGACCGTGATCGTGGTCGGTACGGCTACCCCTTTCAGAGTATTGCCGGCATGCAGCAGCAACCCTGTTGTGGGTGTCACGGGCACATCCAGCTGCAGATCATGCAGCGCTGTCAATGAGACAGTGGTGGGTGTGCCGGAGGCGGCGTTTCGTAGAGTCGCCGGAACCGTGACATTGCCGCCCACGAATTCCCCACGGATGTCATATAAGCCAGTCGACTGGATCACCAGATTTGCAGCCTTCCAGTCGCCGATTGACACATCGTCTGCAGCGACGACCTTCAGGGTGCTGGTGGCGCCGGAAAGGGAGGTGGATCCGAGGCGAATCTGGCCCTGTGCGGCCAGCGTCAGGTTGCCTGTGACCGGGGCGATCGTCGCCTGATCGAGCGTAATCGAAGTTCCGGTCGGTCGTCCCGTGTAATCTCCGACAGAGAGTCCAACGAGTCGCGCAATGATTGCCGAGTCCGTCAGCGGAATCAATTTGGCTTCCACATTGGCCAGATTCACATAACTGACGACCGTGGAATTGTTCCGATACAACGTCCCCGTCGCGGGATCCGCCGTCGTGGAATAGACATCGATCACTGCATTAGGCACCACCGTTTTGTCGAGAGCAGAAAATTTGTAGTAGCCGCGTGAATCTGTTTCGCTGAACCATGTTGTCGTGGAACCATCCAGTTTTCGCAGATACCGACGCTGAGCGGCCGGATCCGCATGGGTTGTGGGATCACGGAAGTAGTCCAGCCCGGTGGCTTCGTCCCGCGCTATGGCGGCTTCTGCTGTGATCCAGGGCACCAGATCCTTCAAAGCGAAGTTGGCAACGGGAAGCCCGTCAGTGTCAATAACAACACTGTCCGAAGCCAGTTCCGCGGTGTTCGAGTAGTAAGTGTTCCCCTCGGTCCACGAACGGAAACGATAGAGACCGCTGAACGCACCGTCTTTCACCAGATTTCCGCGTGCAATCACAGTCAGTGACGCGAGGCTGCCGCCATTCAGCCCGCTGATTGTGCCTGCGACATTGACATCCCCGCCGTTGGAAACAAGCCGAACCCCGGTTGCCGATGCCAGTGTGCCTGTAATCTTCAGCGAATTATTGGACTCAATCGCAATTTCCTGCTGAGTACTCAAATTCAAAGTCACGTTGCTCGTATCAATTGTCGCATCAGATCCCAGATGAACGAGATTTGGTGCGGTAATTCCCGCTGTGATCACCAGATTGCCGATGGCGTCCAGTGACAGGCTACGTCCCGCCGAAACTGGAGTTGTCAGACCATTGACCGGGAGTGTCGTCAGGACACCCGCGGAATCTAGTCTGATGTCGCTACTGACTCCGCTGGCGACCACCTTGGATACTGTCAGATCACTCGCTGTTGACAAATCGATCAGCCCGACATTTGTCACATTGACAACGCTGAGCCCCGGTGCGGAATCTCCGATGGAATCCACATCCGTCAGTACGACACTGCCACTGGTGATATTCTGGATCGACGTGAGCTCGTTCACGCCCAGTTCAATCCCGGTAATGCCTGTGCGGCTGGTCACGGTCAACTGGTCGGCCATCAGGTCCACATCCGTATCTGACCCAAGTTCAGACACAAAGGTGCCTGCATTCAGTGTCACGTCACCTGAACTGCGGATCGCCTGACTGAGAGACAACTGTCGATCGGCTTCTGCTGAAGCGAGCGATGCCGCGTCAGACTGACCATTGAAGACATTGGCGGTTAACCATGTTGTCAACGCACTGCGCGAGGTTGTCTGGTTCAACGCAGCCCACGTGGTGTCTGTCAGGTCTGCTGCGTCAGGTGCCAGAACGCCGGCTGATCTGAGCATGCTGCTGAGGTACTTCAGGCGTAGGTCTCGTGCGTCTGTCGCGGTGGCTGCAAACTGCCCAGCCTGCAGGCGTCCCACCTGAATACTGCCAGTGGCGGTGAGTGAAATGTCATTCGTGTCTTTGTCGGTCAGGCTGCTGACATTCTGTACCAGCAGGTCACCAGCCGCATCGACCGTCAGGCTGCCGTCGGTGACGTTGATATTCAGCGTCAGTGGAGACGTCCCGATGTTGTTAATTGTCAGATTACCGGTCCCGCCCGTTCTGATGACGAGGTCCGACAAATCTGTACGCAGCGTGGAATTGCCGGAATTCGTGTCCAGAGTCAGCGTACCACCCTGAATGGCCGTGGAATCCTGTTGAACCAATCCGCCAGTCGCGCGAATCGTGATTTCATCAGCCTGAATGTTCCCGGCGGTCAGCACGCCAAAGACAGTCGCATTGATTTCGCCGGACGGGTTCGTCAGCGGCGCTATCAGTAATGCGTTTTTGACACTGAGCCATTCAATATCGCCCGTCCCGCTGTTCTGAATATCCAGCTGGCCCACATTGGTCATCAACGTGATGCCCTGCTCAGCCCTCGCGATCAGCATTGTGGCGGAAAGCGTACTGTCGGACTGAGAAATCATTCCTCCGGGTGCGAGGAGGGTCAGGGTTCCGGTTGAGTAGCCTTCATTCAGCATCGCTCCTGAGAGTACGACATTTCCGCTGTCGCTGCCTGCTTCCAGCGTGATATCGCTGCCGGAGGTTGTGAGCTGCGCATTGATCGTTGCATTTACGGATCCACTGCCGGAAACACCTGCCGTTGCTTCAATTGTGTGCAGTGCAGTGATCAACCCGTCCAGA
>CAIQIE010000359.1 GCA_903871805.1 uncultured Planctomycetaceae bacterium | reverse complement strand
AGAACGTCCCCTTTTTGATTTTCCCCAGCCGTGATTAGACTCCGACAATGAATATTCACGACCACCTGATCGGCGACGTCCTCAACCGACTCAATCAGCAGGAACTGGCTGAGACGGCTGCCCAACCTCCACACCACCTCAAAGTCACTCCCTCGATAGGGAGATTTCTGGAATTGCTGATTGAGGAACAGCAACCAGCACGCATTCTTGAGATCGGTACGGTCCCTGGCTACTCCACTATCTGGCTGGCACGAGCCGGTCTGCACTGCGATGCCACAATTGATTCCGTGTGCGACTGTCCTGCCACGCTGCAAATCGCCACTCAAAACATTCAGGAATGTCAACTCCTGGATCGAGTGAATCTGCACCAGTCGGCACCAAACGACTTCCTGTCACAGGCCCCCGCCCAACATTGGGATCTCATCTTCCTGAACTCTGATCGCCACGCATACGCCTCATGGTGGCCCCACATCCTGCGTATCTCCCGAACACTTCTCGTGGTCTGCAATGGCGCTGTGAAGCAGGCCCCCGACTTTCAGCCTCTGCTGCAGACTGTTGACCACGATCCAGCCCTCGAACGCACCATTCTGACGATCGGTCACGGACTTCTGCTGATTCGCCATCGCAGCGTCACCCCAATGGCGACTGATCAGGTCGACGGACGACCGCTCCTGATGCCGCGAATTCCCAGCCGCTCAACCTGACGACTACGGAATCTGAACTCCGCGAGGTGATTCAAAGCCCCCCACCGCCCCGCCATCAACAACCGCCCGAAGCCCCTCCGCTCCAACCTTTGCCACGCACTCTCCTCGTCAGCATAAGAAGGCCTCGCGTGGCATGCCCATCTTCTGTACGCACACCGTGAACGTTTTGCTCCACTTCGGGAACGGTACTTCGCACCGCGTCCCCTTACCGGCCCCGAAATTGGTTGCCTATTTAATCGACATTTGTACAGAAATCGGGCAGTACCAAAGCTACCCGTGTGGATTCCCGGTAGTGCTTCCACTTCCAGCATTCGAACATGGCGATTGACCTCATTCAGAATCCCGGAAAACCAGAATCTTTTCGATCAAATTGTTCAGCTTCGGTGTTTTTGAAACGAACAATGCATCGTGCCTGGCGGGTGAACGATACCAATACACATTTCACAGATTACAGATTAGTCGCTCAATATGTCGGACGGAGTTTCTCAATCGTCGGTCGATCTGCGACGGCATCTGCTCTCACAGAACGCCGTCACGATCGTCTCGGCCATGCAAAAGGCCGGTCTCCCAGACCCCGTCGGTCTGATCGTGGAGATGATCGACCCTTTTGGCAAGCAGTTGATCTACGGCATCCTCGAAGCCCGCGGACTACAGAAATCAGAGATCGCCGAACGGATCGCTTCTCTGTCCAGAAATGCGATCCCGACATTCACCGCCGTCGTGAGCTTCGAGCAGGCCAAACGAACGCTGTCACTGTCCTCTGACACCGCTGAACAGAATCTGGCAGCAGCACGCCCCCCCGGATCCTACTGGATCGTGGTCATCGCCGGCGGAGGGAACAGTTATTCCCTCGTGCCGCTGCCATCGCTGAATTCCGATCGGAACTGAGACGCACGCTCTAATCAACCGGGCGAGGATCGCAGGACGCGAACGACGTTCAGATGCTGCAGACAAGCCCGGTCCAGTTGCTCATGGCTTCTTCAGAGCCTGCCGCAGAGTCGGCACAAGATCGTCCAGCTTCACGTTCGTGGAAACCACTTTTCCGTTTGCATCCACCACCCAGATGGACGGACACGTCGCGATTCCCCAGAATCGCACCAGCGGACTGTTCCACGATCGCTGCTCGGCATTCGGAAAGAAAATCTGCTGCCCCGGCACAGAATGCGATTCCAGCCACGCATTCAAAGCGCCCTCTTCCTCATCCATGGCCACTCCTACCATCCGCAGGCGATCCGACGGCAATTGGGCTCGAATCTTTTCCAGCTCGGGAAGCATCTCCCGTACAAACTCGTCGCTCTCGGATTCCCAGAAATAAATCAGCGTTGGCTTGCCGCTGAATTCGTCAGAGCTGACGTAGCCGCCATCAACCGTGGGCCCGGAAAATTGAGTCAGCGTCTGTCCGGTGACCGCCAGCCGACGCAGTGACGCCGTGGCCTCCTGGCCCTGATCCGAATTCGGAAACTTCTCCGCCAGAGTGGTGTAGCACAACTGACTTTCCGTCATCAGCCGCTTCGATAATTCCTGATCCTTTGTCGAGACGGCATGCAGCTCACAGCTGCGGCCGGCTCCAAACAGCAGCGTTGTCGCACGTTTCTGCTGATCCGGAAAACGGTCTGCAAACTCCCGCGCCCAGCGAGATAATGTTTCAAACCAGACCGGCTGCGTATTCCCCGTCAGACTGGCCTTTGTATGCGCAAAGCGTGCAATGTAGTACACACCTTCGGCGGCCGCCGTCGACTTCGGGTCCCGATCGTTCAGCGCCTGAACATCCGAATACAACGCCTCAATGTCTTCCTCTGTGCCCGTCAAGGCCGTCTGAAAACGAGCTTCCAGCAGATGACTGATGGCCGCCTGAAACTGCGGCTTGCGCGATTCGTCTTCCATGGTCAGGCGAATGACACGCGTCGCCATGTCCACGATCCGTGCATTTCGCTCCCGACGCGTTTCCCGAGCCTTCTCCACATCATTCGGCAGTGGAGAAACACGCAGTTGCTGAACTTCTCGCAACGTCTTCGTTGCTTCATCATCCGGAAACGCCGATTTCCCCGCAACCGCCGCTGGCGATTTCTCAGCCCCCTCCTGCGATGCTGCCGAGGGCTTTTCGATCGAAGCCGTCAATCCGGCAGGCCGAATGACTGTTTCCTGAGCCTTCGTCTGCTCTCCAGATTCAGAACCGGACACCGCCGGCGCAGCCGCCCCGACTTCGGCCTGAGGCGCACTGGCTCCGTCTCCACCTCCGCCGCAACCCGCGATGACTCCGGAAACGACGACCGCCAACCCTGCCTGAAGTAACTGATTCCGGGACATTTGCTCCATCCTTCCCCGGGGGCCTTCCCCCCTCCACAGACATCGGCTTCCGACCGAACGTCCACTCAATTTCCTGAAACGCTGAGTCGCCTTCGAAAAGGTTTGAGCACCTCCGGCTCTCGCCTTTCCAACACCATGTTCTGGTCGGAGACTATCGAAAACCGGAAATCAGGGGAATATGAGTCTGCCAGTCAGGAATCGACCCGACGCCCCGAAAAACCGCTCGAAAAGCCCCCAGAGAAAAAACCAGCCAGCCCCACTCAGGCCCGGTCCGGTTCCACGAGCGTCACGGCGTTTTCGCTGTCACGCGGATCCCAGGGCCCGCCAGCAAGGTCTCGCCCGGCCTCAGGCACGACGCCGATCCAAACGATGACGCCACACGCTGACCACCTGAAACAGCAATAAACACAGGCCGGTCCCTGAACTGAGAATCGCTCCGTACCACACCGATTTTGGT
>CAIQIE010000358.1 GCA_903871805.1 uncultured Planctomycetaceae bacterium | reverse complement strand
TGCCTTTAACTGCGGTGCCTCGGTCTGTTCGGTCATCCCGGTTCGCCAGGGAAATGGGATCATGGAGCAGCTGGCTTCGCGTCAGGAGTATGCTCCACCCAGACTTTCATCACTGGAGCATGTTGTGAGCGAGGCACTGAGCTGGGGGCGAGGCCGGGTCTTTGCGGATCTCTGGGACATTCGGCAATTCGCGGATGATCCGTCTATGGCTGATGAACAGATTTCTCGCCTGACAAATCTGAACGTAAGTCAGCGTTCTCTCTGACGGACACAGGATGAGCTGGACCATTGCGGCGCCACGTTCGATGGCGGCTCATAATTTCCGGGAGCAGGTCTCTGACGTCTCCCTGAGACATCTGTGCGGAGAAGATCGTAGGCAGTGCCGTGGGCGAGTCGCCATTGGAAAAGTTTGAGTCTTGTTTAAAGAGAGTGGGGATGGTGTTGACGGGAGTGGCTGGAGAAGACAGCGGTCAGCGAGCTATGATGCAACAAACAGGCTTCAGGCACTGACCAGAGGAACCAGCAAATGTTCAGAGCGTACAATGTGATCATACCGCTGCTGATGTTGTTCATGGCATTGGCGGATATGCGACATGTCCAGGGTGGACAGTTACTGGCGGGAACCGCGGTGGTGGATATCACGCCGGAGAAGCTTCCTGTTCTGGTGAATGGTGGCATGACCAGCCGTAGTCTGGAAAAGATACGGACTCGGGTCTACGCACGTGCCCTTGCCTTCTCTGACGGGGAGACTCGTCTGGTCATTGTGATTGTTGACAGTTGCATGATGGGTCGAGTGCTGCTGGACGACGTGAAGGCCCTTGCGGCCCTGCAGACAGGAATCCCAGCCAGCCAGATTCTGATTTCGGCGACACACGCCCATTCGGCTCCTGCATCCATGGGTTGTCTTGGGACGGATGCGGATTCTGACTACGTACCGTATTTGAGAGATCGCCTTGTGGAAGTCATTCGACAGGCCACGTCAAAACCTGTGCCGGCCGAGGTTGGATTTGCCCGAACGCAGGCGCCGGACTACACGGCCGTGCGGCAGTGGATACGGCGTCCGGATCGAATTGTGGAAGACCCATTTGGCAATAAGACTGTGCGTGCGAATATGCATGCCGGAGCGAACTGGGACGACGTCACAGGAGAAGCGGGCCCGGAAGATCCGGAGTTATCGCTGATTTCGGTTCGGACGATGGATGGACGGCCGATGGCTGTGCTGGCGAATTTTTCCATGCATTATTTCGGGGACAGCGACATCAGTGCTGATTATTTTGGGCTGTTTTCTGACGCCTTAAAACGGCGTGTGTCGTCTGACGGTGATTTTGTCGCCATGATGTCTCACGGATGCAGTGGCGATATCTGGCGACGGGACTATACGAAGCCGGAGACATGGAATCCCGAACTGAAGATTGAGGATTACAGTGAAGGACTTGCAGAGCTGGCGTTTGCGGCCCTGAAGGATGTGAAGTATCAATCTGATTTGAAAATCGCGATGGCTGAAGAGCGCATGACGCTGAACTATCGCGTGCCGGACAGACAGCGACTGGAGTGGTCGCAGAGGATTCTGAAGGAGATGGTCGATCGGTTGCCCAAAGACCAGGTGGAAGTCTATGCGCGGGAGCAGCAGTTTCTGCACGATGCTCAGGCGACAGAAGTTGTGGTTCAGGCGCTACGAATTGGTGACATTGCAATCGCGACGACTCCTAATGAGACGTATGCAGTCACGGGATTGAAGATCAAGGCGGCAAGTCCGCTTCGTAACACAATGGTCATCGAGCTTGCGAACGGTGGAGACGGTTACATACCTCCTCCGGAGCAGCACGCGTTTGGTGGTTACAACACGTGGGAAGCACGATCAGCAGGTCTGGAAGTTTCTGCGGAACCGAAGATTGCTCAGGCGGGCATTCGGCTGCTGGAGCGTGTCACTGGACAGTCGCGGCGATCATTGAATGTTCCGGAGGGAGTCGCATCGGAGGCGATCCGCAGTCTCAGGCCGGCGGCGTGGTGGCGTTTGAATGAATTTGATGGTCCTCTGGCACGGGACTCCAGCGGGCATCACCGGCATGGGCATCTTGAACCGGGGATTACCTATTATCTTGAGGGACCGGGATCTGCGGCATTCTGTGGGCCGATGAGTGTGAATCGTTGCCCGCAGTTTGTCGGGGGTCGCTTATCCGCACAACTTGAAGACCTCAGTTCGCAGTATTCCATATGCCTCTGGATCTGGAACGGCATGCCGGATAACAGTCGCGAGGTTTCCGGCTGGATGTATTCTCGTGACCACGACCATGGTCTGAGCAGTTTTGGTGAACATCTGGGAATTGGCGGGACGTCAGGGCACTCGGGGAAACTGATTTTCCAGAGTGGCAGTGATTCGGCGGGGCAACTAGCCGGCCGAACGATGATCGCCCGCTGGACCTGGAATCACGTGGCTCTGGTTCGTGACGGAGAAACTGTTCGTGCGTATTTGAATGGCAATCTGGAACTGGAGGGTAAAGCTCGGCAGGTCGCGATTGATCAGTTGTTTTTAGGGGGTCGCAGTGACAACAGCAGTAACTGGGAGGGTCGGCTGGATGAGATCGCGATCTTCAGGGGAGTGCTGAGCGAAGCTGACATTCGAAAGCTGTTACTGACAGCTGGTCTGTAGCGACAGCGCCTTCGTTTCCGGGGCAACAATTGACAGTGTTCAGCGCCACGAGCGGTAGCGATTCAATTCCATAATTGATGTAGCGCACAGGTAGCCCATGAAGAAAACTTCAAAGGACGGATCGGGCTGCAGCGCAAACAACAATCGCCCATCTTTGGCGGGCAGCATTTGAAACATCCAGACTGGAAAAAAGGGTTTGTTATGGTTGGAGCACCATGCGGCCCATAGAGCGACCGCCCCTGAAACAGCGATCGAGATTCTCAGAATTAGTTCGCTATTATCTCGACCTCGGGGTCCGAACTGGCGAACCAGTGCAGCCATGATTTGACCGCCATCCAGAGGCAGACAGGGAACGAGATTCAGAAGATTGACGATCAGGCCCGCGAAAATCATCATTTGCCAGAAGTAGAAGACTTCGGAAAACCCGGCAAAACTTTCCAGAAGTCCAAAACGACCGACCATGTAGACGAGAGCTCCCAGAAGCAGACCAGCGGCTGGACCGGCGACGGAAACGGCGATGGCTTTTCGAAACGGAAAATGGGAAGACGTCGCGTACCCGCAGAACAGATACAGCACAATTTCCGACGAAAAACCGAAGCGACGAATCACCACAGCGTGTCCCAGTTCGTGAACCAGAACAGAAATGAACAGGCACAGCACACCCAGAAATGTTCTGACGGGACTTTCGCCATCCCAGACCATGAAGGCTGACGACAGCCAGAACATCGGATGCACTCGAACGGGGATATTAAAGAGCCGAAAACGCAGATCGAACTCGGTCTCTCCTGCCATTCCAAACACGGCATATTCCTCAGCTGCGGGCAAACATTCTGGCAATTGATGTGGTCGACGACAGTACGACAGGATACAGTCCAGACAGAAAAAATGCACGGGATGGTCTGCTTCCGGAGGGAATGCAACATACGCTAACCGGCAACGCTGCACGCAACCGTGAACGTCTGCGATCGCCATTCCGAGGACTTATGTCTTGGACCTGTTTCGAATATTGATGGGTGTTCCCATCTTTCAGTCGTTCCTGCGACCGGTACTCAGACCGCTTTCACGGCTTGCTCTCGGGCTTATTGCCATTCCATTGTTCCGCTTTCTGCTGCGTCGGATTTTCCGGGTACAGGAACTGAATCAGGAGCTGGAAAAGGATCTGCAGGAGTGGTTTCGGGCGTCCCTGCTGCTACTGGCGGCGACGGCCAATATGGAGCATGTGCTGTTTGGCTGGCTGACACGGGTGGACTGGCTGGACCGTGCGGACTGGCTGACGATGGGATTACGACTGCTGATGGTTATTGGGGTGATTCAGACGATGCCGGACCAGGAGTTATTCGCGGTTCTGCACCCGGGTCCTCCGAAGTTTGACAAAGGCCAGGGGCTGTTGAAACAGCTGCGTGAAAAACGCTGGTTGCTGATCAAAGGTCACCTTTGCCGGCATGTCAATCGATCTTCACCGGTGCTGGCGATGATGTGTGCGATCGTGGGGGCACAGGTTCCGCGCATGCCGGAGGAGTCTGTGGCGGTGACCTACCAGAAAGAGGTGCTGCTGCATCAATCGGTGATTTCCTGGGCCTGTTCCCAGACCATTGGAACGGTGACTCCGATCCGCGCTGCGGCGGCATTTGTGGTGGAGGATCGGACTCGAACCAACCTGACAGAGCTCAACAGATCCTTCGTGGAATCCAACTCGGCTGTCGGCCAGAACTATGCTGAACTTGGCATTTACCTTTACCGTTACGGTCAGTATCTGCGTGATCGGGAGCGTTGGGCTGTTGGCTGGATCTGTTATCTGGTGGCGATCATCCAGTACCTGATCATCGGTCTTGTAACATCACGGGACAAGGCCATGAATGTGCTGAGTGAGTTTGATCGTGCGGTTGCTGTTCGCAGAAAGGAGCTGATCGAAGAATTCAAATTGACGGGTCAGTCAGCGGAACACATCACTGGCGATGGTCATAGCCGGCAGGCCCGGGGCCGCGATTCCGGCCGTGGTTTGAAGGCCTTTCCGACAACGGTTCATCCGAATCAGACAGTGGCAAACCGGCCATCAGGATCTGAGAATGGAAACAGCCCGCAGTATTGATTCTGACGGGGCGATGCCTTCATAATCATCATCGGCGACGACTTCAGCGAATGGTGATCCGTGAAAAGGGTACGCTGCATGCAAACATTCTCCGGCAAAGTGATGGCAGGACTGGCGGCATTCCTCTTACTTACTGTGACAAGCAGTCTGCATGCCAGCGATACCAAACGAATTCTATGGACAGAATCCAAACTGACAGGAACACCGGAACCGCCATTGCCATGGCGAGTGGCAGGATGTTACGAGAAACTCGCGTTGAAAGCACCTGTTTATCTTCGTGCGGAACCGGGTACCAGACGCCTTCTGTATGTGGATCACAAGGCAGAGGGCGCAGAGCCAGGAGGGTTGCGAGCATTCGTAGACGATGCGAACTGCAGTGAGAGTGAACCGATCCTGACGATGGACAACCTGATCTACGGGTTCTGTTTTCATCCACGCTATCAGGAAAACGGTTATCTGTTTGTGATCAGCAATGGCCCCCATAAAGAGTCTTCCAAAAAGAACAGAATCTCTCGATTTACAATCAGTCGAGACGGTTCCGGCAGGGTACTCAGCGACAGCGAACTTGTGATTCTTGAATGGGAATCGAATGGGCACAACGGTGGCGATCTGGGATTTGGTCCCGATGGATTTCTGTACTGTCCCACAGGCGACGGAACAACGGACAGTGATCCGCTGCAGACGGGTCAGGGGTTGAATGACCTTCTGGCGGTCATGCTGCGACTGGACGTCGATCGCCCCGGAGCCGACAAACCGTACTCGATCCCTGCAGACAATCCCTTTCTAAAAACTCCGGGAGCCCGACCGGAAATCTGGGCCTATGGATTTCGAAATCCATGGAGAATGGATTTTGATCGAAAAACCGGGCAGCTCTGGCTGGGCCAGAACGGCCAGGATCTCTGGGAGCAGGTCTATCTTGTTCGCCGGGGCGAGAACTACGGCTGGAGTATTCAGGAGGGGAGCCATCCCTTTTATGCAGAGCGGCCTCGAGGTGCAGAACCTGTCATGAATCCCGTTGCAGAGCACCATCACTCAGAATCCCGCAGTCTGACCGGCGGGATAGTTTACCGGGGAACGCGCTATCCTGAGTTGGATGGGTGCTTCATTTACGGCGACTATTCGACGGGCAAGATCTGGGGAATCCGTCACGACGGCCAGCAGGTGACATTTCACCGAGAGCTGGCTGACACCACTCTGCAGATTGCCGGATTCGGCATGAATCATGACGGCGATGTGCTTGTGGTGGACCATGGAGGCGGCATTTACCGACTCGAACCCAACCCGCCTTCACCGGTGGTCGTTTTTCCCCGAAAGCTGAGCGAGACGGGGCTTTTCGAATCGGTCCCCGCGCACCAGATGAAGCCGGGAATCGTGCCGTATTCGGTGAACGTGCCGTTCTGGTCTGACGGCGCCATCAAGCAGCGGTGGATTGCTATCCCGGGTGACGAGACCATTTCCTACACATCCAGTCGCGGGTGGAACTTTCCCAATGGATCAGTTCTTGTGAAGAGTTTCAGTCTGGAACGTGAACCGGGAAATCCCGAAACTCGTTTCCGGATCGAAACGCGGCTGATGGTTCGGCAACAGAACGAATGGTCAGGGTATTCCTACCGCTGGAATGAGGAACAGACAGACGCAGAGCTGGTAGAGAAGGAGGGTCGGTCAGAGTCTGTCGCGATCTATGCTCCTGACGCCACGGCTCCCGGCACTCAGATCTGGAACTTTCCTTCGCGTGCCGAGTGCATGGTGTGTCATTCCCGCGCGGCAAATTACGTGCTTGGTGTCTGCGAACCCCAGATGAATCGAGTTCATGACTATGGCGATGGGCAGGAGAATCAGCTGGAGCGGTTATCTCGCATGGGCTACTTCAGTAGTCCACTGTCCCAACCGGCAGCGGAGTTAACAAAGCTGACAGATCCCTTCGATGAAACGGCAGATCTGCAGCTTCGGGCTCGTTCATGGATTCATGCAAACTGCGCGGGGTGCCATATCGAGGCGGGCGGCGGGAACTCGCAGTTTTCAGCAGAGATTTCTGCGGCGCCTGAACAGCAAAAGCTGATCAACGCGAAACCCATGCATAACTCGTTTCAGCTTTCGGATGCGAGGCTGGTAGCTCCCGGACAACCTGACCAGTCGGTGCTGGTTCATCGGATCAGTCATCGAGGCCAGGGCCAGATGCCACCGCTCAGTTCCACTCTGCCTGACCGCCGTGGAGTCGAACTGATCCGGCGCTGGATTCAGGAATTGCCATCGACCAGCGAGTAGACCTGAAGAATTTCGCAGGCGTTAAAAAACGCCGGGGGTAAAAAAAAACGGCTTCCGGAAGGAGAGGCCTTCCGGAAGCCGCGGGATGTTATTCAGCACCTCGATGAGTCAGAACAGGAAGCGATTCTTTCTCATCTCAGAGCAGAGCAATGATTATCGGTTCATTCCAAACAGACCGGCCAGACCGCTCTTGCTTGCCGTCTTCTTGTGAAGACGAGAAGGGAAGAAAGCCTGTGGTTCGGCTGGAGGAGCCGGAGCTGGAACAGCTTCAGCAGCAGGAGCAACCGGTTCTGGAGCAGCAGTCGCAGGAGCGGCAGTGTGAACAGCACCACAGGCACCGTTTGCACAACCTTCCGTGCAGCTGTCGCAGTTACCGTCAACAATTTCGTAACCGCATGCTTCCAGAGCTTCTTCAGCCTGATGACGAACCCCACGATCACAGTCGGCCAGAGCACAGCTCAGAGCAGCGACAGTGGTCGGGCTGCAGCAGCAGCTGTTGCTGCGAACTGCGTCGCCGATTTCGTCAGCAGCTTCCCGTCGAACTCGTTCGTCCGTGTCGTTCAGACCATAGACGAATGCGTTCATAATTTCCGGATGGCAGCTGCAGTCGTAATCACCCAGCTCATCCAGTGCATTCCGACGGTTCTTTGCATAGCAATCCGTCATGGAAGTGTAGATCAGCTTGGCAATTTCGCATGCATCTTCATCGCAGCCTTCGCCGCAGGTTGAACCGCAGCCGTCGCCAGCCGGAGCTGCACAGCTTGGGTCCACAACACAGCCTTCTCCAGCGGGAGCTGCACAGCTCGGTGCAGCACAGCTTGGATCTACAACACAGCCTTCTCCGGCGGGAGCTGCACAGCTCGGTGCAGCACAGCTTGGATCACCACATGGTGCAGCACAGCTTGGTTCACCGGCAGGTGCGGCACAGTCTGGGCCAACAGCACAGCCGGCAGGAGCATTGCACCCCGGAGCAGCACCGTTTCCACAACCGTTTCCGCTCAGGTCTCCAGGAGCACTGCAGGAGACCGGTCCGCAACCGCCATCAGCACCACAGCTGTCATCGCAGCATGGTGGCTTAATGTCGGAGCACTTACGCTGATACGTGTACACATTCGTGTGACACGGCCGAGCGATTGACGGCTTACATACTGCTGGCTGACAGTCTTCAGCACAGCCGCAGCTCTTACATCCGCCGAGCCCGAATAATCCAGCTTCTGCTGAACCCATCATGCCCGACAGCGCAACACTCGCACTGAACATCCAGGACCACTTCATGTTTCCGTGTCTCCTTCTCAAGGAAATCGTTCCTTCGACCGCCCTGACCGCTGACAGTCCGTAATCAACCGTTTCGGCAAACCTTCGCCGAATCCCTCGACCTGCGGTGAGACCGGATTCCGGCCTTCACACCACGTCGTTACTGCTCAAAACTTCGGACAATCAGGCTGGCTTCTCAGTCGATGAATTCACATCGTTTTTTCAGGAATTGAGATCTCCATGATCTCAACTTGCCATTTGCAGTCCGAGGGACTTACCAGGTCTATCGTCGCTGTGAATTCGATGCCTTGAATCTCCGGAGATGATTGTGGCACAAATACTTGTGGCGATTTTTGGTCCTCCTGTAACGGTCCGGAACCATGGGTAAACTGCGTCAAAAATGTGGCCGAAAAAATCGTTACAGATCCCCTATCTGCGTTAACATGGGGAAGATCTACCCAACTTTGCTGTGTAATCCGGTTCTGTCTCCTGTATCGTTCACGACAGGCGTCCCGTTCGTCCTCCCCCCGCACACGTCCGGAAATCCCGGCATCCGGACCAATCTGAACAGTTCATTGACGCTCATCACAGTTGGTTCCACTCCTGAGCGCGGCATCTCTGGAGGCAGAAATCCTGAAATTCCGGGTCCCCGAAACCCGTCTTGCGTTTGTGGCGCTGCTTGCCCTACGATAAAGGGTTTAACCGGTGGTGTCTGCGGTGTTGCGGCGACTCCGGGAAATCGGCGTTCGCCTTTTCGGGATCATGGTTCCCTTTCAGCGGGCTCTGCTTTCAAGGCCAATCGCAAACAAAGGAGGACTCGATGACCACGGACATCCTGCGAAAATCTCTCTCAGCAGCAGAGATCGCGGAAATTCTGGACGGTAGGCTGATCGGGAACTCTCAGTGCGAAATCGACGATGTTCAGACTGTTGAGCGAGCGACACCGCGTCATCTGACGTTCGTGGGAAACCAGAAAAATCTGGGACGGCTCAGGAATACGCAGGCGAAGCTGGTCATCGCGCCAGAATCCGTCGCATCAGAACTTGGTCAATTCCCGGGATTAACGTTTGTACTCGTACCCGAACCGGAACCTGCTTTTCTCTCCATCACCGGCATCCTGATGCCGCCGCGAGCCCGAGTTGCGATCGGACTTTCTGAACGCGCTGTAATCCATGAATCAGCAAAAATCGGCCCGAACACCAATGTGCATCCTCTGGCAGTCATTGGTCGTGATGTAGTCATCGGCCACAGCTGCGAAATTCACTCCGGCGTCATCATTGGCGATGGCTGCATTCTTGGCGACAACGTCGTCCTGTACCCGTCGACAGTGCTCTACAACGACGTGAGGATTGGAAGCCACGTGATTATTCACGCCGGTTGTGTCATTGGTGCCGACGGATTTGGTTATCGACTGGTGAATGGCGGACACCAGCGTCTGCCCCATTTTGGCACCGTGGTGATCTGTGATGACGTCGAAATTGGTGCCTGCACCACAATTGATCGCGCCAAAGTAGGGGAAACAGTCATCGGATCCGGAACTCGAATTGATAACCAGGTCATGATTGGTCACAACTGCAGGATTGGACGCCACAACCTGCTGGTCTCGCAGGTCGGCTTTGCCGGGTCTGTCACTACGGGCGACTACGTGGTCTGTGCCGGTCAGGCGGGAGTTGCAGATCACGTGCACCTTGGAGATGGTGCCATTATCGGAGCGAAAGCCGGAGTTCACAGAGATATGCCCGGGGGCCAGACCTACCTGGGCTCACCTGCCGGACCAGCCGCAGAGACAACCCGGCAACTGATGGCGCTCAGACGACTTCCTGAAATTCGTGATGTTGTCAAAAAACTCGAAAAGGATCTGGAAAGTATTCAGCGGCGACTGTCCGGCGGAGCACAGCAGGAAGAATCCTCAGCCGCCTGAAGTGACGACGAATCCTGTTCAATCAGCCCGTCGTTCAGAAGACTACTCTGACGTGTTCTGGCGAACGCACTTCCGGAGTCTCTGACAAACAACGCCTGACACTCTCATCGAGTTCAAACGCTTCTATCCACTTCGGTAAATGTTCACTGCCATGGCATCCAGCGAATCACAGGAAAACACTCCCTCAACACGGCCGCTCAGCGCTTTCAGTCCTGATGGGAATGAAATTCTGTCCGGCGAAGCCACCAATTGCATTCGGCCTCTGCGGCTTGGGCTGCTGGCGGGGGCTGGTGACTTTCCCATCCAGTTCGCGACCGCAGCCAGAAACGCCGGACACTTTGTCTACGGCCTCGGTGTTGCCGGTATGGCCTCTGAAAAACTGTTTGAGGTCTGTGATGAATTCCGTTTCGCCCCGCTTGCTCGAATGGGAAAATCCATTCGCCTGCTTCGAAGTGCCCGGGTTGACCGAGTGATCATGGCGGGAAAAATTGAAAAGACGGTTCTGTTTCATCCATTTCGCTGGGTCCGGCTGATGCCTGACTTGCGGACCATTCACATGTGGTATCGCTACGCCCGGGAAAACAAAAAGGATGATACGATCCTGCTGGCAATCATTCGGGAATTCGAACGCGATGGCCTGGTTTTTGATTCTGCCCTGAAGTACGCCCCGGAGTTACTTGTGAAACACGGATTTCTGACACAGCGCCGACCGACTCCCGCCCAGTGGAAAGACATTCGCTTTGGCTGGGATCTTGCGCGGGAAATGGGACGACTTGACATCGGACAAACTGTCGTTGTTAACGACACGGCTGTGATTGCCGTTGAAGCCATTGAAGGCACAGATCGTTGCATTCGACGAGCGGGAGAGCTTTGCAGACGCGGTGGATTCACCGTCGTTAAGGTCGCTAAACCCCGACAGGATATGCGATTTGATGTTCCGACTGTCGGTATGGACACCATTCGAACGATGCACGAATCGGGTGGAAAAGTGCTGGCAATTGAAGCCGGAATGACCATCATCATCAGTCCTCAGGAAGTCGCCGCGCTGGCAGACAAGTTTGGAATCACCATAGTGGCCGTCAACGCAGAAGAACTGGCCCTGCGGTCTGCCGCCTGATTCAGTTCAAAACGCGTAAGCCAGCCCCTGTCACCAGCAATAACCCCAATTGGGTTGCCTTCCGAACGGCCCAGGCGGATACTGATCGCGGCGATCGTCCCGTGTTTGGTACTCTGTTCGCAGACGACAAATCGCCCGCTGCTGGTCCGTCTGAAACGATTTCGACGATATCGCCGCAGAAAAGCGGCAATCACGGAGCGACAGCGGCAGATTCTGCTGTTTCCCTGGCCCCGGTGAGTCGACACAATTGATTGGCGGTTGCCGAATCCAGTCCCTGCGCTTTCACCAGTGCCAGTTAGCCCTGCCCCTGATGAAACCTGAACACACCAGGTATGCCACAGAAAGTGAGGCTGCCCTGCTCAATGGATGCGGTCCGGTCTTCAACTCTGTCGTCTTCCGGTTCTTTCGTTCGTTCGCCGGACTGCTGATCCCCATGAAACATCTCTCCATCAGCCTCTGCCTGACCACCGTGGTCTCAATTTTCGGCGTTCTGCCCGCCGTCGCTCTGGGACAGTCCGACCCAAACGTCATCAACGGCGGTGGACTGGTCTGGTTCGCCGGAAGTGTAATCTCCGACAGCGATGAAGCCATACGCATTGATCTTGGCGACGTGCACGGAGTCCTCGAAGGAGATCGGCTCGCAGCCTTTCGTCCACAAAACAGCCATTACGCCCCGCTCGGCACCATTCAGATTCTGGAATCTCACAGTACATGGTCCCGCCCCGCTCGCTCCATAAGTATGGCCCTCCACAAGGGCGACATTATCATCGGCATTCGAACTCTCAGACAGATTGGTACCGGCCAGGACCTTCAGGAAGCATTCCTTGAACGACAACTTGTCCGCAGCAGCAATCGAAACAGTTACTCGACGCTTCGAGAACAACAGTCTGCAAAGATCCTGCATGGACTCGTCCGACGTCAGACTCGATGGATACGTGAACTAAAGCCCGTCGCCGGACAGATCCGTTCTGATTCCTTCAGTAGTGAAAACTTTCAAAAGATTCAGCCGCTGCTGAACCAGATCATGAGGTTTCAGGACTTGCGGGCGACAGGCATTCCCATCGAGCGGTGCATTGGGAAGGAATGGGAAAGCGTCCTTGGTACTTTGACTCCTGAATCCGCGATCGCCGCCTCGACGCCGGGAAAGGGTAAACTCGATCAAACTCCTGCAGTCGTCAGCCAGTCGGCAGAAAGTGAAACCGACTCTCTCAAGTCCGAACTTGAAAAACGCATTGACGTCGTTCGGGAAGAAACTAGTCTGGTCCTGTTCGATCGTTTCCCGGAAGAACGCAACGTCGCCATGATGATCTGTTCTGTGATCGACCTTGAAAGTCCAAAGAACGAGCCTCTCTGGATCTCACTGGAACTTTCCAAATCGCAGTTTCCTGAACTCGCGGAGGATCGAGAAATGCTGGTGGAACTGCCGGAAATTCTGAAACGTGTTCGAACCAGAGTAAATCCCTAGGAGCGAAGCTTACGCAGGACGACTGATAATCCGCAGGGATTTTTTCAATCCGGCAAGGTGGCTGAGCCATGGATAGACCGGATATCCGTGCGCCCCCCTGCCGCGCTAACTGTCGGAGGCTGCTTGCTGGATGCACGCGGAATTTCTGGTCAGCCGAGTTTGGTAACTCCCCCGCTGCAAGGCTCGGAATCTGCGACCACCGTGATCCCGAAACCCGCCATCGCATTCCAGCTTTCCCCGCACTTCCCCGGGTGTCAAATACCGCCGCGGTGGACACGACTGCCTGCTCCCGGCCCGTGCTATGCTTCCATAGGAAAAATGCATTTGGCAAATCACGGTGAAGCTTCTGCAACTCAACAAAGCCTGCTCGGTAGTCGTCCAGGCTTTCCTGAGCGCTATGAGAACCCGAAGCCCGCCCGAGAAATCTCCGGAACTCCCCTCCATTTCCTTTGAACCAAGCTCCATTCTGTTCCGCAGGAAAGGCCTGATTCACTGAATTTCTGATGATTTTTATCAGACCTTGCCACCACAGGAATTTTCCAGGGGAATTGATTACAATTGTTGATCAGGTCTCCTCAATCGACGGACCGATTTCTCGCACCGGAAGCCCCTCCAAAATGGCCAGAATTCAGCAACTGGAGACGCACGTCGTCAACCGCATTGCCGCGGGTGAGGTGATTGAACGTCCGGGAAGTGTCGTCAAAGAACTGCTGGAAAATAGTGTCGACGCCCTCTCCACTCGCATTGACATCGACATTGTCAGTGGAGGCCTGGATTTGATCCGCATCGCAGACGATGGCGAAGGAATTCATCCTGAAGATATGCTGCTTGCGGTCACCAGCCATGCCACCAGCAAGATCCGTTCCGACGCAGATCTGGACCACGTCAGTACGCTGGGATTTCGAGGCGAAGCGCTGGCATCCATTGCCTCTGTCGCTCGCTTCCGCATCCGGACTCGACCAGAAGAGTGTGCCGTGGGACGCGAACTGGAAAGCCATGGTGGACAGATCGTTGTAAATCGGGACTGCGGGTGCGCTGCTGGCACCGTGATGGAAGTCCATAACCTGTTTTTTAATACTCCGGCTCGCCGACGTTTCCTCAAAAAAGCCTCCACCGAATTCAGCCATATCATTGAACAGTTCTCGCGAATCGCTCTGGCAAATCCACGCCTGCACCTGATCCTGCGACACAACGAAAAACTCGTCTACGAACTCCCAGGGTCTCATGATCCTCAGGAACGTATCCGACGCTTCTTCGGCGCAGAAGTCGCCGACCACCTGATTCCAGTCTCTTCAGAAACCCAGGTTTCCACCGGTGGCACCATACGGCTTTGGGGCTACGTCGGTACTCCGTCGCTCAGCCGTTCCACCCGCAAAGATCAGTTTCTGTTCCTCAACGGTCGCTGGATTCAGGATCGCAGCCTGCAGCACGCACTTTCAGAAGCGTACCGCGGCCTGCTGATGGTTGGCCGTCATCCCGTCAGCTTTCTCTTTCTTGAAATCCCCCCGGCACTGGTCGATGTCAACGTGCATCCCAACAAAAGCGAGGTGCGTTTTCAGGATGGTCAGACGCTGTACCGCCAGCTGCTGAAAACACTTCGGGACAGATTTCTGTCCCTGGAAATTCGCGCGGGACTCGACATACCATCCGAGACAGCTCAGCCCGGGGCCGAACTGCGATTCGATAAACCGCAGCCCGTCGCACGCCCGGTAAGGCAACTGGAATTTCGCGGAGACACCGCCAGCATGGCACACCCGCCGCGTGTCGGTGAATTTGCGCGTTCATCGTTCAACGATCGCGCAGTCTTCCACAATCCTCAGGTCATTGCTGCTCTGGCTGTTCAGCCCCCCGCACGAATCGCAGTACCCGCATCGCAGAACGGAACTCCAGCGCCATCTTCGGATGTTACCACCAGTATCGTCCCCCATCATTTACCTGACAGCACAACAGCGACCACAACAGCCGATTCCATCCAAACGGCAACCCGGCATCTCCCGAACCAGAATATCACCACAACCAGCACCATTCCAGAATCCTCCGCTGGAATGGCAACAGCGGCCTTTATCGCGACGCCGGAAGTCGTCACAGATGAATTCCGGGCATTTCAGATTCACGACTGTTACCTCGTAGTGGCCAGTGACGCCGGACTCGAGATCATCGATCAGCATGCACTGCATGAACGCATCATGTACGAACATCTGCGCAACCGGATACTGGCTGGCGGGGTAGAATCGCAACGCCTGCTGATTCCGGAAACGATCGAGTGCACTGCGGTGGAAGCGGCGGCCATTCTGGAATCCGCCGAGTTGTTCGCAGAGATGGGCTTCGATCTGCAGGACTTTGGTGGCACCACACTGCTCATCAACGCCTATCCAACCCTGATTCCTCGCGGCGGTATCAGCCGGATCGTCAAGGATTTCGCCGAGCAGCTGCTGCAAACGGATGGCAAAATGAGTCGACGGGATCTGCTGGATCACATGCTGCACACCATGGCCTGCCGGGCCGCCATCAAGTCTGGTCAGCGACTGACTCCGGAAGAAATGCAGGAACTGCTCCGCCAACGCCACCTCGTCAACGACGCACACCATTGCCCCCACGGCCGCCCCACAGCACTCACGCTCAGCCGCCACACGCTCGACCAGCAATTCGGCCGTCTTGGGTAACCAGCATTCCCACGTCGCGAGTGACGACCACTGTGAGAATTTGCACGGCTTTCCGGCCCTTCCCGACAAGTCTGCTTTATCCGTATTAACCGAGGTTTGAACGGCAAATAGTTTCTGCACCATAAATGACGCAGATGGCCTCGTTCATTGGCAGGGCGCAACGGACGCTGTTCACGCTGCCACAGGAGCCACCAGCCGCCCCTGAAAACCGCAATTACTCAACGGGCCCCCTGCCCTGCCTCACTGAAAGCCACACGCAAACGCCTGCAGACAAGACACCGTCCTCGCGGGGCAAACAGCATCTGCACAAGTACGTCCTGGTGCAGAGCCACCCATGCACCACACGAGTCATCATGTGACAACCATGGGCAATCGCTCAGAAGGACTTGTGGATCATTCGTGACGCAGGGCTTCGATGGGGTCGAGGCTCGCAGCAGATCGCGCCGGATACAGCCCAAAAATCACCCCGATACCCACTGAGATCCCAAACGCCAATGGCAAACTGGAAGGCACGATCTTCGGATTCAGATTCGTAAACATCTCACTGAATTCTGAAGCCCCGCCCCCTTCAAAGAAGAACTTCTCCGCAACAACTTTCAGGCCATCAAAAACCAGCGGCGTCGACAGCCCCAGCAGAACGCCTATCAAACCACCACTTCCGGCCAGCACAATGGTCTCTGTCAGAAACTGCATCGTGATGTCATGCTGCTTCGCTCCAAGTGCTCTTCGAATACCGATTTCCCGGGTTCGTTCGGTCACGGTAGCCAGCATGATATTCATGATCCCGATCCCGCCAACAATCAGACTGATGGCAGCGATGGATCCCAGTACCACATTGAAGATCACGCGAATCTGTGCGGCCTGCTTCAACAGTTCCTGTGGCACGACCACGGAATAATCATTTGCCGTTCGATGATTCTGCTGCAGACTTTCCCGAATCACATCTGCCGTGGGCATTACCTGATCAACATCGGTAATCCGCAGAGTGATCTGGTTCAATTCCACCTCTTCAGCGCTGAATGACCCCTGCCGACGATCAATATCCAGATCTCCCATACGGACGCGCATCGTTTCCAGCGGAATATAAATATCCTGATTATACTCCTGACCAGACATGCTGCCACCAATGGCGGCACTGGCTTCGCGAGCCTTTGTGATGCCCACAACCGTATAACGTCTGTCTGCAATTTTTACAGACTGCCCCAGAGGATCAGTGTATTGAAACAGTTCGTCTGCCGTCCCCGAGGCCAGCACACAGACGTTGGTCTTTTCCCGGCGGTCTTTGTCGGAAATAAATCGGCCCTGCGCCAGATCCAGGTGATTCATGTCGAGGTATTCCGGACTGCACCCCACAATCCGACAGTTCATTTCCCGATGCAGATAACGGCAGGCTTTCATCAGTTCACGAATCGGCACCGCCTGCAGTACCGTGGGAATGGTCATCGAAAGCAGATCATAATCCACGCGTTTCAAACCATAGCGAAGCACAAAACTGTTCTGGTTCTGCTGACTCGCATTCTCGCGCGGCGGCTTCACGCTGCGAACAATGATATTCGTGGCCCCCAGTGCAAGGACCTGCTGCTGCGCCTGCTGGCTGGCACCTTCGCCAATCGCCAGCATCGCGATCACGGAAAATACCCCGAACACGATCCCCAGCATTGTCAGCCCCGACCGGAGCTTATGAAGCATCAGGCTTTTCAGGGCGAGCTGGGCTGTTCGAAAGAGATTTGGCATGAGTCACGCAGTTCAAAAAATCACGGCAACGAAACCTGAATTCACACAAACTCCGGGATTTTCAGCCCGGAAAAATCCCTTCACCGGCAATCAAGCCGTCCTTCATATAAATCTGTCGCTTGGCAAGTCGAGCCACTGCCGGTTCATGAGTCACCATGATGATGGTGCGTCCTTCACGATTCAGCCGCAGCAGCATCTCCATAATCTCATGCTCGGTCTTTGAGTCAAGATTTCCGGTCGGTTCATCGGCGAGAATAATCTCGGGATCATTGACCAGCGCCCTCGCAATCGCGACTCGCTGCTGCTGACCACCGGACAGCTGAAACGGCCTGTGATCCAGCCGCTCCCCAAGTCCTACCAACTCGGCCAGTTCCTGAATCCGCTTTTGCTGCAGTGGCCCGATACGGGGATATCCCGTGCGGTAATGCATCGGCACTTCAATGTTTTCAAGCACCGTATACTGCGGGATCAGGTTATAGGACTGAAAAATAAATCCGATCTTCTCGTTCCGAATGGTCGACAGTTCGTCGTCCGTCATCTGCGACACATCGCGTCCTGCGACGATATACTTCCCTCGCGTCGGGCGGTCCAGCGCTCCAAGCAGATTCAAAAGCGTACTTTTGCCACTGCCGGAGGACCCCATGATTGCCACAAAGTCGCCCCGCGGGAACTCAATGGAGACTCCGCGGAGCGCCTGGACCGGAACTGCCCCCAGCATGTAATCCTTCTCAAGGTTGATGACTTCCGCCGCCAGTGTCATGACCTGTCATCATTTCTCGCTGAAGTGAAACGGACCGCTCGGCAGAAACTCTGCCGACAACTTCCCGATGACCTACCGCAACTTCTACCGTACTGTCGCTGCCCAACAAGGACTCAGCCCGGCCCCTTCTGGGCCTGCATCTTACGAAACGCCTCCTGCATCTCCTCAGATGTCAGCTTTCCATCGCTGTTCAGGTCCGAACGATCAAAGAACTCCGGACGCGGATGCTCTTCCTTCGTCACCACGCCGTCCTTGTTCTTGTCCATGCTCTCAAACATTGCCTTTGGGTCCATCCTCATGCCGCCGCCCGGACCACCTGCTCCCGGACCACCTGCTCCCGGACCGCCTGCACCTGGACCACCTGCACCTGGACCACCTGGAGCCCCCATGCCAGCACCGGCTGCTTTTCGATCTGGCGTTTCCAGCTTCTCACGCTTCGCTTCTTTTTCCTGAGCCTTTTCCTGCTCCAGTTCCGAAAGCTCACGAGAAAAGTGAGTCCTGGGACTCATGACAACCATGTCGCCTTCGTTCACGCCATCCAGAATTTCAATGTATTCGTCATTGGCATCACCGACTTTGAGTTCACGGCGTTCCGCTTCCTTGCCGTTTGATACGTAGGTGTAATAGAAGCCGGAGAACGAAACCACAGACTGCACTGGAAGCTGCAGCGTGGCATCCTTGCGGTCTTCCACGACGATCCGTACCTGAGCCGTCATGCCGGGCTTCAGTTTTCTGACCCGTTCATCACTGTCTTTAATTTCAATTGTGGCTTCATATTCCTTCAGGTCTGTGTTTGGCCAGCTTCCGGGAATCGGAACAGAGGAGATTGCCTGCAGGGCTCCCCGGTACGGGTCACCTGGAATTGCATCAATTTCAATCTCCACGGGCTGTCCAAGCATCACTCGACTGATCCGAGATTCGTGAATTCGGGCATCAATCTTCATATGATCAAGGTCCGGAAGATTAATTACCGCCTGACGTTCACGAACAGCAGCTCCTTCTTCAATCACGACCGGTTCGCTGCCACGATTACTTTTCTGCGATGCATAGACCACTTCGCCGGCCTGGGTTGCCACCAGTCGACAGGCCTTGATCTGTCTCTGAAACAGCACCAGCTTTTCTTCTTCCACAGCCAGCGTTAAGGAAGCCGCATCATAGGCAGCCTTCATCTGAGTCATCAGGGCTTCGCCTTCCAGCCGAGCGCGCTGTGTTTCGCGAATTGTGTCCTCAGCTGTCTGCGTCAGTTCCTTCTCTTTCTTTGGCTTGGTGTACTTCTCGAGTACCTGCAGTTTACCGCGATTCACGCTGAGCAGAATCTGTGACTGAGTCACTTTCAGCCGTGCACTTTCCAGCTGATTGACATTCGCATAACCAAGACGCGCCTGGTCACGAGTTCGCTCGTAATCTTCTCTATTGATTGACAACTCTTCTTCTATCTTTTTGACATCGCCTCTCAGAGTTTCCAGCTCCTGCTGATACTCACCACCCTCAGACGTGTAGCTGACCAGACTGAGTTGCGCCAGATCTTCTGCCAGTTTCGCCTTGGCCTCATTACTTTCGTTTGTCGTTTCCTGAATCTCGATATCCTTGCCGGCCTTTTCCAGATTCGCTCGCGCTGTTGTCACCTTGATCTGCTGTTCCTTTTCCTTTTCAACCAGGGTTGAGGAATCCAGTTCGCAGCAAACATCCCCCGCCAGAAACTCGCCCTTGCGCACCTTCTGGCGATCCTTCACCAGTAACTCGGTATGCTCTCCGATAACGATCTCATACACCTTCTCCTTGCCGTCCTCTGCAACAACCTTCACACTTTTCGCAGACTCGGACGCGGTGTCGGTGAACTGCACAACACCGTCGAATTCTGCCACCACCGGCGCAAGGACTTTGCTGCCTTCGGAAACCAGCGAGATAATCGTGGTGGAACCTTCGACGCTGTTACTCAACGTCGAGTTTCTTAAACTGTCCACGGTCCCGTTTTCGGTGATGACAATTCGAAACGGTCCTTTCGCGGCACGTTTCAGAATCCACGCGCTGGAGACTCCCTTTTTCTCTCCCCGAACAAGAGACATGACACGCTCACGCGCGTTCGGCACCAGAAAGACGGCCGCCACTGCGGCTGAAACCAACAACAGAAGAACCGTCAATAGGGCTTTGCCGGATCGGTTCGGGGGCGTTTGCAATGACATCCTCGGAAACCTTTGTATCAGTTCTATGGGGCTGGAACAGTGTCCTGTTCAGCCGGGACGGGAGGAACAACATCGGGAGTCGCTGCAGGCGAATTGACCGTTTCAGCAGTCGCAGACTGCATTTGCAGGTAGAAACGATCCGTCCAGACTCCGCGGGGATCAATCTCCATGATACCCATATCACGGAAGATGTTAAGCCGATTTGTCTCATAAGTAACCCAATCGGACGCAAGTTGGTTCTGGCTTCGCAGAACCGACCCAAGAGCGTTCTGAAGGCTCAAGGCGTTTCCCTGCTGTGCTCCCTGGGCCTGCAGAGAGGCACTGTCATACTGAACAGCCGCATTGCGGACCGCCGTTCGGTCAACCTGAATGCGATATTCCTGGACCTGAATCTGCCGCCAACTTTGGCGAATTGACTGTTTAACACGGTCTTCCTGATCCATGTAGCTGCGTCGAGCCCTCTGGAATTCCACAATTGACTGCCGGTACCCGTTGCGTTCAAGCACCTGGTCCAGTGGGGTGGTAAACTGCACGCCAGCACTGTGATTTGTGTTGCCCCGGCCGTCCGGATTCAAACCCTGTGTCCCTCGGAATGTCACATCCAGACCAGCTTCCAGCCGATTTGCCTGAATTTCCACCTGTCGCCGTTTATCCATCACCGCCGCTCGGGCATTCATCAGGTCATGTCGATATTCCAGCCCCAGCGCAACGACTTCTTCCAGGTCTGGAATCCGCATCGTCTGATCCAGAGAAAATGGAACCAAGGCCAACTGCTCAACGCGCAAAGACGCCTGCAGAACTTCCAGACTCTGTGACATTCGAAGCAGATACTTGTCCCGAATATCCCGGGCACCGCTCGCAACCTCAATCAGAAACTCCTGCACTGTGTACGCATCGGCAGCATTGCGATCTCCGGATCGAGGCAGGTCGCCCCAGGCTTCCGGAAGCTCCATACGCTCCAGTTTCCCGCTGCCATCCTTGTCCAGAGCCTTCAGCAACTGCTCTTGCGATTCAAACTGCACAAGCTGCTGCAGCATCGTCAGTAATCCGCTGCCGAACGCAAATTCCCGTTCTGCCAGACGAAACAATCGAAGATCTTTCGTCAGCCTGGCCTCCAACTCCTGACGCTCCTCCGCAGTTCGGAAGTAGCGTTCCCCGGGCTCAAACTTCGTCACATCAGCCTGCGTCCGCTCCATAAGGCGATTCAGGGGCTCAAAATCCCTGCGCAGCTGCTCAATTCCGATCTCCTGCAGACTGTCTCTCGCTCCCGCAAGTGCGGTCAGGTAGTCGCGAACCGCTGACAACTCCGGCCCCGGACCCCCGTCTGCAACACTCAGCTTTGGAAGTAGTCGCTCTCCAATATCCTTCTGAATCTTCCTCAGATCCGTTTCCAGATTAATCAAATCCCAACTGATCAGCTCAAACGGCTTCAGCAGAGTCTCATCCACCTCAAGAGTCATATTCGGAGGCAGGCCCAGAGTCAATTTGAACGAATCCTGCTGATCTGCCAATAGTCGCTTGCTGGTTGCAAGACCGGTAAGGCTCTGATTCAACGAATCCAGAAGCTGCAGATACGAAAGACTCGTCGTCTGCTGCTTCTTAAAATCAATCAGTTCCATCGCCGCGGACTGGTAGTCCACGTCCGCCGAAAGCGAAAGGACCTGACGCTCCTGCGCCTCCGTCAGGTCGCCCCGCCACTTCAGCCAGTTCCCGTCGTAGGACAACTGCCCCTGAAGGTCCGCCGGAATCTGCAGATTCTGAAAATTGTCCAGTGCGGCATTTACAACTCCCGGTACCCGAGTATCACGGACCTGCTGTGCCTCCAACTGCTCCTCCAGCAAGCGGATGTTGTTCTCCGTATTCAGAATGTTCTGCCGCTGCAGAAGCAGATTCAGATATCCCGATGTGATCTGAGTAAACAGTGACTGACGAAATCGCGCCAGAGTTCGTACGTCGTAAAGCACACTGCGTTCTGACTGAGTCAGCGATTCAAGCGCAATCTTACGCCCCGCCTGGAACAACAGCGGTTGCGTCAAACTATAACCAAGACTTGGCGCCGACGACTGACTGCCATTCCCGGAAAATACCCAGGTCACCGAGTTCGCGATATCCACAGCAATCTGTCCACCCGTGGGCAACGCCTGACTCATCCCAAACGGAGTGGCAAGCGCTGCTTTTGCAGTACCACTCGCGTTCGTCGAACCAACCAAATCAACCGTCGGTTCGGACTTCCCGGTACCCAAATAGCGTACGCCCAATTTGAATCGCTCTGCCGTCAGTGACAGGGCACTGAGATACAGATCTTCGATGCTGGTCTGGTACTCCCGACTATGAATCGACGCCAGATCCATCGCCGCAGGAAGACTCACCTTCAGCAACTGCAACTTCGAATGCGCTTGCACCGGATCCACGCCCTCCGGATACAATCCGTAGGGGCTCAGCCACTGAGGGTTTTCGAGGGAAAACGATACACCCAGCTTGTGCCAGTTTTTGTAGCCCTTGCGCCCATTCACCGAATGCATGAATTCGTGGGCCGTCGGATCATCCGGTGGCAACGGCGGCTTATCAGGATCGTACGGATCGTAAAAACGACTGCGCGAATCCGGATTCACCTCATAGCGGGGTATCTCCCAGTGCGCATCATTCACCTTCTCGCCAATCGCAGCGTAAGAATCACGGTCAGCCTGTGTCCTCCAGAACTGACGTGAACAGCCGGAAATGGATGAAATTCCGGTTAGTCCTGCAAGCATCAGGACAAGTCGGCGGCGAGTCGTTCGTCGCATGATTCGATTCAGCATCCTGCCGTTCTCCATCGCAGAAGCCATTCCATGGCTCTGCCAGTCCCCGCCTATGTCTGAATGACTACATGTCGATCATCCGTTCACTCAGTCACCGGAAGCGATGCAGGCCGCCGTTTCCAGCTATCCCTGCCTTTTGACTCCCCAGCACGCAGACGGCAGAATCTGCCGCAAACAGCTCGGTAGAACCATGGCCTGGACGCCCCAATCCTCGCTGGACTGGCTCTGCCATTGACCAGCAGGGATGTAACGACAATGTCGACGATATCGGTTTCGTCAATTGTGCTGATTATCCTTCAGCGCAATCCGACAAAGTCGTTATAAGCAGTTGAATCGCTTCGCTGAGCCCAATCGCCCACAAAACACACAGGCAACCCAAATCACCCACATTAGCAGACAGGGAAGCTCCTCGAGGCAACCATCGATGAGATCTGACACGCTCAAGGACCGAGGTTGGGGCAGGTCGGGGGTTTCGAGAATTGATACCCGTGTGGACAAACTCACGCCCCGAGTTACTTCCCGCGTAAAAATTCGTGCGTGAAACACTCCTCAGCCTTCACACTGCCGGCAGGAATGTCTTCGACCTCTTCGATCTGCGAAATCAGCGTTCGCCAGCGTTCGACATTCATTTCACAAAACCCCTGCCCCTCCGGTGTCCGGCACAATGGGGCCATCGCCGTGGCACCAAACTGCAACGCTTCCGGAGATAATTCGCTGTTCAATGTTCCGATGAATTCATTTGTCTGCTTCGGATCCGCCAGATAACGCTTCCACCCCGCCACACTCGCCAGCACCACACTCCGCACCAGCTCAGGCTTTTCGCGAATCACCGCCTCGGTGGTCACCAGCAAACTGGCATAGGGATTGAATCCGATTGTGGAAACCAGCAGCACTTCCGGGTCCCCACCCTTTTCCTTTGCCACAAACGGTTCGCTGAAAATATAGCCCTGCTGCGCATAGGCCGGCTTCACCAGAAATTCTCCGACGGATCCGTTAAATGGAACCATCGTGACTCCTGTCAGTGGCAGTTTTTTCTTCATCCACAAGGCAAACGGCCTCGACTCGCTGATTGCCAGTTCGATGTCCTTCAGATCTTCCAGCCTGCTGAACCCCGACGCTTTATGAACCATGATGCAGCGCGGCGAATCCTGAAGTGGAGCCAGTAAAGCAACAACTGGCACACCCGCCGCCCTGGCTTTGACCACGTTGTCCGCATCGGACACCGCAAACTCAATGCGCCCCGCCTGAAGCTCCGCGATCACCACCTGGGGAGCACCAGGACCACCGGGCACAATCTGAACCTTCACTCCGTTTTTCGCAAATTCACCACCGACTTCCGCAGCCAGAAATCCGCCGTGTTCCATTTCCGGATACCAGTTCAACGCGAGCGTCGCGGACTGAATTGACGGGCCGTCCTGACGATCACCACTGTCCTGGCAACCAGCCACCATCAGCAAAAGGGAAAAAATCAGAATTCGCTGGAGCATCACCATCTCGTTTTCTGCTGAGGAAACTCTGGAACTGCAAAACTTTTGCCGTATGTCATAACCGCGATCGACGGCCATTTCGAGCCGTTTTACCGCCAGTTTGCCGTCGTTGTTTGTATTTCCGACACGCTAAACGCAAAGACTTCAAAACACAAGGGCCTGCATCGCAGATCATCAGTCAACGTTCACCCGCCCAGCAACGTAAACGCACTACCTCTCAAAAAACGGCCAATCTACCCATATCCCTGCGTTCTGACCCTGCCGTTTCAGTCTGACACACTCATCCGCCAGACGACCTGTCGACGTGATCTCGCAGACGAAGACTCTCCCTGCCGGGAACACCAGCACAATATGCCGCCTCATCGGATCTGTTTCCCAAGCTTCCCCTGCCGTTAAAACCGCAAAAACCGTTATCTTCGTTGTGGTTCATCGTCGTGGTTTTTCCGAAACATGCCTGTTGCGAAAATTCCTCACTCGCCCAGAGCCTCATGAACCAGGTTAAACAGGTGGCGTATCCGCAATCCCAGTCTTCGCAGGGATGCCGCAGACTGCCCCTGCCATATTTCCACGCCGTCACTTTGCCGGTGTCCGGCGAGTTGCTCCTTTGGCAATTCTCCTGCAACCTGCTTTCAGAAAAAGGCTCTGAGGACTCTATAAATGAATTACTCCGTCAATGATGTCATGAGAATCCGACATTCCCTGGTCGTTCCGGAATCGGCCACCATTCGAGAAGTTGCAGAACGCCTGATTGTCAGTGACTGCGATCTGGTTTTCGCGACCGACAGCACCGGTCGATTGTGCGGAGTCCTCGCCGAAAGCAGCATTGTTCGCGCACTGATCAGCCCCAGTGCAGCGACACTCAGCATTAGCTCAATTGTCACTCGTCACGTCGAATCGCTGTCACCTTCCGCCCCATTGTCGGCTGCTGTGCCGCTCTTTCGAACATCAGCCAGTACGGCGATCCCGGTGGTTGATGGACGAGGCTGCGTTGTCGGAGTGCTGATGAGGCGCGATGTCATGATGCGTCTGCTGCACTTCCGCGTTGATCCCCCTGTCCCTGCCACCGAATCACCTCAGCCGGTCCTGTCCGAAAACATTCCCGCAGCGGCGAACACAGCCGCCCCGAAAAGAAACCCGTCATTTTATCAGGAAAAAGTCAGTACTGGTCCCCAAAAAAACGGCTCAGCAGCCCATACTCATGGCAAACCCCACTTTTTCCGGGGTGAAGACGCCCGACGGATTCTCTGGGCTTCGGAAGACCGCTTGTGAAAAAAACAACAATCCCCGCGGATCGTGACCGTGGAAAACAAGGGATTTTCCGGACAAATCTGTAATTTTGATCGTTTCGCAGCCCGGGATAATATCTCCTGCAGTAAACCGGCAGAAGTTCGCTAAGATCTGTATAATTCGCTGCTACTTCAGCCTGACTCCTGTTTTGGATCTGATGATTCCCGATGAAACGCCTTCTGTTTCTGATACTCGGACTTTCTGTATCTTTCGGATGTCTGGCGTATGCCATGCGCAACACCAGTCTCATCAGGCTTCAGGCGGCATTTGCCGACGCTGATTACACCGGGCTTCCGCTGATCATTGCAGTGCTGTTCAGCTTCTACTGGCTCAAAGCCATTCGATGGAAATGGCTGCTGGCCCCCGTAGCCGCGTTGCCCACAAAGGAATTGTTTCCTCCTGTGATGATCGGATTCGCCGCCAACAACATTCTTCCCGCTCATCTTGGCGAATTTGTGCGAGTGTTTGTTGCGAACCGAAAGTTTCGTATTCCTGCCAGCACAATCCTGTCAACCATCGTGCTGGAACGAATTCTGGATGTGCTCGCTATCCTGGCTCTCTTCGGTATCGGACTGGTCTACGCACCGGATATGCCAGCCGCCTACCGGCAGGGCGCTTTGATTTTCGGCGGCGCTGCGGCAACCTTCGTGTTCATCGTCATTCTCTATCTGATCTGGACGGATCTCTTTATTCGATTCACCGCATTCTGCTTTTCCCTCATTCCTTTTCTTCCCCAAAGTCTGGCGGGCAAAATCCTGATGATGCTTCGCCAGGGCGCCGAGGGTTTGCATGCCCTGAAGAATGGCCGAACGGTGGTATTACTCTCAGCCAATTCGCTGCTTCAGTGGACCCTGAATGGAATCGGTGCATTTCTCTGTCTGCGAGCGTTTCACATCGACGTGGATCTCTCCACGGGTCTCATTCTGACGGGGATCACCGCCTTCGCCGTCATGATTCCCGCAGCTCCGGGTTACTTCGGAGTGATCCAGATCTGTTTCGAAGCAGCAATGAAAGCTCAGGCCATTCAGCCGGATCCTGAGTTGGTTCTGGGAGCATCCCTATACAGCCAGATCAGCAGTTTTATTCCTGTGACGGCGCTCGGTATGTACTATCTGCAACAGGCCCAACTGCGACTCAGCGATGTCAGCAAAGTCGCTGACGAGTCTCAGAATGTGTCGGCAGTACCATCCGAAGCCCTGATCATCTCGGCTGCTTCCGAATAGCTCAAAACCCGTGGAGCAATCCAGTGACGGACGTCTTTCCCCCGCGGGCTACACCTGTCTGGCTGTCGGACATGTGGTCCTCCCAAAGCCTCGCGTGGCTAATGCTCATGTCCACTATTCGCACCACTCGACTTATGCTGACAGTGTTGCTGACACTTGGCACATGCAGTCTCCTGCAGGCACAAAGCGGAGGAAACAATGGCCAATCTCCCGGAGGAATTCTTGTTCATCCCAATGGTGTCATTGATCAGTCGGTGATCTCGCCCGAGCTTTCCTCGTCCCGGCGAAAACAACTCAAAATCGCCGCAGAAAAACTGCTCCCCAAGAGCATTAATTCGCCCACCCGGATGCGTTGCATTTCTCTCCGTCAACTGGATCAGTCCATTGCGGCCATCAGGGCGTCTGAAAACAAAACGCTGCCACCGGAAATTCTGTTTCTCGGGGGACTGACGCGGATCGATCATATTCTGCTAACCGAAGACGGCAGTGATCTTTTGATCGCCGGACCAGCCGAAGGATTTGCAGCACTCCCAGGCGGCCGGATGGTCGGCGCGACCTCCGGACGTCCGGTCCTGTGCCTTGATGATTTGCTGGTCGCCCTGCGCGACGAGGACATTCTGGATCGAGCAGGCTGCTCAATCGACCCCGACCCGGAACGTCTCGCCAAATCTCAGACATGGCTGCGCAACAACTCCTCGCCGGCAACACTTGCCGTGGCGAACGCACGTCTTGAACAGATGATTCGCCTGCTGGGACTCTGGAACGTCACCACGTTCGGTGTGCCGGAAGACAGTCGCATGGCAATGGCCATGGTCGAAGCTGACTATCTCATGAAGCGAATTGCCACAGGAATTGATTCGACCGGCATTCGGGGCATGAAAAGCAGCCTCGCACTGGCCAACCCGGGCGACAACATGATGCGCAGATGGTGGTTCGCTGCGGATTCGCAGTGCCTGACACACGATGAGTCGCGCTGTGTCTGGACACTTCAGGGCCCGCGATTCACCCTGCGGGCTCAGGAAGAATTGATGGATGCAAACGGGAATCTGGTCGATTCCGATTCTGCGAAAGGAAGCTCCAGTGAGTTTGCACAACTTTTTAATCTGCACATCGATCAACTGGTAGAGCAGGTCCCCGCATTTGCGGATCTTCAGAATACCTTCGATCTGCTGATCACGGCAGTAATCCTGCGTGACAGCATCTCGAACGGAACACTCTCGTGGACACCTTCCATTCTGGAAGATGCGGACGCCCTTCCCACAGCCCGCTACATCGTTCCCCGGGAATCTCCTTCCCTGCTGAAAACCAAAAGCGGCCGTGGTGGTGTGGTCATAGGAGCCTTCACAGGCGGGGTCAACTTTCCTGCCAGACAAATCCTTCGCAACGCAGGCTCTGCCGTCGCCTCTGAGAAAGCTCGCGTTTATGACCCACCCAGTCGAGAAGCATTTCTGCCAGATCAGTGGTGGCGAGACCCGGTACTGACCATCCAATAGGCGGGATTCCGCAACGTGCATCTGCCAGTAGCGACCCCGGACTTTGATGTGCGACTCCGCTGGGGTCAAACGCGCCGCAAATCCGCAGGGGCCGGGCTCATTCCTGCGGATACGAATTCGATCCTCCTCATTGGATTTGTGCGGTGAATGTCAGTTCCACTCCGACTGGAGCGCACGATTTCAGCAGCGGGGATGCAGTTTTGGAATTTGCTGATTCCAGTCCTGCTGCCGAGTCGTCAGGCTGACCGAGCCGTCGCAGACGTAAAAACAACTCCCAGCAGACATAACGCCCTGTCCCGGGACCTGACCGTCCGGGAGATCGCTCCTTTACGCCTGCAAACACATCACCTTCCTCACTTTGCGCCTTTGCGTCTTTGCGTGACAAACAAATCCGCACGCGAACGCGCAAAGACGCGAAGAAAACCAAGGACAAGGGAGGTCAGTTCAAGTCCAAATGAAACGCACTATTCCAGCAGCAGGGATACAGTTTGAGTATTGGCTGATTCCAGTCCTGCTGCAGAGCCGTCACAGACGTAAAACCAACTCCCAGCAGACATAACGCCCTGTCCCGGGACCTGACCGTCCGGGAGATCACTCCTTTACGCCTGCAAACACATCACCTTCCTCACTTTGCGCCTTTGCGTCTTTGCGTGACAAACAAATCCTCACGCGAACGCGCAAAGAAAACGAGGATGGCAAAACGGGGGCCGGTTTCATTGCATCACCGCGCCGGATAGACGGGCAGGCCATTCAGCCCGGAGGGCTGACAGACAATGGCAGACGCATCCGGATCGCGCGTGTGCCACGAAAAAGTCGCAGGCATTTTTCAAATGCCATAGCCGTTTCCCTGCACATCTTCAGAACGGACTCATCATTGCGGATTCGAATTCGAAGGAATGTGGCGGGACCAGTTCTGGTGGTGATGAAGCAGGGCTACGAAATGGGACTTTCCAATTCCACGCGGGCCGCATTGTTTCTCGCGTTTCCGTTGGGGGCAAGACTTTAGATGGGGTGCCGGCACCAGCCTCCTTGCGCCCACATTCCACTTCAGCGGAGCGGTGCTCGTACCCCTGATCGAACGCGGCAGCAGGCCACACCGGCAGGTGCTTTGCACCCGGTGTGCTTTTTGTGTTCGGCCCGTGTTCCCGGAAGCCGCCAGAAAACACCAATCTGAAGGGCCAGCGAGATACTTACTCCATCGCATGTCCTCGCTGCCGATTCGGGTGGGTATCTGCCGGATCAATTTCTCAACGTCCACACCTTCCGCGGATTTTTGCCTCGGTACTACCACTTTGCAGTTCGGGACAGGCCCCCGGAAATTGCAGCGGCCGACAGCGGACAATCAATCCTTGCGGAATTGGCAGACAGAATTCAGAACTGAGATCCTGAAGACCTTCAGGCTGTGACTCACCGCAGAGAAGGCACTTTTTCCCAGTTGTCCGGCGCAAACGCTGCAAAAAAAGCCTGACCGCTCAATAGCGACCAGGCCCTGACTTCTCAATTCACCTGTGCAGCAATCCATACCCCACACAGACACAGACCAATCCCGCAAGTTCCCCATTCTGGACCGGGCAATTACGGTGCTTTTCAATCACTCGGCATTCAACGCCTTCAGTGCTTCCAGAACCTGTTCATCATGGCCGTCTACCGACACTTTTTTCCAAACCTTTGCAACTTTCCCGTCAGGACCGATCAGATACGTTGATCGCTGAATCCCCATGGAGATCTTGCCGTACATGTTTTTTTCCCGCCACGCACCGTACTTTTCGCAGAGTGCGTGATCCGTGTCAGCGAGCAGCGGGAAGTTCAGTTCGTATTTGGCCGTGAAGGCTTTGTGCTTCTCGACGTCGTCAGCACTCACCCCCAGAACGACCGCCCCCAACTCCTGAATTTCTGCCAGCCGATCCCTGAACGCACACGCTTCTTTGGTGCAGCCCGGGGTGTCGTCCTTCGGATAAAAGTACAACACAACAGCTTTGCCCTTGAACTCGGAAAGCTTCACAGTTTTTCCGTCTGTGGCTTTGAGTGAAAACGCCGGTGCCTTTGCGGGTGGTTCAATCCAGTCTGCCATTTCAAACTCTCTTCAATTTAACCCCGATCGCTGCCGCTACCACTTTGGCCCGGAAGTCTTCAGGGAGAGCCCCTGAATCTCCGGCAACGGCAGATTCAAGGGTTGTTGTAGGCACCAGTGAGCATCCGGCATTCCTTTTAGTGCTAAAAACCTCGTCCAGACGTTTTTTGCGTGAGTCACCCTGTCACACGGGCAACGCCTGCAGATTGTTTCGCGGCGTTTTCCACACATCACACTCCGCAACGGGGGCTCAGAACACACAAGGCCCAAAACACCTGTCAGCAGCCGCAAGGACTGTCGCTCAGTTGCATTCCGGAAGCAGACGTTTCGCCTGCTGAAGATGGTTTTCCAGGAACGGTCGATCTTCAAGGGGACAAACAGAAAGCCCCTGCTCCAGCAGCGCGATGGCTTCGCCGTAACGCCCTGAACGAAGTGTCAGGATCGCATGATCTCGCCGTTCTCTCCATGATCCGGGAATAAGCATTTTAAGACGACACTGAACCCGCCACGCAGCAGTCCACTGTTCCTGACTGCCATAAACCGTCTTCAGATTCTGCAGCATTCTGATCACAATGGAACGATCATCCGTTGGTCGCAGGTGTCGCCGGATTTCCGCCGGCGACGATCCCGTGATCTCTCGAATCAGAGAGATACACTCCGCTTCATTCAGGATCCGCCCCTGGTCAAAGGCATCCACGTACAGATTGCCGGAATCCGTCTGCAGCCGGGTCAGAAACCGGGCGGGGGTGCTGATGGGCTGTAGTGGAATTCCCAGTTCATTGGCCACGTGAAGATACAGCAAAGACAGGGAAATCGGGATTCCTCGCCCAGTTTCCAGGACACAATTCAGATAGTGTGATCCTGGATCTTTCAGATAAGAAGGGTCACCATGAAGCCCCAATTCCTCCGTCATATAACGAACCAAAAGCTTCAATTCTTCAAGGTCTGATCCCGCCTGCGTTACGGGATGAGTCAGTCGAGAGACAGCGCGCTGCAGTGTTTCACGAACAGGCGCAAACTGCAGATCTTTCTGCCCGTCTTTCGCTATCTCGAGTGCAGCAGTGACCAAATCCACATCGGACTCCCGACGGACCAGCCGCAAAAACTGCACATCTTCGGAAAAATTCTCGATGAAGGACATAGTACTCACTGCAGGCATTCGATGCCCGACAGAACTCATTAGCTGAGTTCGCCGGCACATCTTTTAGTCACTTCGGATTGGTCACGCGACAATCTTCGCTCTCGAGTTTTTACTATACCCCCATCGCCCCATGACTCACAATGCATACTCCGCCAATCTCAGACTCTGCATCCGATTCACTCAGGCCGCGTTTGCCATTCGACCGATTTCCTACCGATTTCCTGCGGCCCTTCGGCAATTTCTGCTTTTCCACAAAACGTCGTGAATTCCCTTTGCTTCCTGGTGAGTCGGAATTCCCCGCACCGAACAATAGCTTACTGAATGCCACTAAGCAGTAGCCAGCACGCGTCCGCCGCTTGTGGCAGCTTCCATAATTTTCTGCTCAGTCGCTTCATGAACGGCGAAATCTCCGGTCAATCGCCCCTCACACAGCACCAGGATCCGATCACTCACTGTCAGCAATTCTGGTAATTCACTCGATGTCACAATCATCGACATCCCACCTTCTGCCAGGCGTTCCATCAACTGGTACATTTCTGCCTTGGCCCCCACATCCACACCTCGCGTGGGATCATCCAGTAACAACACCTTCGGATTCGTCAGCAGGCAGCGTGCGACGATGCACTTCTGCTGATTCCCGCCGCTCAAAGTTGTGATACCAGCTTCAATACCCGCAGTTCTCACCGACAAACTTTCGACCTGCTGAATCACCCGCCGCTTTTCCCGGGCCGACATCACAACACCGGCAACCGAAAGCTCCCTCAACGCACTGACCGTGATGTTCTCTCGCACGTTTAACTGACGAAACAAGCCCAGTCGTTTGCGATCCTCCGTCACCATGGCTATCCCGGACTTCATGGCATCCGCAGGATTGCGAAAGCGACACTCGACGCCGTTCAACCGAATCTGCCCCTGCGGCTTCCGCCCACCAGCGCCAAACAAACACTCCAGCAACTCTGTTCGCCCCGCCCCCATTAACCCCGCGATACCAAGAATCTCCCCACGCTGCAGCTGAAAATTGATATCTTTCAATCGATATCGCCCTGCCTGACCTGCCCATGGCAGCGACAGATTTCTGACTTCCAGGGCGATTTCCGCAGGCTGCGCCAAGGCGCCACTCGCCACTGACCGACGATTCCGCTCCTGAATCTCCCGCCCGACCATCAGATGGGCTATTTGCTTTGGGCTGGTTTCTGACTTCTGCAGCGTTCTGACAAATCGACCATCCCGCAGCACAGTTATTCGGTCCGCCAGATGAAACACCTCGTTCATCTTGTGCGAGATATAGAGTATCGTTACTCCGCGAGCTCGCAGCTTTTCAATCACCCGATACAGGCGTTCAACTTCCGATTCGGTCAGAGCACTCGTGGGCTCATCCATAATCAGAATTTCCGATCGCAGTGACAATGCCCTTGCAATCTCCACAAGCTGCTGATCACCAATCCGCAGGCTACCGACTGTCGCCTGAGCACTGATGGATGATTCCAGCTCGCACAGTATCTCACTTGCCCGACGGTCCATTTCCCGCTGATTCAAAATTCCCGCAATCAGCGTCGGCTCACGTCCCAGAAAAATATTCGCCGACGCAGACAGTTGCTCAACCAGATTCAGTTCCTGATGAATGATACTGATCCCGGCTGCTTCCGCTTCACGCGTTCCGGAGAAACGTACAGGCTTCCCATTCAGCACCAACTGCCCGTCAAACTCACCGATGACTCCGGAAAGAATCTTCATCAGCGTGCTCTTGCCAGCACCATTCTCCCCCATAATGGCATGGCACTCCCCGGGCAGAATGTCAAAACTGACATCTCGAAGTGCTTCTACAGCACCAAACCGCCGCCCAATATTTCGGATGGAAATCACTGGATCCAAAGTAGCACCTGCCTGTGAGCATTCGCTTTGCGGCTCTGAAACCTGCAATAGCCACGGAAACCAGGAAAAACGTCATCACTCGCACAGCTCAGGCTGTCAGCAGTTGGGCGCGGACCAACACAGCACAGGTTTTCGAGCGGCATTCACTTCATCAGGCCGGCACACGGCAGTACTGTGTGGTGCACCTTTCACAAGTTCCGCGGGCTCACTGCAGATCTTTCTCAGCGCCCCGGCGAAGGCATCCAGTGTCTGAAGAGATTCTGTCTCCGTCGGCTCCATCATCAGCGCTTCTTCCACGACCAGGGGAAAGTACACCGTTGGCGCGTGAAATCCATAATCCAGCAGACGCTTGGCAATGTCCATCGTCGTGACTCCCGTCAGGTCCTTCTGACGCTTTGCACTCGCTACAAACTCATGCATGCAGCGATCACCGTGCGGAACCTCAAGGAAGTCTTTCACCTGACTCAGCAGATAATTGGCATTGAGCACTGCATTCTCGGACGCTTCACGCAGACCACGCCCCCCCAATGTTCTGATGTAGAAGTAACCACGCAGCAGAATCCCGACGTTCCCAAAGAAGGTGCGAACCCTGCCGATGGATTTCTCGGGAACAGAGAGCGAATACCAGTTTCGGGCGGCATCGAAAGTCACCACGGGGGCCGGCAGAAAAGGGGCCAAAAAGTCGCGCACTGCAATCGGCCCTGCCCCAGGACCACCCGCTCCATGTGGGCCCGTAAAGGTCTTGTGCACGTTGTAGTGCATCATATCGCCGCCAAAATCCCCGGGACGAGTTCGCCCCAGAATCGCGTTCATGTTGGCACCGTCAATATAGACCAGACCACCAACACTGTGCAGCATTTCAGAGACCACCGCGATGTCTCGTTCAAATAACCCCAGAGTGTTTGGATTTGTCACCATAAAGACGGCTGTCCGCTCGTCCAGATGGGCCTTCAATTCCTCCAGATCCACGAACCCGTCCCGTCCTCCGGATAACTGAACACACTCAAATCCGGCCAGCGCTGCACTGGCGGGATTGGTTCCATGAGCACTTGCGGGAAACAGAACGCGAGTTCGATTCTCTCCCCGATCACGAAACCACGCGGCCGCGGTCAGCAATGCAGTAAACTCCCCCTGCGCTCCTGCCGCGGGGTGCAGTGATACTCCGGGAAGACCCGAGATCTCTGCCAGCATCGTCTGCATCTCGTACAGAACACTCAACAGACCCTGTACCTGCGATTCCGATTGATACGGATGACTATTGGCTGCCTGCGGTAATCGAGCCAATCGCTCGTGCCGCTTGGGGTTGTACTTCATCGTGCAACTTCCCAGCGGGTAAAAATGTGAATCCACACTCATATTCAGTGTCGACAGATTCACAAAATGCCGCACAACATCCGGCTCAGCAATCTCCGGCAGAGGTAGTGGCCCGGATGCAAGAAAATCGGCACCAATTTTCGGTACCCCAGTCACATCCGGAACGTCTGACGCCGGAAAGACCTCCGTCCCTCGACCCGCACAGGACATCTCAAACAACAATTGTGTGGCCGTCGGATTTCGCATAACCCAGCTCAACCTTCAAAAATTCCCTGAACCTCACCAGGGCAGCTTAATCAATCTCTTGATCACAATGACACGTACACCACTCCATGCTCTGTGCCTGCCATCAGACTCGCTCAAGTACCCCGCGCATCGCGTCTGCCAACCCCTCAATCTCCGCACGAGTTCTCTTTTCTGTCAGAGCTACCAGAAAGCAATTCTGCCATCCATCGACACTCGTCAGAGAAAATCGTCCCATATCAGGGCCCACATCGTAGCCCCGATCAGAAAGGGCTTTGAGCATGTCACATGCCGGCAACGGGGTCTCCAGCAGAAACTCCCGAAAAAATGCTCCGGGAAATTTCAGCGAAACCCCGGGGATGGCAGTCAGAAGCTCTGCAGCATAACGCGCTTTCTGATGACTTAACGTTGCCATCTGACGCATTCCTGCGGGCCCCACAGTTGCCAGAAAGACCGTCGTTCTCAGAGCCAGCAGCCCCTGATTGGTGCAGATGTTGCTGGTGGCTTTGTCTCTGCGAATATGCTGCTCACGCGTCTGCAGGTTCAGTACAAAACACTCTTTGCCCTTCCGATCCGTAGTCTTACCAATCAACCTGCCGGGCATCTTTCGAACGTAATCTCCACGGCAGGTAAAAATGCCCAGCAGCGGTCCGCCATACTGCAGCGGTGTCCCCAGCGGCTGACCTTCCGCAACAGCAATGTCGACCCCATATTCTCCCGGTCGCTTCAGCATCCCGGGACTCACGGCATCAAATGCCAGAATTGACAGAGCCCCGGCAGCATGCGCGATGTCAGTCAATCCTCGTATGTCTTCGAGGCAGCCAAAGAAATTCGGCTGCTGCAGGACCACTGCACAGGTCTCGGAGTCCAACGCTGCTCGACACGCTTCGGCTGAAATCACGCCATTCGTATGAGGAATCTCTACAAGCTCGGTCCCAAGACGAGAACAGTAGGTTTCCAGTACCTGCCGGTATTCCGGATGAAGGGTCCCGGCAATCGCTACCCGGCCATGACGACCGTTGATTCGCATTGCCATAAAGACGGCTTCACTGACCGCAGTACCACCTTCGTACAGACTGGCGTTCGAAACATCCATACCCGTCAACTGACTGATGAGCGTCTGGTACTCATAAAACGCCTGCAGCGTTCCCTGACTGGCTTCCGCCTGGTACGGCGTGTAGGCGGTGTAAAACTCACCTCGCGATGTGATCTCATCTACGACCGCCGGGATAAAATGGTCATAAACACCGCCACCCAGAAAACAGGTTCCGCGACCGCCCGCTGATCCCAGCCGACGCTGCATGTCCTGCTCCAATGCCAGCTCGGATAACGCCGGCGGCAGATCGAGCTCTCTTTTTAGCTGCAGTTCCGCAGGAATCTGCTGAAACAACTCATCAATCGACGCAATGCCAATCGCATCGAACATGATCTTACGCTGCTCAGGTGTATCAAACAGGTAGGCCACGAACTATCCTTTGAGTTTTGACAGCAGTAAATAATTCTCAATCACCAGAGTTTCAATAACAACGAAATCTCGCCACTCCTCCAGCATCCTCTGAAATCCGCGGAGGTCTTCGTCACTGTGTGGCCCACTCACAATGATCAAGGCTCGTCAGAAGCTCAACCATCACCCAGACACACTTCCCTACAACAAAGGGCCCGACTTCGAAGTGAAGCCGAGCCCTGTTTTTGAACCAGTGACATCAGTGATGAGCCTTGTCGCAATGTTTCACGTAGTCCGCGTAACTCAGGAGACTGCCAGCCTCACTGGGTGAATGCATCCTGAGCCGCGCAATCCACGCTTTCTCCAAAGGACTGTCATTCAAAAGCACCAGATTGTCAGGAAGTGCACTGTTCACCTCGATCACTTCACCACTCACTGGTGCGTAGATGTCACTCACCGCTTTCACACTCTCAACTTCACCCATCGCCTGCCCGGGGGAATAGGATTTCCCAACGATCGGCAGGGAGAGATAAACAATATCCGTCAACAATTTCACCGCAAAGTCCGTGATTCCCACAGTCGCAGTGTCTCCGTCCACTGCTACCCACTCATGTGTCTTCGCGTATCGCAGTTCTTCCGCTTTCATCTCAGTATTCCCGCTTCAGTGATCCGAACTCAACAAATCCGCCAACACGACTCGAGGTTTACCGACAACGAATTCTGCCTGAACCCGGCCTCTGCGACTTCACGGGCGATGCTCATACACCCAGTTCACTTCCGTGACAGCTGCCGTGGAATTGCAACTCCTGATCCATAAGACCAGAACCGCAGAAACTTCCCACTCTGAAACGGCAGGGACGTCGATAATCCCGTCGTCCATGCGCAGTCCCCACCAACGAACAACCTGCCCTTCAACAAGACACACGCTCACTGAACGCTGCCACGCGAGTCAAAAGCGCTAGCTGCATTCATAAAGTTTCGTTTCCAGTCCTTCGCAATGAGCAGTGGAGACAGCCGACCATAAATCTGGCTGGACTGCCGAAAAACTATGCATCAGCCTTTGAAAGCAACTGCACGGCAACCTCATGCTCAAGTTCCGCAATCTTCTGCAACCGTCGAGCGTGACGCCCTTCTTCAAAAGGTGTCTTCAGCCAGATGCGGATGACCTGATCAGCCAATTGATCACTCAACTGATCCGCAGACAGACAAATCACATTGGCATCGTTGTGCAACCGACTGTACTCGGCCGTGACACTGTCATGACACGTTGCCGCTCGGACTCCCGCAAACTTGTTCGCGGTAATGCACATGCCTATCCCGGTACCACAGATCAGAATTCCCCGATCCAAAGCCCCGCTGGAGACTTCACGAGCCACCTGAGCGGCGTAATCCGGATAATCGACGCTCTGCGATTCAAAGGGCCCGAAATCTCGTACTTCACAGTCCAGACTCTGCAAAAGCTGCGAAAGCCTGGCCTTCAACGCTACACCCCTGTGATCGCTGGCAATGCCAATCTTCATGGAAATCACACGTCTTTCTTCAACAGTTCTTCAACCCAAAGCCTCAGACTCTGACCTATCTGCGAGGCACACTGGCGGTATTCGTCAACGCTGCCACCGATCGGATCCTGTATGTCCTGCCCATCCCTGCCAAGAAGCACTATCACCTGCGATCGCTCCGGACACGACTCCACCAGTGCCCTGCGATGCCTCTCTGTCAACGCCAGAACCAGCGTTGACTTCTGAACCATGTCAATTGTTACCTGCTGACTCAAATGCTCAGCTAGCTCCAGACCATGCTCACGCATCACCTGCACCGCCTCTGGAGAGGCGGGACTGTTTTCATAAGCGGCCAATCCAGCAGAAAACACATCAATACCACGCTCTCGAAGTTCCCAGTCCCGACATCCAAGCTGCTGCGCTGCCAGTTTACGGAAAATCATCTCGGCCATAGGACTACGACAGGTATTCCCTGTACAAACGAACAGCACCCTCTTCACAGAGGAATCAGGCCGGTCTCCACCACTCACTGAACAACCCCTGTCCATGCCCAAACTACGAGACCAACACCGGACCAGCCCGATGCATTCACTGTCCCGCAGTACGCCCCCCAATCAAATCACGGATTACACTGATTGCGCTGATTCAACATATTTCATCTTGATCTCAGATGTTCAGCTGAAAACTCCACACGCCACGCAGTTTCCCTGAAAATGAAGATCCTACGGCCCAGAGTCCCGTTTCTCAAGTTTTCCCGCCGTTTCCTTGCGAACTCATCTCGGATTCCAGTTCTCACCACAATTTCCCGACGCCTTTATCCTGTTTCCCGGTAGCGGTGCCTGCCCTTCCGCACGCCTGATCGCCCAATTTCTCCGCATGGTCCTCAAAATCCCACATGCCACCAGTGAACACAACTCCCGGATAAACGCTTTATTCCCTGGATTCAAGTGCCCCCCAAGGGTCTCCACTTCAAATATGGAACCCCAAACCGCACGGTTTACGCCAGCCTCTCTCGCGATTTCCCCAGGTTCCTGGAAAAACCGCCCAAGGCCAAATTGAGCCTCATGGCGGATTTGCACTAAATTCCACTAAGCTTTCATCGAACTTTTTCTCCCTGACAGGTGGCTCTGCCATGACAATTTCTCGGGATCCAGCCAACTCTTCCCAATTGATGCAGCGATTTCTGAACGGAATCGAATGGGCCGGAAACAAACTTCCTGACCCGGCATTCCTGTTTGTCTGGGCGATCCTGATCACCGTCGTGGCCTCCCATTTCCTGGCGTCCATGACTTTCGAAGAAATTGACCCCCGCATTCAGGCTGCTGCCCCGCAGACTTCCGCAGCAACTCCAGAGAAACCTGCCGATCGTCGAATCAAAGTCATTGATCAACTCAGTGGAAAATCCATTGTCACGCTGCTTGCCGGCATGGTGAAGACATTCACCGATTTTCCCCCACTTGGCGTCGTTCTTGTGGCGTTACTGGGAGTTGGTGTGGCGGAACACACGGGCTTTATCCAGGCCATGCTCCGCGCGATGCTGCGAATCACCCCAATCCAACTGCTGACCCCAATGCTTATTCTTGTCGCTCTGCTCAGCCATTCAGCAGGAGATACCGGTTATGTACTGATCATTCCTCTGGGTGCAGTCATGTTCTCGGCCGCAGGCAGACATCCACTGCTTGGCATCACCGCGGCATTCGCGGGTGTGTCCGGCGGCTTCAGCGCCAATTTCCTGCCGTCCAGCCTCGATCCACTACTTCAGGGATTCACGCAGCAGGCCGCTCAGCTGATTCAGCCGGATCTGGTGGTGAATCCGCTCTGCAATTACTGGTTCATGACGGCCTCCTGCGTTTTCATTGTCGGGATTGGCTGGTTTGTGACCGATCGCATTATCGAACCTCGCCTGAAACACATGCCTGTCGATGAATCCATTGACGGTGCTCTGGCAATGGATTCCCTTTCATCCCGCGAAGCTTTTGGTCTGACCTGCGGTCTTTTAACACTTCTGGCGGGCCTTGCAGTTCTACTCGTTTCCGCGATGCCGCCCGATTCCCCTCTGCGCGCCAATGGTTCACTGACCGATCACAATGCTCCCATGATGAAGGCGATCGTGCCTCTCATCTTCTTTCTGTTCCTCTTTCCCGGTATCGTCTATGGAGTGATCTCAGGCTCAGTCAAAAGCCACAGGGATGTTGTTCAGGGCATGACAAAGTCCATGGGGACGATCTCCTATTATCTCGTAATGGCCTTCTTTGCGGCTCAGTTCACAGCGATCTTCAGTCAGTCAAATATTGGTGTCCTGCTGGCAGTTAAGGGTGCCAATTTTCTGGCAGCCATTCAGTTGCCACCGCAGATCACCATCGTCGGCATCATTCTGCTGACCACTGCGGTCAATCTGCTGATTGGATCAGCATCCGCCAAATGGGCGTTGCTCAGCCCTATCTTCGTGCCCATGCTGATGTCCCTCGGAATCTCCCCCGAACTCACGCAGGCGGCTTACCGCATTGGTGATTCAAGCACGAATATCATCACGCCACTGATGCCGTATTTCCCTCTGGTCGTCGCATACTCTCAACGCTACGTCAAAAGCACGGGCCTCGGAACTATGATCTCCCTGATGCTGCCCTACTCGCTGTCATTCCTCATCGGCTGGACCGTGTTGTTGCTGCTCTGGTGGACTCTTGGTCTGCCGCTCGGTGTGCAGGCTGATTACCTGTTTTCGGCAAAATGACATCACTATCGCTGGTGCCCGCGACAAGGTGGTTTACCAATCCGGCGACCACTCAATCAGCTGCAGGGGCTGGGGCTCGATGTCTTCCTGTGTTTCTCCATCACCCTGCCCGGTTTTCTGACTTAACAGGTGTACCTGACCTCGACCAGCCCAGACTGATGGATCAATCATGGGATCGGCCTGACCGACACTCTGCGCCGTCAACGGCACAAAATGCCACACGTTTCCGGAAAGATCCTCACTGACAGCCGCTGTAATACCGCCCCCACGTTCCTGATCCCGGAATAACATCACGGCTCCGGTCTGCTCCTGTCGCGATCGCAGCAGAATCAATGGTCGAGATACCGGTGGACGTTTCGTGCCGCCGCCACTGCGAAAGAAATTCAGGGTTCGGGTACCCACCTGCTGTGTCTTCCAGCGAGTTCCGTCATGGTAAACCAGACGATACTGAGGAACGCTCTCTGGCGTATCTCGCCAGAAATTGGCAATACAGGGATTTCCCTGATGATCCTCCGCCATACTCGTCTGATTGGCCAGCTCACTGTTCATCGGTATCCGAATTGCATACTCCGCTCTCGACTCTGTCAGCGGTCCCCGATACAGCTCACCCGTCGTCTTCTTCCAGGTCATACCACCGTCGTCAGACTTCGCGTACGCAATGTCATGATTGGTAACGACATTCGCCGTCTCTCTCCAAACCCAGGACAGATGAATGACGCCACGAGCTCCCACATGCACCTGCCAGTATGCATTTCGCTGGCCCTCACCGTCGATCAGGTTGTCGTGCAAACGCTCCCACCGCCCCGTCTGATGCCGATAGCGATTCAGAACCAGATTGCCGTTCCCCGATCCCCCGTCCCGATAGAAAAACAACAGATCTCCGTCCGGAAGCTGATAAAATTCCGGGTACGTGATCCGCTCTTCGTTCCGCCCTACCATGACTTCCGCCGGATGCAGCGTCAGACTTCCGGCCTCGACCGTGCGACAGTACTTCAATGGATGCCCGTGATGATCCCAGGCCAGATGCAAATGACCTCGACCATCAAACGCCAGACTGATGACATTATGCGCATCATGGGGATGCCCCTGAAGGCCCGTCGGCACTAACTTCCACTGCGTGTCCCCATGTCGTCGCTCCGCCAGAATCACCTGCCCCGATTCGTCATAAAACGCGGCAATCTGACGCTGGCCAGAACTACAAACAGCGTTCCGCCGAAAAATCACAGCATTGACTTTGGTACGAGCCCATCCGAGACCAATCTCGCTGATCTGCTGGCCTTTCACTTCTGCACTGCCCGTCAATACCAGCCAAGGCAGACAACAAAAGATAATCACCGTGGCCATCCCTCTGTGCTCCCGTCGCCATGCCCTGTGTCTCTGCCCAACTCACAGACCTTCAACATCCCTGAGCAGGTCCCAGAATTCAACTTCATTGGGGTCCGGATTCTTTTCGATTTTTGCCTTTCCGGCTGACGCTGGTGGACGCGCCGCTTTGGGCCGCGGCTTCCCCTGGCCAGATTTTTGCCGTCCCACTCCAGCCCCCGATGACACGTTCTGGTGACCTGCCGGCCGGGCTCCACATCCCCTACAAACGGCCCCGGGGCCAAGTTCCGCCCCACACTCATTGCACAACATGACAGGCTTGTCGCTGTCTTCGTTCAGCAGGTCCTTTTCACTCGCTTCTCTCAATCCCGACAATACTCTTAAGGCTTCTACTCCGGTGTCGTCACTAACACTGGCTTTCACCGGCTTTTGTTTCGATAAGTCAACCCTGCCAGCAGAGGCCGACACATTGCCAGTCGCTGGCGGTGCTGACTTCGCTGACGGAGGTGCAGGCTTCGCTGAGAGGGGTGCCGGTTTTGCAGGATCCAGGCGACTCGCGGCACGAGCAATCTGGTGCAATCCCACGTCTCCACGTCCTGCCTCCCGATCAGTATCCGGGACCTGCTCAATGACCTGACTCACATTTTCCTGCCGCACCAGCTCTACTTCAGCACGACATCGACTGTTCGGTTCGCAGGCCGTCACGTGAACCCGGGCCTGACGATCATAACTGATCGTCACTTCAATTTCAGAACCCTCCGGCAGGTTCGGGGGCAGCTGAGTAATCATGCAGTTGCCAAGCACTGTCGGCGGCCTGTCCATCCCGGCTCCACTCTCAACTATTCGCACGTGCACTCGTGTCTGCCCTGGCACCACGGTGCCAAAGACATGTGTTGTTGAGACTGGCAAAGGAGTATTTGCCGGAATCAGATAATACGGAACCCGCTGACCGCTTTCTTCGTCGCGAATCAGGATCCCCAGCGATCTGGCATTCACACTATGCTGTTTCACACGCGACAAACGTTCAGACGCCCGGCTGTTGAAGACCGACTGAACATACTGCCGATTGGAAATCAGCATGCCGGCATAGTACGCGGCTCCCTGGGCAATTGACTGATCCGGAGACAAAGTGGTGTTCAGCGTTCGCCCGCTTAATCCCTTCAACAGCTCGCGAACCATCGGCATCCGCGACGCTCCACCCGTCGTCAGTACCGTGTCCACTCGTGCCCAGCCAAGCTTATTTTCTTTCAAAATCCGTTTGGTGATCTCTTCACAACGGCGAAGAAGAGTTGCGGCTGCTGTTTCAAATTCTAATTGATCAATCTGATATGTTTTGAGTCGATTCCCGTGACGCACGGTCACGGCCGCTCGCGACCGCACCGATAAACTGCGTTTCGCCTGCTCTGCTTCCAGCGTCAGAAACTGAAGACTCTCCAGATTCTCCCGCGGGTCCTGCCCAAACTCAGACACAAAACGTTCAGCCGCAATGTCGACAAGAATTTGTGTCCAGTCCAGCCCTCCCAGTTCCAAATCACCATCCGACGCAATTACTCGAACGTCATCCGTCTGATACTTTACAATCGCCAGGTCCAGCGTTCCACCTCCCAGATCAAACACCAGAATCTGCTGCGCGACGGCCAGTTCCGTAAAGGCCAGTCCTTCCTGCCCCAGAACATGACACAGCGCCGCCGCAACCGGCTCGTTGATCATTTCAATTCGCTCGAGTCCCGCGGCGTGACCTGCCAGTATTGTCGCATGACGCTGGGCGTCACCAAACTGAGCCGGTACGGTGATCACGGCTTCGCGAATTTCCCCAATCTGATCCTGAGCCGCTGCAATAAGCTTGCGAAGGATCATTCCCGAAATATGCACGGGGTTATAGCGATTGTCGCCAACTTTCCAGTACTTGCTGGAATCCCCCATAAACCGCTTGGCATGCTGCACAACACGATCCGGTGAAGCGATCGCGTTTCGCAAAGCTTCCGTGCCGACAATGGGCTGAATCCCGTCGAAAAACACGACAGACGGAGTCGAAAGTTCGCCCTCCTGGTTGGGAATGGTCACCGGCTGGCCATGCTCATTCAGCCATGCAATGCAGGAATATGTCGTTCCCAGGTCGATTCCGACTGCGTGAGTCCGCTTCATGGGCCGTCTTTCGCCGATTCCAATTCAGAAAATACTCCGAGAATCTTACACTCTGTCTGCCAGTGTCTCTAACAAAAGTTGACGTTCCGTCTGCGATAATCCGGGTTTGCCCCATTTTAAGAGCCCATCGGAACAGTTTTGAGTATGGTCTCTTCTATTTTTTCATAACATGGACACAATTCCGTGATGACCCTGTCGTTCAGAATCTGCCGGTCCGCCACTCTTTTACCTGCGATGTTGCTCACCGTCGCTGTGTGTGCCGCTCTCTGCGCCGATGACGCCAGGGCACCACTGTCCGACAAACGACTTCAGGAGGCTCTCGCTGCGACGATCAGCTGGTCCGCTCGCAAGGTGCCGCTGCGCGATCAATTGACAGACATGCAAACGCAGTCCGGTATTGCCATCATTCGTGACCGTAGACTGGATCCACGTTTTACCGTCACTGTAGACACAGGATTTGTGACAAGATTGACCGTCCTGCAACAAATCGCCTCGGCTATCCCCGACTGCCAGGCGGTGCCCACTGACAACTATGTCATCCTTGGGCCGACATCCTCTGTGAATCTCCTTCCCATTCTACTGGACCTTTGCGAATCACAGCAGTCCGCATGGAAACAACTGCCTCCGGCCACAGGACGCAAATCCACACAGCCCACGACCACCCATTGGGAACAACTGGCAGAACCTCGCACCATTCTGACAAATGCCGCTAAGGAATGTGGCGTTATTATCCAAAATCCCGAAGCCATTCCCCACGACGTGTGGAACGCCGCACAACTGCCTCGCATGACCTTTCTGGAATTGTCCGCCCTGATCCTGATCCAGTTCGACCTGTACGCCGCTGCAGACTCGAAGTCTGCAACCATTACCGTTACTCCAATCAGTAAAGCCAAACCATTGGAATATCGGCACGTACTGACAGGCCGCCAGAAACCTGTGCTGATGGCAGAGTGGCAAAAACGGTCTCCTGATGTAGCTGTCCGCTGGACTACGTCGTCGGCCACCTTCACAGCCGATCTCAGAACGCACGCGGAATTCCGTCAACTGTTAAATAAAACGGCGGTAGAAAATCCCGATGATAAAAAACCAGCCACGGATTCACTGCGGACCCGACTTTTTCAGCTGAAAGCCGAACGAGCCACTCTGGGATCAGTGATTGAATCCTTCCGTGCCAACAAGATCATCATTGAAATCCCAGGCGAGAATTCGCCAAATGTTCAGAAACATCTGAAGACCCTGATTCCCCTGGATCAGGCCGCAGAAAAACTCCCCGGCAGCAAGTTCTTCCCGCAACTCTTCGGCAGCCACTTCCAGTCCGTCAAGGTCCTTGATGGCCGGATCATTCTGACACCATAGAACCTGGCTGATGCCGGAACGATGCAAAGCACCAGATCGCCATTTTTCTCAGGTAGAATAGTTGCATTCAGCCGATGAAACCGCCATGCAGTGTACATTCCTGCATGTTGGCCACATCCAGCAAACAAGCTGGCACGCCGAGATCAGACGCACCAATGGTGGGTCATCGTGTTGATGAGTGAAGATCGATGGACTCACGCTGCAGCAGCACCTGCAAAAGTCGATGGACCCGTGTCGCCGGACTGGCTGGCAATAATTGTTCGTCACGGTCCAGCCGGGATGCTCTTTCGATCGCCAAATAGACGGAATCAACTGACAGTGGCAGCGCGGTGACCTGATCCTTTCGGTAGGATCCGACAACCGAACGGAGCTTTTTCTCGACAGTTTCGCAGCAGCAGGACGCCTGATCCGCAGAAAAATTGTCGAAATGCAGGAGTAACCAGAGTTCAAAACAGGGATTACTGACGGCAACCTTGTACTGTTTCTGACGACACTCTCGCAATACCTGGACCAGATTGTCAATGTGATTGGCTTCCATCCAGTGATCGCTGTCGATGCAGATCCAGAACTGGTCGCCGTCTACCGTAACTTCTTCAGCAAGGTACTTATCGATCCGCAACATCACGTCCCTCGGTGACGAGCGACAATCCTGCGTCTCGAGAACTCTGAATTCAACTCGCCGAGTACGAAAGCGACTAAAGTACTGCTTGACAGCGTGCGTGTCTTCACTGGCAATGATGACCAGACTGGCGTCCCGTATCACACCACCGTCCCGATCAAGGGATCGTTTCCTGCGTGGCATCGTTGTTTACTCCGGTTTGGTAGCTGGTCAGTCGGTCAAGTTCATCGGTATTTCCAATGACAGGGATCGCACCAAAACGGCCCTGAAGATAACCTTTACGAACCTGAAGATCATTGCGGACGTTGAAATCTGACAGTGATACCAGACGGCTTTGCTGTGTCCGATCTTTTTCCATAAACCAATACTCGTCGCGACGAAGCAAATCCTGACTCAGTAATTGAACCTCGTGTGTCGTGACAATCAGCTGGGTACCGACACACTGAGGGTGCTCACTGAAAAATCGGATAAATTCTTCGCAAAGCAAAGGGTGCAGATTTCGATCAAACTCGTCAATCACAATGACGGTACCGCGCCCGCTTGCCGCCGAAAGAATCGGCAGGTAGTTCAACAGCTGCTGTGCTCCATGAGATTCCTCGCTGAATGGCAGGGAAAATGATTTGCCGGCAACGTCGTGGTTTGCCAGAAGCCGCCGCACAATCACTTTTGTTGGATCGTCCGGATCGGGTATCTCGTCGGTATCACCAGAAAACCCAGCGTCGCTGTACATATATTCGAAACTGTCTTCGGCCACTTTGTAGACATCGCGTCTCTGGTCACGACTTTCCCGGCGCGTCTTTTCAAAAGTCAGTTTTCCAATCCCTGTGTCCACTCGATTCAGAAACTGTTCCGCAAATCCTCTGAAGAGTGCATCCTGATCCAGTCGGTCATAAATGTCACAGGCTCGCGGAGCTGAATCAAGGATCGACAGATCCCTGGTCAGCCACTGAATAATCGACGTAAGGGTCTCTCCGATGGTAGCGTCGGGAAACGAACCCAGCAGGTTCAGGAACAGCTGATGTGGCCTTATGGACAGTTTTGCCAGTACGTCCAGAGTGGACGCCAGCATCCGATCATCGCCAAGCCCCTTTCTTGCTGCCGGCCCAACAACAACCGCCCCTTCGGCATCTCGTTCGAAAATGACTGAGTCGTCATCTCCTTTGACCAGGGTCAGCCATTCCGAGCTGATCTGGTACTTTACCAGATCAAATCCATAGGCAAAGACTTTCTGGTCCAACAGAAATCGAAACTCAAATGAGGATGGCTCTGATATCGAGGATCGCCGAAAGCGAAAGACATCCGCACCGGAGAGTCGATCAGACTGCTGTCCGGAAATCATTCGCTGTGCAAATGCCATCGCTTTGATCAGGTTCGATTTACCAGAACCATTGGCCCCATAGAGAACAGCCGATCGCACAAGGTTCTGACCTGTGTCGGCAATGGGAATACGATGGTGCAAATGGTCGGTCAGCTTGTTGCTGGCCACCATGTTAAGTGTCACCTCTTCGTCAAAGGATCTGAAATTGCTGACAGAAAACGAAACAAGCATGTCTGCACCACACCCTGCGCAAAACAATCCAAGAACCAACAAGCGTGTTTTTATCTCGCTTAATTCAGAAATTCAAAACAATAATCATCAAAAATTGGATTTTTGTGTGATTTATTCACATACCAATGCACTTTTAAGAACTGCGACTGATTGTACAACCCGTAGTCATTTCATTCCCGGGCAGGCGGGATTGATCTAATTGCCGGGACCACTGATCGCGCCCACGTCCGCCTCGGGATAACAATCGACTTTCAGCAGTCAGTGAACCCCCGCTAATGGAATCCCTGCAGGAAATGAAACTCGTTTGTCCTGCGTTCCTACTACCATGCCCAGGAAGCAGTCAGGCGCACAACGTCACCCGAGCACCATCGGAGATCACTGCCACAAAGCAACTTTGGTCACACCTGAATAAGCGACACTGGCTGTTCTTTTGCTCCGGTGGTGGCTGCTGCGATGACACCACAAGTCCGGTTGATGGCATTGCCTCGCGGATTTAAATCCAGACTCCGAAATCCGACTTTTACACGCGAATTTGAGCCTCGCGCCTGACCGCTTAAAATTTTGGGTGATGGTGCCAGATTCGCTTTGTTTTTGGCTTACGGCATTGCCGTCCAACGACCCGCTTTTGATTCTTCCTGCAACTCAGCGGCGATTGTCATCCAGGCCGTCTGGACCCGACTGGCGGTATCACTCCAATACCGCAGGCACGGAGAATATGACTGCGCTGATTTCTCCTTATCAGCACCACCGGGCTCCAGCCTGATTATTTCATCCGCTGGATCAGGACCTGGGCGAGAGCAGCGTCAAGATTTTCCGATGTGCGAATCAGCCGATAGTCAATTCCGCTGCCGGCACAACGGCGACGGATCACGTCCAGAAAACTTTCCAGGGCTTTCAGATAACCGGCGCGCAGTGCGGCGGGGTCACAGGTCAGCTTGCCGGCCTTCTCCAAACCTTCAAATTGCATGGTTCCGGAATATCGAAATTCCAATTCTTCGTCGTCCATCACGTGCAGTGCGATGACTTCGTGTTTTCGTTGTCGTAGTAACTGCAGACCTTTGAAAAGGTCTTCTCTGGCACAAAACATGTCCGACAGCAACACCACGATACTTCTACGGGTCAGTGATTCATTCACTTTGCGCAGAACACCGAGAATATCGGTTTTTCCGCCGGCCGTCTGAACTTCCAGTCCTGCGAGGATTGCCTGCAGATGGTTGTTTCGGCTGCTGGCCGGGATCTGGCTGCGGATGACCGAATCAAAAATGCTCAGCCCCACGGAATCATGCTGTTTCAGAATCAGCATGCTGATGGCGGCTGCCACGGTTCTGGCGTATTCAAATTTGTTGAGCGGTCCCGTGCCAAACTGCATTGATTCACTGCCATCGACAACCAGCACGACACGGACGTTGGTGTCCTCTTCGAATTGTTTCAGATAGTAGCGATCAGAACGCGACCAGAGTTTCCAGTCGATACGGCGCAGGTCATCACCGGCAACGTATTCGCGGTGCTGGGCAAATTCCATAGACTGTCCGAAGTATGGACTGCGATGCAGCCCCGAGACGAAACCTTCGACAACCTGCCGTGCTCGCAGCTCCAGCCGCGAAATCCTGGCAAGCTCTTCAGGTCGCAAAGATCTTTCCAAGGGCTGGGTCACTGGTGAGTTCGCTTTCCCGGGTTGGAGTTTCCTGGATCAGACGTTCGATGACTTTGTCGGAAGTGATTCCTTCACTTTCTGCAGTGAAATTGGGCACGATCCGGTGGCGCATGACGGGAGCCGCCAGTTTCTGAATGTCTTCGATTGTCACCAAAGTTCGGCCATTCAGCAGCGCACGGGCCTTGGCCCCCAGCAGCAGATTTTGAACAGCACGGGGGCCGGCACCCCAGCCAAGCGAGGCGTTGATCCACTGCGGTGTTCCGGGTTCGCGAACACGAGTCTGGCGGACGAGTGCCAGTGTGTAGTTGATCACATGATCAGAAACAGGCACCTGTCGCACGGTGCTCTGAATCTCCAGAACCTGCTCACCAGACAACACGGGAGAAACTTCCGGACGAAAATTTGAGGTTGTCTGCCGGGCGATCTGACGTTCTTCGTCGAAGGAGGGATATCGGACGAACACTTTGAACATGAATCGGTCCTGCTGGGCTTCGGGCAGGGAATACGTGCCTTCCTGTTCAATGGGATTCTGGGTGGCAAGTACGAAGAACGGTGTGCTGAGTTTATGGATAGTCTGGCCGACGGTGACCTGACGTTCCTGCATGGCCTCCAGAAGGGCGGCCTGAGTCTTGGGCGGGGTGCGGTTGATTTCGTCGGCGAGCACCACGTTGTGGAAAAGCGGTCCCTGGATGAAACGGAATTCGCGTTGCCCGGTGGTCCGATTTTCCTGAAGGATGTCTGTTCCCGTGATGTCCGCTGGCATCAGGTCCGGAGTGAACTGGATGCGGGAAAATGTCATGGAGAGACTGCGGGCTACGGTACTGACCATCAGTGTTTTTGCCAGCCCGGGAACACCCTCCAGAAGAACATGCCCCTGGCTAAAAAGTGCGATCAGCAGTTGCTCTATCACATCATCCTGCCCCACAATCACCTTGCGGATCTGTTCCTGCAGCTTAACGTAGGCATCGTGCAGCAGATCAACAGACTGCGTCGACAGGGAAGAATCAGCAGATTCCGTCATGAATCGTCTCGACAGAAAAGGCCCATCCCCAGGAGCTGGTCCTGACAGGACAGTAGAAATATTGATTGCGGGGAAAAATCACAGAATCAGAGAACGCAGTACTTTTTCCGTCGCCTGTTCAGTTCGGTGGAGCGTTATGATAACAGACGATGGTAAGATGAGAAACGAAGATGTCCCCAGTCTTCTGCCGCGTGTCTGTTACGGCACCGCAGACGACAGCATTCCGGGGGTGATCGGGTTCATTCCCTCCTCCAGCGTTCGCTTTCCTCCGACGAATCCTCGGTCGGTTCAATTTTATGGCATTCCGCTGTCCATTCACCACAACTTCCCAATATGACTCTTCAGACACTGCAGCGAAACACAGTGATCGGTTTTTTCGCCAGCATCCTGTTATCCATAATTAAACTGACGGCAGGGTTGATCGGGCATTCTACGGCACTGATTGCCGACTCCATGGAGTCCTTTGCGGATACGCTGGGCTCGATCCTCGTCTGGCAGGCACTTCGAGTTGCATCACGTCCAGCCGACGAGAAGCACCCGTGGGGGTATGGCCGCGCGGAGGCAGTGGCATCTCTTCTGGTGGGGGTCATGCTGGTGGTGGCTGCCATTTTGATCACGGTTCAGTCGATACACGAAATCCTGATACCACATGCAGCGCCGGAACCATGGACGCTGCTGGTTTTGATCGCCGTGATTGCCGTTAAAGAGTTTCTGTTTCGCATCGTAATTCGCGGCGCGGATGCATTTGAATCCGGCGCCGCTCGTGCGGACGCATGGCATCATCGTTCCGATGCAATTACATCGCTTGCGGCCCTGCTGGGCGTGTCGCTGGCCATCTGGGGGCCGGCATGGCTGCAACTGCCATCGCTTGTCGCTGCAGATGAAGCTGCGGCAATCCTCGCCAGTGGCGTCATTCTGCTGACAGCATGGCATCTGATACAACCTGCGCTGCACGAACTGCTGGACGCGACATCACCTGAACTTGAACAACAGATCCGTCGCATCGCCGAAAACGTAGATGGCGTTTTGTGCGTGGAAAAAGTGGCTGTTCGAAAAAGCGGCTCCGGTTACCACGCCGACATGCATCTGCAGGTTCCCCCAAACCTGACCATTCAGGTTGCTCACGCACTGGCCGGAAAAGTCAAGGCGTTGCTGCGTTCGGCAATTCCCGGCCTGACAGGCGTATTAATTCATGTGGAACCATTTCTCACCCCGGACGATTGTGCCCGAGAAAGTCCCCCAACGGAGGCCAGTGGTTAGAAAACATCAGTCGCTCAGACAGTCTGAAAACCACAAAAATTTCGTTTTTCTACCAAATTTCAGAGTTCCCGATGAGTCAAAATTGACCACACAACCTTCAAGAAAAAGGGGGGACCATTGTGCACTGCGACTCCCTTGGTACCGGTAATGCAATCTGGCGATGGAGGCAACGATTTCTCTGTGTAGAAAACAAACAGGAACCTTTCACCAAAATACGGCAAATGTTCGACAATTCTGTTCAAAGCCAGTAGGGGTGCTGATTTCTGAATGATTAGTTTCATGCGAAAAAATTGCCGCTGGCGTAAGTTGTCTGTTGCAAAAACAGTTCGGTTCCTTCGGATGTGATCAGTGCTCGGATGCAGATCTTCGTTGCAGCGCCAGCAGGTCGGTTTTTTATGACGCGAAGGTCGATGACGAGTTTAATAGCGCTTTCAATGGCTCGGCTGCGACTTGACATTTGGCGCCTGCGTAAATTCAAGTCGTCCATCCGCCGATGAATACGGCACAAAGTTTGGCCGTGAGTTGGAAAGCTATCACTGAATCCGCCACCGGATCTTCGGTAATTCGGGTAGTGCCGTCGAACAGTGTCGAACGCCCCTGCCCTGTCAGTTTCCAGCCGACCTCGCAGGTACTGTTCAGTCAGGCGAGACTGGAAAGATGCTGATTCTGACCTGATGAAAGAACACGGAACCGCGAGATTGTGGCACAGTGACTTTTCCCGCCCGGGAATGCCCTTTAGACTGATGGTCTATCGGAATTCTGTTTTGTGTTAATTGGGATTCGTCCCCGGAGCGACTTCAGGATCTTCTGTGATGAAGCATTTAACAATCGTGCTGGCACTGTTCTGCTGGGCAGCAAATGCGCTGGCGATTACAGCGGATGGGATTCAGGACAATATGCCTGAAAACGTCCGTCGCGTCCCGGCTGCAGGGATTGAGATTCCGCAGGACCGAGTGTTATCCATGAGGACATCGCTGCAGGTGCTTCAGCAGAAAATAACGGAGGTCCGGGCCACCTCCGATACTGCTCGCACCACTCTGCTGCCAGACGTAATGATCTTTGAACGAGCTGTCCGTTGTGCTCTGGACTACAATGAGTTTTTCGATGTCCAGGAATTCGATAAGGCAGACGCATTACTGAAAACCGGGATTGAGCGTGCTGAGCAATTGCTCGCCGGAAAGCCGGAATGGACGAATCAGAAGGGGCTGGTTGTACGGGGATACATCAGTCGGATTGACAAGACCGTCCAGCCATACGGACTAGTGATACCACCGACATACAGCATGGACCACAGTGTCCAGACGCGATGTGATCTTTGGTTCCATGGTCGCGGGGAAAAGCTGACGGAAGTCAATTTCCTCTGGGATCGTATGCACAATCGTGGCGAGTTTACTCCGAGCCATACCATTGTTCTGCATCCCTACGGTCGTTACTGCAATGCCTTCAAGTTTGCCGGAGAAATTGATGTACTGGAAGCGCTGGACGACGTGAAGAAGGGCTATCGAATTGACGAGGAGCGAATCAGTGTTCGGGGATTTTCGATGGGGGGCGCAGCCTGCTGGCAGTTTGCCACACACTACTCGGATCGCTGGTTTGCTGCCAGTCCGGGAGCAGGGTTTTCCGAGACGCCTCAGTTTCTGAAAGTCTTTCAGAAGGAAGACCTGAAGCCTCGACCCTGGGAACAGACGCTTTGGAATTTGTACGACTGCGACAAGTGGGCGATGAATCTTACCCACTGTCCGACAACAGCATACAGCGGCGAGAATGACTCCCAGAAGCAGGCTGCAGATGTCATGGAGAAAGCGCTGGCGGAACAGGGGATTACCCTGAACCACGTGATTGGGGCAGGCATGGGGCATCGATACGACCAGGTTTCCAGAGACATCGTAGAGAATAGTCTGACGTCGCTCGCGGTACGGGGACGATTGGATTCACCCCCACTAATTCGTCTGACGACCTATTCACTGCGGTATAACCAGATGAAAGGAGCCCGGATTGATGGCATGCTTGAGCACTGGAAACCGGCGACGCTGACAGTCTGGTGCCGTGAAACCGAAAAACCAGGGCATCCGGCGCATCTGCTGGTTCATACCACAAACGTCTCTGCATTCAGTGTGAACTTTTCTCCCGGACAACTGGACCTTTCACCGGAAACACTGGAACGCCTGCACCACCCAACCAGCAAAGGGTTGCTGGTGGAAGTGGTGTCCAGTGAGGATCAGCATCCGGAAAAGGATCCCCACATTCGGATGGGATTCCTGCACGTCAGGGGACCATTTTCGGACGGTTCCATGAAAATTGATGGGCATCGGGACGACACCGGAACCTGGAAAGATGGACCCTTGTCCCCTGATTTGCGAAAGCGGCATCATCTTCAGGGGCCTGTCGACGATGCTCTAATGGATTCGTTTGTCTTTGTGCGGCCGACAGGAACCGCGGCAAACTCAGTCGTGGGACAGTGGGCAGAGTCGGAATTGACACGAGCGATTGAACACTGGCGCAGGCACTTTCGGGGCGACGTCCGGATCTTAACTGATACAGACGTGACTGACGAAATCATGCAGACAGCCAATCTGATTCTGTGGGGTGACCCACAGTCCAATTCTGTCATGGGCAGGGTTGCCGACAAACTGCCAGTACTCTGGACGAAGGATCAGATTCATGTGGGAAGCAAAACATGGGATGCAGCACACCATGCTCCGATTCTGATTTATCCAAACCCTCTGAATCCGAACCGCTACGTGGTATTCAACAGCAGTTTTACGTTCCGGGACTATGCCTATCTCAACAACGCTCGCCAGGTGCCGATGCTTCCGGACTGGGCCATTATCGACCTTCGAACTCCGCCGGGTTCGATCTGGCCAGGGAACGTTGTGGAAGCAGACTTCTTCAACGAACAGTGGCAACTGAAAAAATAAGTCTGGTATCTGACGATGTGTGACGCGTTTACAGAAAATCGTTGGCAGGTAACCCAATAGTAGATTTCAGGGAGTGTTGCGAATGTCTGGTCGTCTTGTGATTATTCCTGTTGCTGCCCTGCTTGTCGCTTTTGCTGTCGAGCAGGCTCGCACACAGCAGCCCCGCACAGACACCGCTGACAATCCGCTGCTGAAAGCCTTTGTGGAAGACTGCATCCGGATCGCCCCGGGGAGTTCAGCAGAGTTTCCGGGAGGCAAGGTCAAACTCGGCACGAAGAATCCGGACAACGAATTGCCCGAAGTCACCCTGGAATTTGAAAAACCCTTTCGTATTTCCAAATACGAAGTGACTCAGGAGCTCTGGGAACTTGTTATGGGTAGCAATCCCAGCCGCTGGAAAGGTTCAAAGAACTCTGTCGAGATGATGAACTTTCGAGAAGCTGGCCAGTTCTGCGAGCGGCTGACATCGCGTCTGCGGGAATTGAAGCTGATTTCTGAGACGGACGTTGTTCGACTGCCAACAGAATCAGAATGGGAATACTGCTGCAGAGCCGGCACATCCACACGCTACAGCTTCGGAGACACCGCCACCAGTGACACAGATCGGGAGAACAAGGCATCACTGCTTGACCAATACGGCTGGCATACCGGCAATGCAGCCGGAAACGATCCGCCCGTCGGTGCATTGAAGCCCAATCCATGGGGACTTTATGACATGCATGGATATCTTTGGGAATTCGTCACTCCGGATGAGCGTCTGAAAAATGTCACAAAGTCAGACAGCGAAACCTCAAAATCCGTCATTGTCCGAAGCGGCTCATGGAAGGACAAATACACGCGACTGACCAGCAGTGCCAGAAAGCAGATTTCTGAAGATGTTGCTGATGATGCAATTGGTCTGCGCTGCGTGATTGACACTCCGTGAACAATCGGACTGTGTTGCGATTCACCGGAACAGAGCACCATCGGCGGGGCCTCTGAAGCAACCGACGATTCCATCGAATACTTTACGCGACATCGGGCTCATGGGGCTGCGCTGTCAGCGGGTCTCTAAAAAACAGTACGGCCGTCATTTTTCCTTCCGCTACACGACCGCCGATTATCAGGTCGCCTCCGAATGGCCCATGAGCAACGCGTTCCACGCTCAGCCCCCAGTTTTTCTTCCAGCAGTTTGCCCGTGTTACCGGTGGCCACAAGCAACTGCGAACGGAAGAAGGTCAGTCGCTTTCCGACAATCTGCACCATCGTATCTTTCTGTGCATCATTGGCGATCAGAGCAATCACGGTTCCGTCTCCTCAAACCGGCAACCAATTCGTGCAAAATCGAAAAACATGCCATTGCCATCATCAGCCACGTAAGTTACCACCTCTGCTCAGCAAAGATACAACCCCTGCGGAACAGCTGCAGGACAGTCGTAGCCTGAAGTCCTGTTCCTGCCCGGGTAGTCAAACACAGGGTGCAGCTGCATTCGGACTTTTCCCGTAATGCTGTTAAACTATGCGTTCGACGCGTGGCGGTGTCCACGGTGATGAATGCCACGTTCTGTCTGGCAAAAGAATCTGGACAGTGTGATTTCTGCGGAAGAACGCGATGACCATTTCACCAAGACTATTGCCTTATGACCACCTGAATCAGCAACTGGAAAGTCAGGTACATCCTGCCGACTGGACAAATCCTGTCCCAAACGGCACGTATCATCTTGTGGTGATTGGCGCGGGAACAGCCGGACTGGTGGCAGCCGCCGGTGCCGCAGGACTTGGGGCAAAAGTCGCATTAATTGAGCGGGATCTGATGGGAGGCGACTGCCTCAATTCGGGCTGTGTTCCGTCCAAGGCCTTATTGAGCGCAGCGAAAATCGTGGCATCCGTACGCCAGGCATCACAGTTTGGAGTGGAAATCGAAGGTAACGTTCGTGTGAATTTCCCTCTGGTCATGCAGCGTCTGAGACGGCTTCGTGCCAGCATCAGTCCGCATGATTCCGCCAGGCGTTTTCAGTCACTGGGGGTTGATGTGTTTTTCGGTCAGGCGAGCCTGACAGGCAGAGACACGGTGGAAGTTGATGGCGTGCCACTCCGATTTCGTCGGGCTGTGATTGCAACAGGAAGTCGACCATCGCTGCCATCAATTCCGGGTCTTCAGAACGCAAATGTACTAACCAGTGACACCCTGTTTTCGTTAACAGAACTCCCGCGAAGACTGGTTGTGATTGGCGGAGGCCCGATAGGCACCGAGATGGCGCAGGCCTTTGCGAGATTTGGGGCGGAAGTTACGCTGATTGAATCTGGTCCACGTCTGCTGCCGAAGGATGACCCTGAGGCCGTCGCAGTTGTAACGCGAGTCCTGACAGAGGAGGACGGCGTTCGACTTCTGCTGAACACCGAGATTCTTCAGGTTTCTTCCACGGCTGTGGAAAAATCACTCACGATTCGACAAAATCAGCAGCAGCTGAATATCACGTGCGACGCCATCCTTGTTGCAGCGGGACGAACTCCCAGACTGGAGGCACTTCAGGGGGATCATGCTGGTGTACGCATGGATCCCAAACTAGGCGTTCTGGTGAATGATTTTCTGCAGACATCCAATCCAAGGATTTATGCCTCCGGAGACGTCTGCTCTGCCTTCCGATTTACTCATGCCGCAGACTTCATGTCGCGGATTGTGATTCAGAACAGCCTTTTTTTGGGACGGGCTCGCTTCAGCCGACTGCTGATTCCCTGGTGCACTTACACCTCACCCGAAATTGCCCATGTGGGAATGACTCCTGAGGATGCCGCAGGACAGGGCATCGCCATCACGACCGTCACGCAGCCATTTTCCGGCAATGATCGCGCGATTCTTGAGAGCCGAGAGGCGGGATTTGTTCGATTGCACCTGAAACAGGGGACAGATCGAATCCTTGGCGCAACCATCGTTTCAGAACACGCCGGCGACCTCATCTCTGAACTCACAGTCGCGATGTCCGTCGGCGCGGGAGCTGGAAAGATCGCCTCCATCATCCACCCCTACCCGACTCAGGCCGACGCCATCCGCCGATTGGGTGACACCTGCAACAAACGCCGGCTGACGCCACTTATCCAGCGCCTTTTTCGCACCTGGCTGACCTGGCGTCCATTCTGGTAGCCAACCGCATCCACAGAAAGGGACGCGACACAGGCTGATCGCGCTATGCACACTGACGTCTGAAGACCTCGTCACTGGGTGCATCGTCACTGGGTGCATCGTCACCGGGTGCCATGCACCTTGACAGAGGAAACGAATGTTTTTATTGTTCGTCTATGATCTTCAGATATGAAATATTTGCGGAGTGAGGGGTATGCCACGGGTCAATCGACGAGAGATCGTTGCGGATGGGGAAATTCAGGTTTTCCATGTTGTCAACCGCTGTGTTCGCAGGACGCATTTGTGCGGGAAGGATCGCCAGTCGAAAAAAGATTACTCGCATCGCAGGGAGTGGATCCGGCAGCGGCTGGAATTTCTGGCTGGTGTGTTTGCAGTGGATATTCTGGCTTTTGCGGTGATGAGCAATCATCTGCACGTGGTGGTCAGGACCCGGCCGGATGTTGTCATTCCCTGGTCCGATGACGATGTGGCTCGCCGTTGGTGGAATTTGTTTCCGAAGCGAAAAAACAAAGACAAATCACCTGCGGA
>CAIQIE010000357.1 GCA_903871805.1 uncultured Planctomycetaceae bacterium | reverse complement strand
GGCATCAGCGGCCTAACCGGAGATCTTCGGTCCTCGGCCGCGTCAACCGAAGTGAATGCTTCTGCAAATGTCAGGCGAGCCGGCGGGAGATAGCCGGATGCAAAGTTGCCTTTTTCGTGGCTGGGTCCGTCATCGCCGGTTTAGTCCCGTGGCAAACCAATTTCGTTACTCTGTTTTTCAGGTGTACCTGGATCTGAGTGAGCTCGAGGATGTCTTTGCGGGATCATGGATTTGGTCCACCAGTGTTCCTGCCCTGGCATGGTTCAGGAGGCAGGACCATCTTGGAGATGTTTCCCGGCCACTGGATGTGTGTGTGCGGGACGAGGTTGAGCGGCAACTGGGATTTCGTCCAGCAGGTCCAATTCGCCTGCTGACGAATCTGCGTTATTTTGGATACGTGATTAATCCGGTCAGCTACTACTATTGTTTCGATTCCTCCCAGAGCAAAGTAATTGCGGTACTGGCAGAGGTTCACAACACACCGTGGGGCGAACGCCATTGTTATGTGCTCCCTGCACCCCTCGATCCCGACACGGGGCAACGCTCGGAGCTGCGGATTGACAAGAACTTCCATGTCTCTCCATTCATGAAAATGAATCATCAGTACCGCTGGACGATGAATGAGCCGGGGAAGAGCCTGGTGATTCATATTGAGAATCATGTTCAGCCAGCAACAGCTGCTGTGGACGAAGCGTCAACGGCGACCTCCGAGGATACGGAGTGTTCAGAGACATCCGCCGCATTGTTTGACGTCACTATGCAGCTTGAACGAATTGAGATTACGCCGACCGTTCTGCGAAAAACGCTGCTGCGTTACCCCTGTATGACGGCGATGGTTGTGGCAGCGATTTACTGGCAGGCGTTAAAACTGTGGTGGAAAAAGGTTCCGTTTGTCCCTCATCCGGGTTCTGCAGCAAATTCAGACAAAAGGGTGGGGATTCATTTTGAAAGATCGAATTCGGCAAAATCGTAATCCATGGCTCGACACATTTAACATGGGTTTCCTCCGGCGTTAATCTGCGGGTGTCCATTGCAGGTGATCAGGCCCTGAAAAGACAGCAAGTCGCGGGACTGGATAGTGAATCCTTCAGATTATCAGGTGTACAACAGGACGAAGTATGTCGAAACCATCGGAACGGATGTCTCCATTTGCCAGCGATCGGGCTCCTGCGTCACAGGCAGATTCCAAGCCGGAAATAGCGGTAAACACCATCGTCCCCGGGTCGGATGCCGGGGGTGACATGTGGTCGCGACTGATCGAGAGATTTTCCCTGTCTATGCTTCGGCGGAGCATGGACCGTCTCGAGCATGGCCAACTCATGCTGGAGCATGGGCAGACGTGCGAACGGTTCGGAAACCTTTCAAGGACCGCAATGTTCGGTCACGTTCGTGTTAAATCGCCACGATTTTTTCAGCGGATTCTGACTGACGGGGTACTGGGTGCGGCGGAAGCATATCTGGAGGGGGAATGGGTTTCGGATGAGTTGACGGATGTGTTTCGCGTTTTGCTGAAGAATGAGCAAGTGCTCGCGAAATTTTCCTCGCCCATGGCGAAACTGGCGAACCTGCGAAATCGTCTGCAGCACTTTAAGAATCGCAATTCCAGGACTGGAAGTCGTCGCAACATTCAGGAGCATTACGACCTGGGCAACAGTTTCTTTTCGCTGTTCCTGGATCCAACGATGATGTATTCGTCTGCGATTTTTCCGACAGACCAGTCATCCCTGGAAGACGGCTCAATTGAGAAAGTTGATCGTGTCTGTCGCCAACTGAGGTTGCAGCCGGCGGATCATGTAATTGAAATCGGCACAGGCTGGGGGACGTTTGCAATACACGCGGCCGGAAAATACGGATGTCGAGTCACGACAACGACAATTTCGGAAGAGCAGTTTCGCATGGCCACAGACCGAGTTCAGGCGGAGGGCCTTTCAGAACGTGTGACGATTTTGAAACAGGACTATCGTGATCTTGAGGGACGTTTTGACAAACTGGTTTCAATTGAAATGATTGAAGCCGTGGGAAAGAAGTATCTGCCCGGTTATTTCGAGACGTGTGATCGTCTTCTGAAGGACGACGGCGCGATGCTGATTCAGGCCATCATTCTTCCCGAGCAGCGATATGCGGGGTATGAAGAGGCGGTAGACTTCATTCAGAAGTACATTTTCCCCGGAGGCTTTCTGCCCTCCATTTCCATGATGCAGAAGTATGTGACTCAAAGCACTTCTCTGCGAATGCTGGCACTGGACGATTTCGGGCTGCATTACGCAAGAACACTGCGGCTCTGGAATGAGAGATTTCACGAGCGACTCGACGATGTTCGTGCACTGGGATTTGGCGAACGATTTATTCGCATGTGGCGTTACTATCTGTGTTACTGCGAGGCCGCATTTCTGGAGCGTGCTATTGGGCTGGTGCAGGTGCTGTGGGCAAAACCGGGGTCAAACCTCGGTTCTGCATGAAAAGCCCGGGCTCGCCGCAGAGCTGGTGGCGAATTTCGCCAGAAAGATTCCGGTTTTCAGGAAGCCTGGCGTCAGACCCACAGCAACGTTCGCGTCTGGATCAGTAGTTCGGCAGGGCAGGGAATGGCAGCAGGTGCCATTTCAGAGTGGCATCAACTGACGGGAGATCTGTGATATGTTCATGGTGCATCTGGTGACGCCATTGATTGGGCTGGCCGAGAAGGGGCGGTTGCCGGATTCGCTGGTGCGTATGGGAATTCGCCGACTGCTTCGGTCACGTCTGGATGAACTGGAATCGCGGTTGCCCGAACAGCAGATGCTTGAATTTCGAGCTTTTCTGGACGAAGCGAACGCCGGGCCCATTGCCGCGCTTCCGGAGAAAGCCAACGAGCAGCATTACGAAGTCCCGGCAGCTTTCTTTGGCCGGGTACTCGGAATGCACCGAAAATACAGCTGCTGCTACTGGTCTGAAGGAGTGACGACGCTGGATCAGGCAGAGGAAGAATCGCTTCGGCTGACCTGTCAGCACGCGAAACTGGAAGATGGCCAAACCATCCTTGAACTGGGTTGTGGCTGGGGATCGTTGAGTCTTTGGATGGCAGAGAAATACCGTAATTCCTCGATCACGGCGATCTCCAATTCTCACTCACAGCGACAGTACATTGAAGGGGAGGCTGCCCGACGCGGGCTGTCAAATCTGAAGATCATCACCTGTGACATCAATGACTTTCAGACGGATCAGCGGTTTGATCGTGTGGTTTCGGTAGAGATGATGGAGCATGTGCGAAACCACTCGTTGCTGTTTGCCCGAATTCATTCGTGGCTCAACACAACCGGGAAGTTGTTTGTCCACATTTTCTGTCATCATCGCTTTTCGTATCCGTTTGAAGTGCGTGATGAATCCGACTGGATGGCGAAGTACTTCTTTTCAGGCGGCATCATGCCAGGCCAGAGTCTGCTGCTGAATTGCCAGCAGCATTTGAAATTGTGTCAGCACTGGCTGTGGGATGGGACTCATTACGAGAAAACCAGCAACGCCTGGCTGAAGAACATGGACAGTGATGTCGCCGCAGTGACGGACATACTGAAGGCCACCTACGGCCGGGACTGGAAATGCTGGCAAAGTCGCTGGCGAATCTTCTTTATGGCGTGTGCGGAACTGTTTGGCTACGACAAAGGCAGCGAGTGGTTTGTTTCGCATTATTTGTTTGAAAGAAGCTAAGCGGATAACGCGTTGGATGCAGGTCGAGCGGGCAGACTTTTGGAAGTCCGCCCGCTGTTTTTGTCATCGCCACTCAGGACATCTTCAGTGGAAGCGTCACAGCAGTGGCCGCGGCCGCATGACTCGCTGATTTCAGAGCTTGCAGCAACCCCGGGGACCACTGCTGCGTTCGGTAACAACCGCGGACCTGCTTCCAGTGTCTGTCGTAAAAGAGTCTCGGTGGAATCCACGGACAGAGCGCTACGGTAATTCTCGGACGCGAAGATTGCGAAACTCAATCGGAGAACCTTCCGATTCCAGACAGAGAAACCCGGACGCAGGAGAGCAGCCGGTGCCTCCGGAGACTTCTTCACCATTCACCCACAGCCGGACTTCGCCATTGATGGCTCGAACGTAGTAATGATTCCATTCTGGCGTGCCCTTGCTGAGATTCTTTCGTGGAAAACTGCGACTTCCACCGGGAGCAACGGGGGGAAATGGAGTCATTTTCGCGGCACCTGTGGGGAAGACATCTCCATGAGTTGTGAACCAGTCGGGTTCCTTGCCTGTTTGTTTTCGATAATTTTCTGTGTAGCCGTGATCGAGGATCTGCACTTCGATTCCTTCAGGCAGACCGCCGCGTTTCAGCGACGCCAGATTTTTTTCACCGGCCCACAGGAAAACGCCTGAGTTTCCAGCGGGTTTCAGATGTCGCCATTCCACCACCAGTTCAATGTTTCGATATTCCTTCTTTGTCCGCATAACGCCAACGGGATTACCGGTGCAGTGAATTTCGCCATTGGGGAATGACCATGTGGTTTCATCACAGTTGACATTGACAAAATCGTCTTTCCCCAGTGCGACCCAGCCGAGTCCGGTACCGTTGATGGAGGCTGCTGGACCGACCGGTGTCGGGACGGCAGGATCCTGAGCCAATGCGTTCAGCGAAACGACACAAAGCACACCCATTAATGCAACAAACCTCATGGATTACTCCTGAAAATCGCCCCTGGAAAAAATACCGGTCAGAAAGACGGTGCTGCCGGATTGAGCAGGCACGGCACGCGTGCGATACTGATGGTTCAGAATGGCTCTGATCCAGCACTCGCCCGGTTCGGGTTCTAGCGAATGCCGACGGAAAAGTCATTTCATCCGAAATTCTTACAGAGCTTTGTCAACAGGAACTCGTGTCTCGATGTCCAGGCCTTTAAATGTGCATTTGCTTCCGGATCTCTTTCGCGAAGAGTCAATTGGTGGCGGGATCGCAGTGATTATTGACATTCTTCGAGCGTCCTCGACCATTGTGACGGCGATTCACAACGGAGCGGAGGCCGTGTTTCCCTGTGCAACTCCTGACGAAGCGCGATTGCGTGAGGCGGTGAGTGGTCCAGAGAAGGTCCTGCTGGGAGGCGAACGCGGGGGCGTTCGTATTGACGGATTTGACTTTGGAAATTCTCCAGCCGAGTATCCCGGAGCGCTGGTTCGCGGTCGCACACTGGCCTTCACCACGACGAATGGAACGCGGGCACTCCTGAAGTCGCTCGAAGCGAAGAAGATTTTGATTGGATGCTTTCTGAATCGTCGCAGTCTGCTGCATCGCCTGGTCAGGGACTCATTCCCCATTCATCTCGTATGTGCAGGCACCGACGGCCAGATCACAGGCGAAGACTTTTTGTTTGCTGGATGTGTGGTGCAGGGCCTTGTTGAACAGGCAGAGTCAGATGGTGCATGGGAGTTGAATGACAGTGCTGAAATTGCCCGACGACTCTGGCTGACGGTCTCGACAGACTCCATGGATATTACCGGTCAGATTGTGGAGTTTTTCCGAACGACCCGTGGCGGTCGTAATCTGATCGAGCTGCAGTACGATGCAGACCTTGCCCGTTGTGCCCAGATGGACGCCAGCACCGCTGTACCGGAATTTGATTTTGAAAAACGAGCTCTGTTTGTCGGTCGCTAAAAAAAACACGAAAACGCAATTTTCTTTGAAAATTTATTTTGACTTCGATTGTTGTTGACATGGGGTATACCTCGTGTTCCGCGAGACCAGATGAAACCTCTATAAATCCGCAAAGTATTCTCACCCCACCGTCCCTTCTGTAATACAAATGACCCTCCAAAACCACACGGGGTTCCCGTGCTGGGCCTTGACCATCGTGCAGGGGACAAGCCTGCATTCCGAAAGAACCTGCCCCGGTAAATCCGCAACTGCGTTTCCAGATCCGGTGACTGCACCGATTCAAAGCATACGGCATCGTTGTCTACCGAAGAGCCATTCCTATGAAACATCTGTTTTTTCTGTTGCTGACAATCTTCGTGCTGCCGGCCGTCCTATGTGCGGATGAGGTCCCGGACTATTCCTCAACTGGCCGAGATTTTGTCGTGAAGTACTGCCTGAAGTGTCATAACGACACGGAACGCAATGCAGAGCTGTCGTTGGCTGGCTACCAGGAATCGGCATCGCTCGTGAAGGATCGCCGCATCTGGGATAAAGTGCTCAAAATGGTGGTCTCCGGAGAAATGCCTCCGCAGGATGCACCGCGTCCGACACCGGAAGACGCGGATGCGTTTGTGATGCATGTCAAATCCATCATGGATCATGCCGATCGCAATGCGAAGCCGGATCCCGGGCGAGTCACGATGCGGCGTTTAAATCGTCTGGAATATCGCAACACAATCCGGGACCTGATTGGAATCACCTTTGATCCTACGGCCGATTTCCCATCCGACGACATTGGACACGGGTTTGACAATATCGGCGATGTCCTGTCGTTATCTCCTGTTCTGATGGAGCGTTATCTGACGGCCGCCGAATCGATCATGGAGCAGGCGATCGTCCCGGTAGCACCGCCCGTGGTAAAGCGCCATCTGTCTGCGGTATACACAGAGCCGGCATCGGGGGATGTCGCAACAAAATTGATTGACGAGGGATTTCGTCGCATGTCGTCCGACGGCAAAGAGGGCATTGAAACGGGTCCATTGCATACACCGTACAAATGGGAAGACGGCGACTATCTGTTTCGTATCCGAGTGTATGGTCAGTCGGGGACCGATCAGCCTGTTCGTGTGGCAATATTGCTGCACGGAAAAGACGTAACGCAGCCGTCATCAGACGAAGAGCTTTCAGCGATTGTCGGCAACGTACTTCGTCCGGCACAGATCGTGAAGACATTTGAAGTGACGGCGAAGAGTCGCGACATGGCGGAGACCCTGGAAGTTGCTGTCCCATCGACAGCAGGGCGTGACCGAATGATGGTCGGGCTGTTCAAGCCTGTCGCGGAACAGCCTGCGGCAAAACTCTGGGTCGAGTATCTGGCGCTGGACGGCCCCCTGGACACGCGCCCGGCCAGTCATCGCCAGTTGCTGGCCTGTGATACAACGCGGCCGCAGGTGGAGCAGAGCCGAGAAGTGCTGGGACGTTTTCTGCGCAAAGCGTGGCGGAGACGAGTGACTGAAGAAGAACTGAATCGTTTGTGCCAGATGGCGGAGCAATCCGCAGCAGGTGGCGAATCCTGGGAGTCGTCAATGCAGCTGGCGATGCAGGCGGCTTTATGTTCACCGAGTTTTCTGTTTAGAGTCGAAGCGGATGAAACTCCTGCAGATCCGGCCATCCGTCCGCTGAATGAATATCATCTGGCCTCCCGACTGTCCTATTTCCTCTGGAGCAGTATGCCGGACGACCAGTTACTGGAGTTGGCGGAAGCAGGCCAGTTGTCAACAGACCTGCAGGCTCAGGTCCAGAGGATGCTGGCAGACCCCAGATCCTCAACGCTGGTTCGAAATTTCGCGATGCAGTGGCTGCAGTTGCAGCGGATCGAGCAGATTGCGCCGGATAGTCAGTTGTTTCCGGATTTCAATTCACAACTGCGGGCGGCGATGTTGAAAGAGACGGAGTTGTTTGTGGAATCGGTGCTGCGAGATGACCGTAGTCTGCTGGATTTGATTGCAGCAGACTACACATGGCTGAATGAGCCATTAGCGAAGCATTATGGGATTGCCGACACGAACGGAAATCTGATTGGGCAGCCGGTTCAGGACCCAGCGGGGCAGCCGATTCAGGGCGACGGTTTTGTGCGGGTTTCGCTGAAAGATCGCAATCGGGGTGGTTTGCTGACGCAGGCCAGTGTTCTGGCAGTCACCTCGAATCCCACGCGAACCTCACCCGTGAAACGCGGGCGCTGGGTTTTGGAGCAGATTCTCGGGTCACCGCCGCCGGCACCCCCGCCAAATGTGCCTGAGCTTCCTGGTTCGGATGCCGATGTTGCCGGGGCATCACTGCGGCAGCGGCTGGAAGTGCATCGCAGCAATCCAGCCTGTGCCAATTGTCATGCAAAGATGGATCCCATTGGATTTGCGCTGGAAAACTTCGATGCCATCGGTCGATTTCGAACAAGGGATGGGAACTTTGACATCGACGCCGCAGGAGAGCTTCCTGATGGCACTCGATTTTCCGGAGCTCCGGATCTGAAGACTGTGATTCTTGGCCGGAAGCAGGAGTTTGCTCGGTGCGTCTGCGAGAAACTTCTGATTTACGCTCTGGGCCGCGGACTTGAGTACTATGACAGGCCTGTTGTAGAGAGTATTCTGCAAGCGTCTGAGCAACAGGATTATCGATTTTCTTCGATTGTCACAGGTATTGTGCAGAGTGAAGCGTTTCGATTGCGGCGGGGGATACCGGCAGAACCGGCAGGCCCAGTTGCGCAATAGCTGGCAAGCCAGGTTTTGGCAGAACGTCTTCAGCCATGGCTGATTCCCTGATTGAATTATGACTGATCTATGACTGACAGGAGATTTGCATGTCACGGTCCTCATCTCTGATTTCTCGTCGCACAATTCTGCGAGGCACGGGCACCGCACTTTCGCTGCCATGGCTGGAAGCAATGGGCCCGCAGGTTTCGTGGGCGGAAAACGCAGCCCCAGGATCCGTGGCCCCTAATCGAATCGCATTTCTGTATGTGCCCAATGGCAAGAATATGGCCGACTGGACGCCTCAGCAGGAAGGCGAAAATTTTGACTTGCCACCAATTCTGGAACCACTGTCCGCATTGAAAGATCGGATTATGGTCCTGAGTGGGCTGGCTGCGGACAAAGCACGTCCTCACGGCGACGGGGGCGGTGACCATGCCCGTGCCTTATCAGCGTTTCTGACAGGAACTCAGGCGTTTAAAACGGACGGAACCAATATTCGTGCGGGAATTTCAGTGGATCAGGCGGCGGCCGCGCGTATTGGCGAGCAGACGCGACTGTCGTCCCTGGAAATCGGTTGTGAAGCCGGTGCCATGGCCGGAAATTGTGATTCGGGCTATAGCTGTGTGTACTCGTCGACCATGTCCTGGCGTTCCTCAACACAGCCTTTGCCAAAGGAAGTCAATCCGAAACTGGTCTTCGAGCGGCTGTTTGCTTCGGGACAGGATGCAGGAAAAGCCCGTCGCGATGCCAGACGCAAAAGTATTCTCGACTATGTCCGCGAGGACTCAAAACATCTTGCGCTGCAATTGACGCCCACCGACAATCGCAAACTGGATGAATATTTTTCTGCGATCCGCGATATCGAACAACGCATCGAGCGTGCGGAAAAATTGCCTCCGGTAAAAACGCCGGACTACCCTGTCCCAGGTGGAATCCCGGCCGAGTACGAAACCCATATTCGGCTGATGTGTGACCTGATGGTGCTGGCGTTTCAGGCAGATGTCACTCGCGTTTCCACATTTGTCCTGGCAAACGAAGGCAGCAACAGACCCTATCCGTTTGTGGATGTCCCTGATGGACATCATGACCTGTCGCATCACGGGAATGATGCCCAGAAGAAAGAAAAGATCCGCAAAATCAATCTGTTCCACACACGTCAGCTGGCCTATCTCCTGCAGAAGCTGAGAGATGTCCAGGAAGGCGATGGCACTCTTCTGGATCACTGCATGATTGCTTATGGCAGCGGAATCCATGATGGAAATGCGCACAACCACGAGGACCTGCCGTTATTGCTGGCGGGAGGAGGTTGTGGCAGCCTGAAGAGCGGGCGTCATCTTCGATTTGCTCCGGAAACACCGTTGAGCAATCTCTGGCTGTCGATGCTGAACCGCCTGGAAATTTCCTGGGAGAAACTTGGCGACAGCACCGGCACACTGGCAGGGCTGGTCTGACGAAGTGTGGCAACGCCACACAAAACATCACAAAAGCGGGCAGATGAAACCCGGGCTATTGCACGTGCAGTGAGCCCGGGAAGTTGATGGCGGAAGGCAACAGCAGGTATCTCAGCGTTTTTTCGCGTTCTTTTTTGCCGGGGCCGAATCGGGCCTCGTTTTGGCTGTCAGTTCCTCAAAGCTGTCCGTCTGCCGCTGCCATTCCTGTTCCAGTTGACGAACCTTGTCCGGCATAGACGCGGCAAGGTTGTTTTGTTCGCCGCGATCTTTACTCAGATCATACAATTCCCATGGGTCACCTTTGGCAGCCACCAGTTTCCAGTCACCTGCGCGAATCGCACGGTTGCCTTCATGCAGCCACCAGAGACTTTCACGCGGAATTGTCACATCTGCTGCGAACGCCGGAACCAGACTTTTTCCCGGGGCTTCCGGAATCGGCTGGCCCTCGAATTCAACGGCTTTTGTGAGACCGGCCAGTTCCAGAACTGTGGGCACGATATCAATCATGTGTCCCGGTGTCGTTCGCAGTGATCCCCGATCGGAGATCCCGGCTGGCCAGTGGACGATCAACGGTGAACTGATACCGCCCTCGTGTACCCAGGTTTTGTGTCGTCGAAACGGAGTATTGGCTGCGCTGGAGAACCCGGGACCAAGACACAGATAAGACGCGGCGCTTCCCGGACTTGCCATGGGATCATGCCCCCCGGCTCGAACCATGATTTCTGCACTGGCGCCATTGTCTGAGGCGAAAACGATCAGTGTATTATCGAAGACACCGTGCGTCTTCAGCGCCTGCAGGTAGCGTCCGATTTCCTGATCCATTCGGTCAACCATCGCCGCATGAATTGCCATCTTTGTCGCCTGAAACCGACGCTGTTCCTCAGTCAGCTCAGCCCACGGCAGCGGTCTGTTGAGTTCTCCCGGGCCCAGCTTTTGAATAGCCTCGGGAAATGCGTAGGGCGGCCCCACTTCGCGTTCCAGTTGTGACAGAGGCGTACTGATCAGCCCCATCGCGGTCTGACGATCAAATCGCTCCTTCCTTAGCACGTCCCAGCCTTCCAGATAACGATCGCGATAGCGAGCAATATCCTCCGGCATCGCATGCAGTGGAAAGTGCGGCGCGATGAACGGGATGTACTGGAAGAATGGTTGGCCCGGATAGGAAGTTGTATGGTGATTCAGACAACCGACGGCATGATCAATCGTATCAATTGTGGAATAATAGCCGGACTCGTCCGCTGCTGGTTCCACAGGCTGATCATCAACAAGATTTCCCTTTGCGGTGAAGAAGTTGCCGTCATTGCGAACGTTCAGGGATTTTTCGAAGCCCCCGGCCAGCACCGCGCCATCCACATGCCACTTGCCACTGTGATAGCTGTGATAGCCGGCCGGTTTCAGAAGTTCGGGCAGAAGTTTCGCCCAGCGTTGTCGCGTTCCCTGACTGCCCCCTGCAGTTCCCGGCAGCGCATCACGATGCACCTGCTGGGCATAGTATCCTGTCAGCAATGCAGCACGTGTTGGCCAGCACCTGGCAGTGCTGTAGAACTGCGTAAAACGCAGCCCATTTTGGGCAAGCGAGTCCAGATTGGGAGTGGCAATTTCACTTCCGTAACATCCCGGATCTGAATAACCAAGGTCGTCGGCAAGGATCACCACAACATTCGGCGCAGCAGCAGGCTTTGACAAACCAGTGCCGGGGATCCGCGGCTGCGTGGCCCGGACGCTCTGGCCGACACCATACAGCGTGACCAGCAGGCATACCATTGCCAGCGCTACCTGATGTCGAGCGTGCCTACTGACGCACCGCAGAAAACCTGAGTTTGCAGACACCACGGACTCCCCTGAAAGCCGTTGAAAATATTGCCCGTCGCACGGACGTCAGAAATCTAACTGGAAAAACCGGTTGATCTCAGTCCCGCACAAAAGCCCGGCGACGATTCATTTGAACGCAAAACCAGAGCGATGGCAAGCAGGCAACGTCTGACGGAATGCGGGCACATTGGCCCAGGGCCAGATTGCCTGTTAACGCGAGAACCGCAGCATACACTTGCCATGCACCTGCGAGTCTTCAGCCGCTGTCACTGCAGCCTGAATATCCTGCGGAGTCCAGGTGCCGCCAATCTCTGTGCTCAGCACATTCTGCTGAATAAGGTTTGTCAGTCTGCGGACCAGTCCCAATTTGAACAGCAGGCCTTGTCGGGCCATGAAGTTACCCAGCCAGAAACCTTCCACGGAACTTCCCACTGTCATCAGTGTGCGTGGTGAAAACTTCAGTGGAAGGCCACTGAGTGTGCCGAAGGCCAGCATGCGCCCCGCCGGACCCAGACTCTGGATCACCGCAGAACCCAGTGGCCCGCCAACGGCGTCAACAGCAAACTGTACTCCCGATGCCCCGCAGATGGATCTCAGCCGTGATGCAAGTGCCGCCTCTGAGCCTTCACTGCCATCAGAGACTTCCACATGGTCGGCCCCCAGTGCTTGCAGTTGCGCGGCCTGCGTTTCCCTGCGAACGATATTCAGGGTCCGAAAACCACAATGCCGCCCGAGACGAACAATCATCGTCCCCAGCGACGATGCCGCAGCAGTCTGTACGAGCCATGCGCCCTGGGGAACCTTCAGAACTTCCTGAGTCATCACCCAGGCTGTTGCCGGATTGACAAAAAATGTTGCGGCCTGCTCAACACTCAGCGCACTGCTGATCGGGATTACCTGCGCTGATGGAACCACCGTGTACTCGGCCCAATTTCCGCCGCGACTGTTGAGCACGACAACGCGTTTTCCCCTGAACAGGCGTCCCCGAAGTCCACCACCGGACTGTTCCACAATGCCCACGCCTTCAAAACCCGGAGTTGCCGGGCATTCCGGCTGCAGCGTGTACTGGCCCCGAATAAACATCAGATCAGACGGATTAATGGGCGATGCCAGCATTCGAACCAGAACCTGACCATGTGCAGGAACTGGCTGGGGAATGTCACCTGCCGTCAGAACGGCGGCCGGGTTTCCAGGAGAATTAAAACGGACAGCCTTCATTGCGCAGTCTCCAGAGACAGCATGGCGACCGCAGCCACCGGAGCATTCGGATAAGGCGCTACGCCAGGCTCTGTCCCACAAATGCCCATTTGAGAAACATGGAGATCTGACAGCCCCCTGAGCTGCGAACCACAGTGCTCGGAGAGGATCCAGACGCCAAAGTATAATTTGACAGATTTGGTATGGAATGCAATCCGACCATTTTTGCCCGGGGAATGGACAACGAATTGCAAAAGGGCATTTTAGGTTTCTCGTTGTTTTGGTCTGCCTCGCGGGTGAAGCGAGAATGGAACCTCCGGTGCGTGGTACCTGAGGCTGGTCAAATGATCTTCCTGCAAACTCACCGAATTCTCGCCTATGCTGGATTGACGTGTTGCGGTGCTGGTCGGCGATTAAACCCAGCGGGCTGACAGAAAACCGCATACGCAACGGAGTCGAATAAATTCCTATGCCGTGCCTCGCACACACAGACGTCAAAGGCCCCGCAGGCCGAGGCCCTCCGTCTTTCGCCCATCGATCGACCCGCGCGTCGTCAGAACACAAGTCGGTACGCAAAGCCTATTCCAAAATGCACTTACGACAAAGCCAACAGGTGGATGGCCCAGTTTCCGCCCCAGTTTCCGCCACGCGAACAGTTTGTGTCATCCTGGCTGCATTCGTCCTTGAGATGTGTTCCCTATTCGCAGGGGCCATCAAGTCGTTTGCGAAGCATAAAAAAACCAGTGACCAGCTTCACTGCCAACAGCAGATTGCTTGCCCAGACAACCGTTGTGATGCTGTAGGGAAACTGCAGAAGTTGCATGGGGATCGCAAAGAACAACAGGAATCGTGGTCGTACCAGCCATGTATAGGGTACCTGCAGGGAATTTCGGACCATCGCCATCGCCAGTACGCCTGTGTAAGCCACAAGGAAAATTGATCCGGCGATGACACCAAGCGGCGGTGTCCCGGTCATCAGCGTGATGACGACTGTTGAGACAACCAACTGATCGCAGAAGGAATCCGTGAAACTGCCGCGAGGACTTTCGACGTTTTGATAGCGAGCCAATGGTCCGTCAAGGCCGTCGAATGCCACGTGAATTGCCAGTGCCCAAACTGCGAACCAACCCCAGCCCAGATACCATAGTGGGGCGAAACACAGGCCACAGAAAAGTGAGAGCAGGGTGAGGTGGTCCGGACGAATCGCCAGATTTGTCATGAACGCGAGCAAGGGCGATAAGAGCCGCCCTCGTAGCCGCTGACCATACTCCATCCATGCTCTTTCTCCGGTCGAGTAGCAGTCTCCCTTCGGCGATTGCGCGACCGGTGAATTCACGAATTCCTGATGGCTGTCCATGAGTTCACGTCACTTTGAAGGTTGCCGGAGACAGGTTTTGATAGCGAATCCCGCTTCCCGGATTGTGAAAACGAAATCGATCAAACCTGTAGTTGTGCATGGGGACATGTGTGTGACCAAAATAAATATTCCGAACATCTGAATGCAGGCCCGTGTCAATACTCTCCAGATACCGCAACAAGCGAATGCATGTCTGCCGTCGGGTATACCGCAGTCGTGGGACAATGGTATGCAGACGAGCCCTGATCACTGCGGAATACAACAGGTTCCCGAGTTGGCCCTGCGGTTCCCCGTCATGAAAACCTTTTCTGTAACTCTCAATTCCCCGCTGGTTGTTTAACCCGTCCAAAATATCCCCGTGCAGAAACACGCTGGAACCGATTTTCCAGACAGTTTCACTCCAGTCAAATCGCGGGTAGCGATCACGAAACGAAGATAACAGCGACTGCATGCGGGGGTGGCAGTCATGATTGCCAAGCAGGTAAATCCAGGACGCGGCGGGATTCATCGCAATGGCACTCTCCAGCCAGTCAGAAGCGGCATTCAGGGTTGCGTCCAGACTGCCATAGCGGCTCCAGCGAAAATCAAAAATGTCCCCACCCAGAACAACCGAATTCGCCGACGCTATCAGCGACCGATTTTGCTCCCAACGCTGTTGGCCGATGGAGCGTCGACTGAATAAATGCAGGTCAGAAAAAAAGAGCCCCGTCATGGAGGAAACAGCTTCCTTTAAAAAATACACGATCGAGTCTGAGGCGGTCGCTGCATTCCGCCCTGTGCTGGAAAATCAGTGACTACTCTCACAGCTAATGCTGTAACCATCTACACGAACACCGACCCCAAGGCTCTGCCGTTCGCGAAAGATATCCGACCCTTTACTTATAACGTGTCGCCCCGTCTTTCACCACAAGTTGTTTGTATTTCAACGAACCAGTACTGGAATTCCTCCGGGTGTTCAATCGAGCTTCATCTAAGTGTTTTACCACGGGCGGTAGTAAATGTGGGTAGTTTTGTGCATGAGATTAAGTCCCTCGTTCCAACTTACGGTGCCCGTTCCAAAGTACGGTGCCAGGCACCTTGACTTCCGAAATGAGTCTTTTTACTCTTCTTCAGCGTTCCAACTTACGGTGCCAGGCACCTTGACTTCCGAAATGCGTTCCAACTTACGGTGCCAGGCACCTTGACTTCCGAAATGAGTCTTTTTACTCTTCTTCAGAGGGGCTTCCACGGGCATTTTGCGGAGCGACAGGTATGCCACGGGTCAATCGACGAGAGATCGTTGCTGATGGGGAAATTCAGGTTTTTCATGTCGTCAACCGCTGTGTCCGCAGGACACATTTGTGCGGGAAGGATCGCCAGTCGAAAAAGGATTTCTCACATCGCAGAGGATGGATTCGCCAGCGGTTGGAATTCCTGGCAGGCGTGTTCGCAGTGGATATTCTCGGCTTTGCGGTGATGAGCAATCATCTGCACGTAGTGGTCAGAACCCGGCCGGATGTTGTGACTCCCTGGTCCGACGAAGATGTGGCTCGCCGGTGGTGGAATCTGTTTCCCAAGCGAAAAAACAAGGACAAGTCGCCAGCGGAACCTACCAAAGAGGAGTTGGAAAAGATCAACAACAGCACCAACGGGATGAAGGAAAAGCGTCGTCGATTGTCGAATTTGTCGTGGTTTATGAAGTGTCTGTGTGAGCCGATTGCAAAGGACGCAAACCGGGAAGACAAAGTACGGGGTCACTTCTGGGAATCCCGCTACAAGGCTCAACCGCTGCTGGATGAAATGGCCATTGCGGCCTGCATGGCGTATGTGGACCTGAATCCTATTCGAGCCGGCATCGCGGAGGCTCCTGAAACCAGTGATTTTACTAGTGCTCAGGCGCGTATTCAGGATCGCCACGAGGCGCAGTCCGATTGCACGGCCGAAACGCAGGCTGTGAACACGGAACACGGCCCACATGCTGGTTGGCTGGCTCCGGTGGAGCTGGAGCCAAAGCAGAAGAAGTCCCGTGACAAGCAGACCACACGGCGAGCCAGTAACAAGGGATGTCTGTTCATGTCACTGGATCAGTACCTGCAGTTGCTGGACTGGACCGGGCGACAACTGCGACGGGACAAGCCGGGAGTGATTTCCGGCGATCTGAAGCCGATCATAGAGCGTCTGGACTGCACCGTAGAATCCTGGCTGGACCTCGTGCAGAACTTTCGCCGCCGATTTCGTACGGAAGCCGGGCGTCCAGAGGCCCTTGCCGGGGTGAGTACGCTACGTCGAAATTGCCGCACGGCAGCCCACAAAAGCTGAGCAGTACATGCGTTGCAAGTCCCTTCATCTGTTTGGTTTATGACGAAAGGTGCCTGGCACCTTGGGGACGGTGGGCACCTTGGGGACGGTGCCTTTGGGGGCGCTGGGCACCTTGGATACGGTGAGCATAGCTGCGGCCACTTCCCGGGTACCGAGGGGCTGGAGCATGCCCCTCAGGTTATTGTGTGCGAAGACGTCTTCGGGCTTCAGACTCAATGACTCGATGACTCATTAACGCCGGGACGAGTTGCAGCCGGGGCGCCGTGGGTCCCTGTTTCAAGGTCCTTGCGTCAAAGTCTCCTGTTCGAGTTCCGCTCGCCTCCTGGATGCCGTTCAATGACCGGGTGTGTAGAGCAATGGAAAGAACTGACCTCCCAGTGGCGTACCCGGCGGAACGACAGGGACGCCCTCCAGCAGCGGCTGTTCAGATTCACTGCAGACGCCATCACGTACGACATTTAGAACCACGGCACGCCGTGGATTTTCGGTTCGGTTTTCGAATGAACCGTGCACCGTCAGCGGATGATGAAACACGCATTCTCCGGCTCGCAGTTGGACCGGCACCGGATTCTGAAACTGTTCCCATTGTGCTGCCGTCAGGACGTCTCGAATCGCATTCATGTCACCGGCAAGTCCGGTGATCGGCAGCAAATTCCAGCGGTGGCTTCCCGGCACGTAATACACACAGCCATTTTCGATGGTGCTGTCGTCCAGCCCGATCCAGCACGTCAGATGTGCCATGGGGCGTGTTCGAGTCCAGTAGGAATAATCCTGGTGCCATGCCACCACACCGCCATGATGCGCAGGTTTGCAAAAGAGCTGATCGTGCCAAAATCGAACAGGGCCATTCAGTAACTGGGCTGCGGGAGTGGTGAATCTCGGGTTCCACAGAATATCGTGCAGCCCAACTCCGATGCGCCACGCTCCGAGGGCGTGAAAGAGAATTTTCCCGGGATCCCGGCATTCATTTGAGTGGTATTCATACCAGAATTCGGAGCCCGGATGTCCGGGCTGGCTGACCATTGTCAGTTCTGCACGCAGCTGATCAATCTGCAGGGAATCCAGAACACGCGGTCCGATGACGAAGCCATTTTCTTCCCAGAACTGCAGTTGTTCATCGTTTAGCCGCCATGGCAATCGTTCTGCTTCCGAGGTGACCCGGGGAAACAGATTGCTGAGGGGGCCGTGGTGCAGTGAAAGATCTCGAGCTGAACCGGAATGCATTTTCTGAAACTCCTGTGTGTTACCGCATCAAAGACCGGGAATTGAAAAGCGTCACTGCCCGATTGACTGTACATCGATCAGAATTCGGCCTGGTGGCACGGAGTCTCGGCGGATACCAATCACCAGGTCTGACGTGGTGATCAGCGGTGGCGGAGGAGCTGGACGAGATTCCAGCAGCGGCTCTGAGGCACCTGCCCGCAGTGGCAGTTCGACGGGAATTCGAACCTGAAACAAACTTCCTCGACCAAATTCGCTGCGCAGTGACACATCACCGCCCAGGAGTCTTGAAAGTTCCCGGACAATGGAAAGTCCCAGCCCCGTGCCCTCGTATTCGCGTTTGGTGTGATCGCGGCCGCCGGGCGACGTGGAGCCCTGTCGAAACTTTTCGAAGATATGTTCCTGCTCCTGAAGCGGGATCCCAATTCCGGTATCTTCAACGCTGAAGCTGATGAAGCCGTCATCCGCAAGCCGGGATGCAACACGAACGCGCCCGCCCTCGGGGGTAAACTTAATGGCGTTTGACAGCAGGTTGTTGGCAATCTGACTAATTTTCCCCTGATCCTGGTAAAGCATTGGCAGTGGCTCGGGAGATGGGTCCATGCGCAGATCAATATTTTTCCTGTCGGCGAGGGGCATGATCTGCTGAACCTGGATTTCCAGGATCTCGTTGATCCCGAATCGCGAGGGGTGAATATCCATTTTTCCGGATTCGATTTTCGCCAGATCCAGAAGATCATTGATCTGCACCATCAGGGACTGGCCTGAGGTCTGAATGTTGCTGACGTATCTTCGCTGTCGATCATCCAGATTCGGTGCGGTCTGGAGGATATCACTGAAGCCGAGAATACTGTTCAGCGGCGTCCGCAGCTCGTGGCTGATAGTGGCCAGAAAGTCGTCCTTGAGCCTGTTATTGTTGAAGAGTTCCATATTAGCCTGAGCGAGCTGATCAATTTTACCATCGAGGCTTTCATTGAGTGTCCGGAGTTCGTCGTTGCCGGTCATCATGTGCCGGAGCATACGATTAAACGCGTGACTCAATTCTTCGAATTCGTCCCCGGTACTGATGTCAGCTCGCAGATTCAGGTTTCCTCGGGCAATTTCATCACTGACCTCCTTCAGGTGCTGTACAGGTTTGACAATGATGTAACGCACAATGACATAGGCTGCCAGCATCGCCAGAAATGCAGTGATGATTCCCGTCGCAAGCAGCACGGCCCTGTTTTGAGCAAGCTGAAAATCCACAGCCTCCAGACTGAGTTCGATACCGACAATCGCATGCAGTGGTTTCGAAGTTTCTGAATCGGCCGAACTAACCGACTCTCTCAGGATGCTGTCGGCCGGCTGAATCCCGGTTCTGTCAGAAGCTTCAGGCTGAGTCCCGGGAAACCCGTTGAGAGCATTCAGGCTTTTGAGTTGTTCTTCCGTCATTCTTTCCGGAACGGAGCCATCCTGAAGATGGCAGACGATACATGCCTGCTGAATACGAACCGCCGAGTAGTAGTAGAGTTTGCGTTTTCCGTCGTCCGGAACAAATTCGAAGTATTCGTTTTCGGATTTGGCATCGGGTCTGTCGTTGAACCGTCTTCGTGCTTCGTATTCGACATCGTTCTTTCCCGACGCTTTTGGGGACAAAATATCCCAACTGGCCCGATCCGAATCGGACGGCAGAGATGCCATCACCTTGCGAAGAAAGGCCACCTCGGTCAGCGGGTCATCGGTGATGACCGTCCGCGAACTTCCGGCCGTGTCATTTACCGTCTCTCCCGATAACGACACTGCTGTTTCGCCCGATAATGGATGGGCTGTTTGTCCCGCAGACCTGCGGGATCGTTCAAGAAAGCGAGTGTAGTGCTGCAACTGGAGAACGCGAGGCACCATCATTCGCGCTGCCAGCACCTGCTGCTGCTCGACAAGCTGCTGTGTCCTGACCGCATACCACCAGAAACTGCCGGTAATCAGAAACAACAATGCGATCCCGAACAGAAAGCGGCACTTCCGTTCAAGACTGGTTTCGCCAATCAGTTTTTTCAGCGATCGGTAGGAAATCAAAGTTTCGCCCCCGGAATCCGTTTCTGGTCGCCTTTTATTGTCCCCGGAACACCCATTTCCTGCAACTCGATATCGAAAATGTCTGTCAAAATCCCTGCACTGACGGATTCTGCCGCAGTTCACTGCCTCTGCAGGCGGTCCCACCGGAATCAGCAGCCTCAGGCTTTGCGATCCGACGGTCTGACCTTGCGTCCAACTCGCCTACCCTCCAGAATTACCCTGCCTGCAGAATCGTTCTCACTCGGAACACAGTCGACGTCACTCGGTCAGTTCTCAGCCGTCATGGCGGTTACCCCAGTCGTGCTGCCGAGTCCCTCTGACAGAGGATGCTCATTTCATGACAGTCTTGCGTTTCACTCCGAACAATAGCCCAACCATCGGAGTCGAAATTGAACTTCAGCTTATCGATGCGAAAGAACTGTCACTCTGCAGCAGCATCGACCAGGTGCTGTCCGCAATTCCGGAAGAACTGAAAGAGTTCGTCAAGCCGGAGCTGATGCAGTGTTATGTGGAAATCAATACAAAGGTCTGCCGCACCGTTCGCGAAGCAGGAGATGACCTGCGTGGAAAACTGGCTAAGCTGGAATCCATTCTGAATCCCATGGGAATCCGTCTGCTTTGGGCCGGCACGCATCCGTTCTCTTCGTGGCGTCATCAGAAAATCACCATTCACGAGCGCTATCATCGCCTCGTGACTCTGATGGAAGATGTCGTGCGACGGCTGGTCACGTTTGGCCTGCATGTGCACATCGGCGTTGATTCCGGTGATAAAGCCGTCATGGTTTGCGATCGCATGCTGCACCATCTGCCACTGCTGCTGTCCCTGTCAGCCAATTCGCCGTTCTGGGAAGGTCGCAGCACCGGGCTGCAGTCGAACCGTTCAAAAATTATGGAGGGTCTGCCGACAGCCGGTCTACCTTATCAGATGCGAAACTGGAGCGAGTACGTCTGGCTGGTAAAACACCTGATGGCTACAGGCTTTATCAATTCCATTCGCGAAATCTGGTGGGATATTCGTCCGCATCATCATTTTGGAACCATCGAGGTTCGTGTGTGCGATGTTCCGCCCAGCCTCGATCATGTGCTCGCGCTAACCTCACTCATCCAGTGTCTCGTGCACACAATTTCCAACGAAATCGACGAGGGCACCTTTCTGCCGGAATACCATCCCATGATGGTCGAACAAAACAAATGGCGAGCGACTCGATACGGTGCGGATGCGTCGCTGGTTAGTTATCGAGACTTTCAGCAGCGTTCTGTGCCCCAACTGGTCGATGAACTGATCGTAAAGCTGCGACCGGCAGCGACCGAACTGGATTGCCTGAACGAACTGGAATCCGTGGCTGAGATTCCCCCAACCAGTGGTGCCAGAAACCAGAACGAGATCTACGAAGCCACCGGAAGCCGGCGAAAAGTCGTTGAGAAACTTCTTGAGTCACCGGCCTGGTGACGTGCATCTTCCCGAAAGCTGCTGCCGCAAATTTTCTCCAGACCTCCGGCGATTAAATGCTTTGGCCGCCCGGGCAGCAGTGGGTGATGCTTCCCCGTGCATCCTCGTGATAGGGTTCTCTCATGGACCATTCTCGATAGCTTTGCGCAACAGATTGTGAGTCATCTTTTGCACGCGCTCATCCGGACCGTGCGGACGACTGAAGTGTGACCAGGGCAGTGTGTGCCCCGGAGGATCTCCCAGCGCCTGGGCCCACCAAATTGTCGCGGCATTAAATACGAAATTGTCTTTGGGACCAGGATAAATTGTCGCCGTCCACTGCTGCGGATTAACTCCACCCTGCCAGGCTGTCCCGGATGCCACCACTTCCAGTCCCGGAATCGATGCCGGACTGCCATGGTATTCCCAGCCAATCAGCCCGGGTATTGAATCGCCATTTTTCACGCCCGCCCCGCGGAACATCCAGTGATCCGCTTTTGTGACGGTCCAATCTCCCCCTCCATTCACTGGTTCAATATTTCGAGCGCCCATCAGTAACCCTTCGTCCGGTCCATGATGCGGAAACGGACCATGGTCTTTCGCCCGCCCCACGGCATAATCGTTGTCGCCGCCATACGGGCCACCACGGAAAAAGATGCGATTGGCGCGTCCATCTGCAGAATCACGCAGGGGAGTTACCCAGCACACGCTGTTGCCGGAAAGAAACAACAGGTCCACTCCGGCGTCACGCATCTTTGTGACACTTTCAAACTGTCGGATATCCCAATATTCGTCGTGGCCGATACTGATGAAACTCTTACACTTCAATCCACGGTCCGGAGTCAGCATGTCGCTGTTGGAACAGTAGCTGACATCGTAACCATGCTGCTCCAGCCAGTAGGTCATAGGAAACTCATACGGCAGAAACTCGCCGGCCCCGACAGTCAACGGATCATTCACAACACTGGTGTACTGCGCCTCGCGACCATACGGCCGATCAAAACTCACGTCGGCCCACGGCCCCTGACCACCTTTCGGATGGGTGTAGACAGAATAGTGCGAAGGCCAGACGTTATAAGCCTGCCAGGTATTGTCCGAACACTGAAACAGAACGTCCGCCGGACGATTGTCGCGAACAATAAAAATCACATAACTCTGCCAGTAGGGCTCGTTGCCTTCCGGAATGGTCGTCAATCGCCCCAGATAAACGCCGCTGATCCATTCCTCGGGAATTGTCAGCGTCAATGACTTCTTCCAGCGACATTCGTGCAGATCCTTGTCACCTTTCTCTGGATCTGCCTGCGTCAGGCCTTCAATTCGCTCAAACGTTTTCATCAGGCGAGCCCCGCGGCCACCGTAGTATCCAGTTCGAAAAATCTCCAGCCGGAATGCTCTGGCGGGATTTGTTGAAACCATAATGTCAATCGGTTCTCCCGCAGCCACACTCTGTTTCGAACAATAACCTTCAATGGGAACAGAACGACACTCCGCGCCGACGATTTTTACCCGCGTCAACTGCCAGTCAATGGATCCCGGCAACGAGTTTTCCCGCGTAATCAGATTGTCTGCCAGAGCGTCCGACGACGTCAGCAGAGTCAAACAGCCACACAGTATCAGCCCCAACACCTGCTTTGACATTTTTGTCCTCACTCTTCCGTCTGATTCCGCTGTTACACACCACTCTTCGCTGTTTCTGATCACTCAAACTTTCCGTGAACCACCTTTGGCTCAGTCGTCCCGGGCGTTGCACACACTCCCTGACCTACTTCATGCCAGGCGGGATCAGTCGGATCGAGCGAATGTCAATTAATGCGGTCCCCGGTCGTTCTGGTGCCGTGACGATTAATTGACCTTTTCCACGATGCAGGTCAATCGTTCCCGCCGTCCACGTCGTATAGTTTTCCCATGTTCCTGTTCCTGGTACCCGGGCTGTCAGCAGCCGATTTCCCGTGGAAAATCGAATCAAACTTCCCGCCGTGCTGTCGTCACAGGCAAAGTCCACTTCGACAGTCCAGTCACCTCCCGCAGGCACTTCAAACGACCAGCGCGCATAGTCCTCAGTGCTGCACCAGAATCCAAGGTTTCCGTTCTGAGCTTCATAAACAAGGCTTGGCCCGTAAATCTCGGCAGCAGAAGCGGGCAGAACAACCGTACGATCCTTCTGCGCCGCTACAAACTGCGGTACGTTTCCCTCAAACTGTTTCCACGGACTGCCAGTGGACTGAACAAAGGCAATGACATCCGCCAGATTCTGTGGACTCAGGTCCTTTTCCAGACCTTCAGGCATCAGCGACCGGCGGGATGAGATGAGTTCTTCAACAACAACTCGCGGCACTACCTGCTCTTTGCCGTCACTGGCCATCAGGGTCAGTGCACCTCCGGTTTCACCTCGCAACATTCCGGAATACTGCAGCCCATCATTCGTCACCAGCGTGTAGCTCAGGAACTTTGCCTCAACAGCGCGATTGGGATCCAGGATAGCCGTGACCAGCGCTTCTGTCGAACGGTCCTTCAGGGCCGCCAGATCCGCGCCGACGTCTTTTCCGATATTCTGCAGTCGATGACAGGTGCTGCAGCGTTTTTCAAAGACGCGTGCACCCTCATTGGCATCACTTTTCAGGTTTTGAATCTGCTGTCGCCATGTCATCACGATCTCGTCACGACTGGAAACGGCTCCGGACTTCAACAGCTCTCGCGCTCGTGTCGAAATTTCCGAGTTCCGATGATTAACGAGAACGTCTCGCTGCGCTGCATCCAGATCTTCTGCCGACAAATCTCCGATTTCCAGAGCCCGCAGAAGCTCAGGAATCATGGCCGGCTTCTGAATGACCGCCTGAAAAAATGCGGCGCGAATCTCGGGTTCCATTTCTGGCGCACGTTTCAACGTCGCCTGCAGCAACGGCATTTGATCTGCCCGAACGACCATCCCTACCGCCACCTTTTGCACAGCCAGCGGGGTCTGCGGTGCCAGAAACTCTGCTGGATTGACGTCGCCCCGCTGCAGGCCCCGACAGGCGTCGACAAGCCCCAGCGCAACAGCTCTGCGATCCGCTTCCTCCCCTGCATTTGCGGCAATCGCCAACGCAACCTCAGAAGCCTGCCGCAGTGCAGATTGCAGTTCATCGTTCTCAGCCAGCAACTTTCCGGATTCGCTGCGAAGTACTTCGCTGACGGTCTCTGCGGCCACAACCATCCGCGGCGATTCGGATTCAGAATTCAACGATTGCAGAACCAGCATCAGCGGTGCTGCAAGCTGATCCGTCTGTCCCATCGAAGCCGCCTGGGCCAGCAGCCTGCCCGCAAGCGACTCATCCCACTCTTCGGACGGCGATCGCAGAACGGTCTGAATCACGCCGCCAATATTCTCGGGTGTCAGCGAGGAAATGCCTGCGTCCACCAGCAGATCATCGCCCGCATTTCGCAACAGACTTTTTCCCAGAATTTCCGAGGCCGCGCCGCCTTTCACTTCACCAAGGCTCAGCAGCAACTGCAGACGTACGGCCGAACTGACGTCCTGCTGCAGTGGTTCCAGGTGTCTCAGAATCTCCGGGTTCCCGGACCGCAACGCGGGTTCCAGCAGCTCAACAGACTGCCGACGAATTTCCGCATCGTCCGACTTGAGCCCCTGCAACAGATCGTCCACCTCCACAGGGCCTTCATCGCCAACCGGAGCCATCTGCAAAGACGACAAGGTCGCCATTGCCTGAACCCCAACAGCGCCGCCATGCCCAACGAGCTCGCGAATCTGCCCGAGAATTTCAGGATTCTTCGCAACCTCTTCCCGTCGATGCAGCAGGATTCGTTGGGCCGTATCACGCCACCAGCCATTGGGACTGGCCAACCTTGCGGTCAGTTCATGCAACGGGACCTGATTCCATCGCTGGGAAAAGGGTTTGCGAAGGTCGGAATTGCCTTTCGCAGAGTCGCCCTGAGGGTTGTCGGCGGCATCCCCATCTGCTGCCGCAACATCACAGCAGGTGACGTCCGGAATGATGCGATAGATGCGACCTCGATCGCTGCCGGCATACAGATTCATCTTGCGCTGATACTCGGCCGGAATCCACTCCGGATGTTCGATCACAGCACGGTACATGTCTGCGATCCAGATCGCACCGTCCGGACCGGTTCTCAGCATTGTCGGCCGAAACCAGTTATCTGTGGACGCCAGAAACTCCGACTGCTGCTCATCGGCCGCTCGTTCACCATGGTACAATGTTCCCAGCCCGTCATCATTCCGACTCATGACAAGGCGCGAAACCAGATTATGCACGGGTTCAGAGGTCAGGGCATTGCCATAGAATTCAGCTCCCAGCAACGTATCCCGGTAAATCATCGTACTGCAGGCCGACGTGAATCGATTGGCGTAGGCAAAATCGTTGAAGCGAGCCAGAGTGCGGCTGATCGGAAACACAGGGGCCGCGCCGGGAACGGCAGCCACCTGCCTCGTAACGCTGGAAATTCCCGCATGCGGATTGCGTCTGACGTAACGATCCTCAAGAACATACTGCCAGATCGGATTGGAATTGTTGTTGCCAAACCAATGACCAAAGTCGTCTCGTTCGCGGCCAAACTGCGTTGTTCCAGCCACGGCGTCGACGGCATTTGATTCGGGGTGAATCCGCAGATCTCGCCCACGCAGACTGACAGGAGTCCCCGCCGGCGGAATGGACTCGGCCCGGCCAGGAATGGACCCCAGTCCGCTGACCAGGCCACCACTGTCCCCATTCGCCAGATACAGCCAGCCATCCAGTCCCCAGCGGAGCCCATTCACGCGGTGTTGCTGGTTACCTTCCACAAATCCGCCATACAGCGGCTGGCGGACATCTGCGATATCATCGCCGTCAGTGTCCTCGGCATAAACCACCAGCGGAGCCATCGTGAGAATCACTCCATTCTTCCAGCACTGAATCCCACTCGGATACGCAAGGTTGTCCAGAAACGTGACGGCTTTATCGAAGACCATATCTCCGTCTGTGTCCTGCAGAATTCGAACGCGACCGGCGTGCCCGGCATCTCTGGAAGGATAATCGCCCATTTCCACAACCCAGAGCCGACCGAGCTCGTCCCAGTCAAAGGCCACGGGGTCACGAATCAGTGGCTCCGCCGCGGCCAGAACAACCCGCATGCCAGGGCGTGTCGTGATCGTCTTTACAGCCGCTGCAGGCTCGAACGGAGCCGGGAAATTCTGCCGCAGCGCTGCCGAATAAAAGTGTTGCGGCAATTGCTTTTGAACCGCGTCGCAGATCAAATCTTCAGCTTCTGGTGCAAGTCGTGTTGGGCGGCGATAGTACAGCATCGAGGAATCGACCTCATAGCCGCCTTCACGCAGCAGTCGGGCAGAAGCGATATAACAGGGTACATCATTGCTGTAGGCATTGATCCATAAACGGTCACTGTCAAACATGTCGTTCAGTCGGATGGAATAATCCACGACTACTTCGCCACCCAGAAAGACCATGGCAAGGTCCTCGCCAAAACACCAGGTCTGTACCGGATATTCCGGAACCGTGGTCGGGATCTCTTTGCCTTCATCCAGCATTTTCAGAAAGTAACGTGCTCGCGATCCGGTTACTCCTGGATCTGCCGCCTGCTGCTGCCACTCGTCTCGCGTTGGTAACAGCCCCAGCGGCAAATCGATACGACTAATCCGGCAAACGATCGCCGGATCGATTCGCCGCAAACTGTCGGCGGCCTGCAGACGCGCATTCACTTCGTTCGCCAAAGTGCGTCCGTGTGTTCGCGCCTGCTCGTGCGTTCCGCGGGGCGAAGGATTCGCATCCGCACCGCATCCGATCGCGACCAGGGCAATCGCGCCCGGATGATCCACTTCCAGCATGTCGGCG